>CAZXOD010000025.1:0-17375 GCA_964642285.1 uncultured Synergistaceae bacterium
CCCTCGTCGTCCCTTACCGCGCTGATGGTCAGCCATACGGGATAGACCTCGCCGCTCTTGCGCCGGTTCAGTACCTCGCCCTGCCAGGCGCCGTCCTTCTTCAGCATCTCCCAGAATCTCTCGGGGGCGTCGGGAGTAATCCTCTGGGCCCCGAACATATCAGGTCTTTTTCCTCTGACTTCCCCAAGGGCATAACCCGTGAGCTGCCCCAGAGCCTGGTTCCCATCCTCTATAAAGCCGTCGGCGTCGGTGATCACTATGCCTTCCGTAGTGGTCCGGAATATCTGGTCGGCAAGCTGCAGTCTGTCCATACTCTCCCGCAACTCCGCCGTTCTCTCGGCCACCCCCCGCTCCAGAACCTCCCTGCGCCGGAAGGCCGCCCCCACCGCAGCGGACACTGAAAGGGAAATTAAAAGTCCCGTCGTAAGGGCAGGCAGACCGCGCCTTAAAGGGTGGTGGAGGAGGAAGTCGGGACCGGGAAGCATCTCCGCCGCGAAAACCCTCCCGAAGGCGAAGATGGGCCGGATGCTGCAGAGAGGAAGATAGGCGGATACGGCCATGCCCCGGAAACAATCTGGCGCGCCTTGGGCAAAAGGGCCCGCAACAAGCGTTGTCTCTTCACCGGTCAGCTCCCACAGCCTCATGATCAGATCCCTCTCGCCGCCCCTGGCGGCCCTGGTTAAAAAAGCGTCCAGGTTAAGGGTTAAGGAAGTCAGCCCCATAAGCCTGTGGGGTTTTTCCCTCTCGTGCACGGATTTAAAAACCCGCAGCTCCCTCCAGGAGCCTTTCTGATATGAACGGGAGCGGGCTTCCGATGACGATGGAAGCATCGTTGCGGCGGCCAGCTTCATGGCTTCGCCGTCTTCCTCGTCAGGCCATGAAAAATTCGGCTCGCCCCCGCGGGCGGGAATCCATGCGGCAGACTCCACCTCCGACAGGGCCACAAGGTGTTTTGTGAAGTGTTCGAACTCGTCCTCCAGCACCTCTTCGGAGGACTCCATGTACCGGACGAGGCTCATCAGGGCCACGTTTCGGATGTTTTCAAAAAGGCTGCTCAGTTTGCCCGACCGGGCGTCGGCTATGGCCGCGAAGGCCTTTCCCCTGTCGAAATTTTCCTTTTCGTGGATCATACGGGCAACAAAAACGGTGAGGATGAGGCCGATCAGAAGGACAAGTCCGGCTTCGGCATATTTAAAGCGGGTTCTTAGGGCCAAAACGGGGCAGGCGACCAAAAAAACGACGGCCAGAGCTGCCCCTGCGGCAACGGGAAGGACAGCGACAGCCCGGACGTCTTTTTCCCAATTTTCACCGTCCGCTTCCAGAGCCAGTAACGCCTCTGGCCGACCCGTATCGGGGTTTAAGAGGGAGCGCCATGAGGTGACTCGAATTCCATCCCTGCCGGAAACCGGGCCCTCGGTGACGTCGCTTCTCTTCTCGTAATCAGAATGAGGCGGGAGAACCGCTTTATCGTAACTGCTTCCCGGCATGGAATCCGCCTCGCCTGAGGAGGGCTCCGAGTCCACATACGGGAATAAGGAGCCGTCGGAGCGATAGCCCGCGAGAATCAGCTTTCTGCCGGTCGGGAAAATCCGCAGCACGGCTCCTAACTGCTCTTTGAGGCGCAGGTATTCAGGAACGGCAAGATCTTCCGGGGCTCCGGAAAGGGCGGCCAGATTATCAAACCTGACCGTTTCACCGATCAGCCTCGCCTGTCGTCCCAGCTCCTCCCTCATAAAGCGGTCCGTCTCTTCCATCCTCCCCCAGCCCAGGAAAAATCCTCCGGCCAGGGCGGCTGCCGCCATCAGAACACAAAAAAACATCATGCGGGGCGCCCCTCCGGCTGCGGGCATAGGGCTCATGGACAAAAGGACACCTCCAAATCTTCATGGGAGGCCTTTTCCCGCAGGCGGGAAGTTTTCAGGCCTCCTTATCTCCCTGCGGTCGTTGAAGACAGGGGGCAAGCGATAAGAGCAAGGTTCTTAATTATCATTATAGTACAGATATAAAATTTTAAAAAGAAACTTTTTTTGCAGTCCAAAAGTTAAAGAGCTGCCCTCTTATCCCAGGTAGTCCGAAATAGCCTCCACCAGTCGGGCAAAAGCCCCCTCCAGTTTGGGGATCAGGAGCAGCAGGGCCTCTCCGTCCTCCTCTTTACCGGCCTTCTCCGCCTGAAAGGCAAGCTCCCTAACCTCCTCGCCTCCCACTCCCCCCGCGGCCCCCTTAAGGGTGTGGGCATGGGCTGCCGCGCCTCTCCAGTCTCCGGCCGCGGCTCGTTTCCTGACCCCCGCCAGTTCGGCGGAAAGCTCGCCCGAGAAATCAGCCAAGATATCCTCGGCGGCCTCCCTGTCTCCTCCGAGGTTTTCCAGCAGAAACTCCGGCGCGAAGACCTTCAAAAGGTTTGCATCCAAATTTTCTTCACGCCTCTCTTTTGTGGGTCCGCTGCCCCGGACAAGCCTGTAAAGGGTTTCCAGAAAAATTTGCCGGTCTATGGGTTTTGAAATATACTCGTTCATCCCCGCGTCAAGGCACCGATCCCGGTCTCCCGGCATGGCGTGGGCCGTAAGGGCTATTACGGGAACAGGAGGCAGACCCTTGATGCGCTCCGCGAGGCGTATTGCCCTGGTTGCCTCCAGGCCATCCATGACGGGCATCTGCACGTCCATAAGGACGGCGTCGTACCTGTTTTTTTCCAGAGCGGCCAGGGCCTGGGCGCCGTCTTCAGCGAAGTCGGCCTCTATGCCCGCTCCCGCCAGAATGGCGGCGATTACCCTGCGGTTGATGACGTTATCCTCCGCCGTCAGAACCCTCAGCCCGCCGGGGCGTCTCTGCGCTGAAGCCCCTGGGTCGGAGGCAGGGTCCGGTTCTCCGTCCTCCTCCTGGCAGAGGATTTCAAAAACCTTTACCGTAAACCAGAACTCCGCTCCCGGGCCTCCCCCGGCCAATCCGGAGGGACTAGATACGCCCACTTCTCCTCCCATAAGCTCCGCCAGCTCTTTTGAAATGGCGAGGCCTAGGCCAGTCCCCCCATGCTGCCTGGTCAGGGAAGGATCCGCCTGGGAGAACTCCGCGAACAGCCGGCCCAAGGCTTCCGCAGGAATCCCCGGCCCCGTATCCGCCACTGTAAATCGAAGAGTGTGACGGCCCCTGCCGTCCGTTCCCTCCCTGCTGACGGTCATGACAACTTGACCGGCGGCGGTGAATTTCACGGCATTATCCAGCAGGTTGGCCAGAATCTGCCTTATCCTGAACTTATCCCCCAGAATGCAGGACGGCGTCGACGGGGATACGCTTCCCCTGAAGTCCAGCTTTTTAGCCGATGCCCGGGCCGCGGCGAAGGCAAACATCTCCTCCATAAACTCCCCCAGAGGGAACTCTTCCTCCCGCACCTCCAGCTTTCCAGCTTCGAGTTTGGAAAAATCAAGCACGTCATCGATAAGAGAAAGAAGATGCCTGCCGCTGGACCTCAGAAGAGCCACATACTCTCCCTGTTCGGGGCTTAGGGGCGTATCCTCAAGAATATCCGCCATCCCTATAACTCCGTTCAGGGGCGTGCGGATCTCGTGGCTGACGTTGGCCAAAAATTGGCCCTTGGCTATGTTGGCGGCCTCCGCTTTTTTCGTCATCTCCCTGGCCTCTCCCAGGGCCTCCTCCAAGGAGACGTTGGCGGCCGCAAGCTCGGCCCTGGCCTTTTCCAGAGCCTGCTCGTTCAGCTTTCTCTCGGTTATATCGTGAACCATGCCCACGGAGCGGACAATCCTGCCCGAATCGTCCTTGAAATGGACGCACCGCTCGTGGAGGTAGAGGGTTTCTCCCGTCTCCTTATTGATCACCCGGTGTTCGAACTCGTACTTATCCCTGCCTTCCGCCACAGAGGATGAATAGGCGTAGTCCAGGGCGTCCCTGTCGTCAGGGTGAACGGCGTCCAGAAAAGCCCCGTAGGTCTGGGGGGAGTCCGGCGGAAGGCCGAAAAGGCGGTAGACCTGGTCGGACCACGTCAGCACTCCCGAAGGCACGTCAAGGGCCCAGCTCCCCAGCCGGGCTATCTCCTGGGCCTCCAGGAGCATCGCCTCGCTCTCCCGCAGAGTTGCGGTCCTCTCCGTCACAAGCTCCTCCAGGGCCTCTCCCCTGCCGGTGAGGGCCGAGACCAGAAAAAAGACGGCCAGGGTTACAAAAAGTCCCGCAACCAGCAGACTCCAGCCGGGGTCGGAGGGGTACAGGTCGCTGAAGGAAGGCTCCTTGTGGACGGAGATTACGAGGGTCTTGCCGAAGGCGGAGAAGGGAAATACGAAAGAATTCCGCCCAAACCGGCTTCCCCCTTCCCTGCCGCATTCATGGTCCGGCCTTGAACAGGCCAGCAGCTCGGAGGATCCGTCCGGCCTGGCGAGATAAATTTCAGTCACAGAGGCGGATTCTGTTTCATGTCCCGACAGGAATCCCGAGTGGACCAGAAGGTCGTCCAGACCTACCCTGGCCAGCGCAAAGCCCTTAACCCCGCCATCGGGCCCGTGCACGGGCCTGAGGATGAGAAACCCCTTCTCCTCCCCCGTCGCCTGAACCAGGGTTACAGGATCCGTGGCCAGAGTCTTTCCCGTAGTCAGGCTTTCCGTAATGGTTTTAAGCCGGACTGGGTCGGAGCCCATGTCGTAGCCAAGGGCCCCTTCTTTTGTCTCCCGGGGAAAAACGTAGGCAACCGCGTAGTAGCTGTCCCTCACCCCGGCCGTTACCCTACCGCCCCCGGGGTCCATCTGCCAGATGCCGGATTTGAACCTCTTGCCAAAACTCTCCCGCTCTTCTTCCGGCACCACTGTCACCCACTCCCAGCGTTTCACCACCGGGTCCCGGGCCAGAAATTTCACAAAGCTGTAAAACTCTCCCTCTTCCGCCCCGTCCCTCGTCTCAAAAAAAGAACCTATCGCCTCCAGCCTGACGTCGCACAGATCGTTCAGCGCCCTGACGGTCTGGATGGCTCTTCTCTCCGCCAGCCTGTAAAAGAGAAGCCTGGATTCATCAGCAGAATGGCTGCGGTAGGAGAAGAAAAAAGCAAGGGTTATAATCGCGCACGCCGCGGCGGCCATGGCGGCCTCCGCCCTTCCGCGCCTGCCCTTCCTCCCCGGGGAAAGGGTCGAGCGCCGCTTAAGGAAAGCCCCTCCCCCAATCGCCAGGAGGCAGAGAGCTCCCAGGGCCGCAAGAGGCAGCTGTACGGCGCCCCGCATCCTGTCCGCAAACAGGGAGGGATCCACATCAAGCCAAAGGGCCGCTTCAGCGCCGGAGGACGTCCCGTCTCCCAGGGGGGCGAAGACGGCTATACCCTTGCCCGCCCGGGCGCCCCGGGGAATCACCGCTTCTCCTCTGCGTTCTTTCAACGCCTTTAGAGCAGCCGCGCGAAGCTCCGGGGGCAGGGGGCGGGAGGAAGGCCCCCCGTCCTCCCTCTGACCCTCGGAACATATCCGGAGGACGGGCTCCCCTTCCCCATCCTCTTCCACGAAGCGCAGCGCCCGGAGGGTGGGATAGGCCTGTTTCAGAGCGGAAAAATGCTCTCTTATCAACCCTCTGCCGAAGACGTCGCGGCAGGAGGGAGGCTCCGCCCCCATTCCCCTGGCGAGCTGCCCCGCCCAGCTCATAAGATCTCTTTTAAGCCGAACCTCTTCCCTGAAGGCGTTTTCGAAAAGGAGAAAGATGCCCGCGGACAGACCCAGGATAATAAAAAAGCCGGTAAACTTCAGAAAAAAATCGTTGGAATGAGCCGCCTCAAACCGGAGCCTCTTATTTGACATACGTCAGCCTCCCCCCGAACAAACACGCGGTTCCCGTTTCGCCGGTCTTAAAGAAGAGTATCTGAACATAGAGAAAAACTCAACATCGGAATCCCTTTCCGGCAATCAAAAAGGGGAGCAAATCCTGAACTATGTTAAAATTCTTTTCGAAGTCTCAGATCAGGAGGGCGACTATGACCACCCCGACCCAAAACACCCTGGCGATAATATGCAGCGGCGGCCCGGCCCCCGGACTGAACAGCGTCATAAGTTCGGTCACCATCGAGGCCAGGAAGTCCGGCTGGAACGTGTACGGCATTTACGACGGCTTCTCTCACCTCGCCGCGGGGGAGAAGAAGATAACACCGCTGACCATCGACATGGTAAGCCGGATACATTCAGACGGCGGAAGCATTTTAAGGACGTCCCGGTTCAACCCCACCAGAAGCGACGAACATCTCCGCAGGGTAGTGGACACCCTGGTCGAGCTGGGAGCGACCCACCTGGTTAGCATCGGGGGAGACGATACGGCCTACGCGGCCTCCCGGATAGCGGACTACGCCAAAAACTGCCTGGGGCTGACCATAAACTTCGCCCACGTGCCTAAGACCATAGACAACGACCTTCCCCTCCCCGAAGGAATTCCCACCTTCGGCTTCGAGACAGCCCGCTCCCTGGGAGCCCAGCTTGTTAGCAACCTGATGGAGGACGCCAGGACCACGGGACGGTGGTTTATTGCCGTGGCCATGGGAAGAGTGGCGGGCCATCTGGCCCTGGGCATCGGAAAGAGCGCAGGCGCCACCATAACCATCATCCCCGAAGAGCTGCCGGGGAGCGAAAAAGTCCCCCTTTCGCTGATAGTGGACATTATCGCGGGCTCCGTCATCAAGCGTCTGGCGGCGGGGAGAAACTACGGAGTGGCGGTGACCGCCGAGGGGCTTATCGAGAGGATCAGCATCGAGGACCTGGAGGCCGCCGACTGCATAGAGTACGACGACCACGGCCACGTCCGCTACGCCGAGATAAACTTCTCCGACGTGCTTAAAAGAGAGCTGCTGACATGCCTCAACTCCCTGGGCATCAAAATGACCATCAACAACAAAGAGGTGGGCTACGAGGTGCGGTGCGCCCCGCCCAACGCCTTCGACATAGAGTACACCCGGAACCTGGGCTACGGCGCCTTCGACTTTCTGAGGCGGGGCGGCACAAACGCCCTCATAAGCATTCAGAACAACCAGATAGTCCCCATCTCCTTTGACGAAATCATGGACCCCGTCACCGGAAAGACCAGAATCCGCAGGGTGAACACGGACTCCATCCAGTACCGGATTGCCCGGGAGTACATGATTCGCCTTGAAAAACGGGATTTCGAGGACGGCGACGAACTGGCAAAGCTGGCCGCCACAGCGGGATTGACGCCGGAGGAGTTTAGGAGACGATTCCAGTACGTCAGCGAGTTTTAAATGGCCGAAAGCGAGAGGGAATGCTCTACAACAGCAACTAGAAAATCGCCGAAGGAGAGCCCCGACGCGGCGGCGGCCTTTGGAACAAGGCTTGTGGCGGTCATTCCGGGGACGGTGTTGACCTCCAGCAAAAAGGGACGGTCTTCGTCGTCCAGGCGAAGGTCCACTCTTGCATAAGCGCCGCACCCAAGGGCTTCGTAAGCCCCCAGGGCCACTCGCTCCACCTCCGCAGTGACGGAGGCGGGCAGAGGCGCCGGAACAATATATTCGGTCTCCCCGGGGGTGTACTTCGAGCCGTAGTCGTAAAAGCCGCCCCTGGGCCGGATCTCGATCACCGGCAGACAGACCGTCTCTCCCTGCCGCTCAAAGACCGCCGCGGTTATCTCCCGCCCGGGGATGTACTCCTCCACCAGGGCCCTTTCATCATGGCGAAGGGCTTCTTCAAGGGCGCCCTCAAGGCCGCGGGCCCCGTCAAGAATGGAGACCCCCACAGTGCTCCCCGACCGGCACGGCTTTACCACAAGCCTGCCTGAACGGTTCAGCAGTTTTGACACGGCGAAATCCGTAAGCTCCCGGTCCTTGGAGGGGCGCCGGACCTCCACGCCCTCCGGAACGGGCAGCCCCCGATCCCTGAAAAGGACCTTGCTCGCAGTCTTGTCCATGGCCAGGGCGCAGGCGCCGTGGCGGGAGCCGGAGAAGGGCAGCTCCGCCATCTCCAGGGCCGCCTGAAGCCTGCCGTCCTCCCCCCACCCTCCGTGGAGGGCTATAAAGGCGAACCCGTCCCGCCTTTCGATAAAAGCCCTGACGTCCCGTCTGTTTCTCAGGTCAACAAGTTCGGCGTCGCGGCCCTTTTCAAGCAGCGCCTTCGCAACCGCCCCGCCGCTATTCAGGGAGACTTCCCTCTCGTCGCCCTCCCCTCCGCATAGAACCCAAATCTTCAATGCCATCAAACCCTTTCATGGGGATAGCACATTATACAACGGCCGCGGGGAGCCTGAAAATTTCTGCGGGCCTCAGGCTCCGGAGGAAATCTGCCCCTTCATGGCCTCCACCCGCCCCAGCAGGATCATGAGATAGATCAGCACCCCGCCGTTGGCGGCAAGTACAGCCCCTATGACCAGACTTGGAATAATCCCGGGAAAGAGCATGGAGGAGCCGAACATTACCGACAGGACTCCCATGGAGATCTGAGTAGTGTAGAGCCTCCTGAGCAGGGAGAGGGCGTCCCCCGCCGGTACGGCCTTCCTGGCGCCCGACAGGCTGCGCAGGGACTTTATAAAGGTCAGGACGCCGCCGATGATGTTGAGCGCCGCCACGAGAAAGGCGATAACTCCCTCAAGAAGACCCGGCACGATGCAGGAGGTCACGCCAACCGCCGCCGTTGCCAGGCCCAGGAACGTCATGGCGGCGGACCGGGGGAAGGCTCCTATGGGTGTGGCGCCCGAGGCGGCCATCTGGACGGCGAAGATAACCATCAGCAGGCCCAGCTGGCCGTTGGGGGCGAAGGGCAGAATGCCCAGGCTTACGGGGAGCAGCAGCAGCCCCAGCAGCATCATGAAGACCCCGGTCAAAAGCAGCATTCCCTGACCGAAGGGCATAGGAGGCCGCCCTTCCGCCTCCGGCTTGGAGGCGGGGTATACTTTGTAGACGGCGGCCAGAATCCTCCCCAGGTTTAAAACCGCCGCCCCCTGGAACAGCAGCGCCGGAACCAGCCACCAGCCGCTCCCTCCGCGGGAGGCGGCGAGAAACGCGGCTCCCGTGAGAATGGACGTCAGGTAGACCGCAGGAACCCATAGCGCCAGCGGCTTTACTACTCCTTTCAGACTGAGCCACAGCCGGATCTTCTCAGGGGATAAAACGGCCTGAACGAGCATGACGACGCCCCCCGGAGCGAGGCAGAAGAAGAGCAGGCGGCCCGCGAACCAGGCTGGTACGGAGGGTATGATGCATATGGTCACCCCCGCCGCCGCTATAACCGCGCCCGCGCCGAGAAGCATTCCCGACGGAGGAAGGTCGCCGAAGGGCGTCTTTCCCATCAGCACGGTCTGCAGGGCGAAGTAAAAGAGGATAAGCCCCGCCGGTCCGTTGCCGTAGTAGGGTATGGCGCCGGCCAGGGCGGGGATTAAAAGGGCCCCGGCGATGAGGGACGTCATTCCGGCGATAAAAAGTATAACTGCTTCCAGGGGAAGTTCTCCCCAGTCCAGGGAGCTTCGGTCCATAACACAGGCCTCCTTTTCAGGCGTTACGGGGCGGTCAGACGTAGGATCCTTTGGTTCGGTAGTTCTCCCTGCGCTCGGCCGCCATGTTCCGCATAAACTTGTCAAAATCCTCCCGGCGCAGCCTGTAGAGGTCGTAAAAACCCTTCACTGACTCAGGGAGGGGAATCAGCATCTTTTTTTCCTCCACTCCCCCGAGGATATATCCCACCGCCTCCCGCACGGATATGGAATCGGGGGGAGGCGCGACTTCCCCAAACACCCCCGTCACCACGTTTCCCGGGCAGTAAGCGCTGAAGGAGAGGCCGTCCGCCTCCAGCTCGTACTGAAGACTCTCGATCATGGAGATTACAGCGGCCTTGGTGGCGGCATAGACAGCCTGATAGGCGACGGGCACCAGTCCGGCAACGGACCCGGCGTTTACAATGTGGCCGTAGCCCTGTTTTTTCATGATGGGTATAGCGCAGTAAGTTCCGTGGGCCACGCCCATGATGTTGAGGTCCACCAGAAATCTCCAGATTTCAAAGGTGATCTGCTCAGTAGGCAGGGTCATGCCCACCCCGGCGTTGTTGAAGATAAAATCCAGTTTTCCGTTGAAGTCCGCCGTCCTGTCGACCAGGTTCTGTACGTCCTCCAGCCTGGTAACGTCCGTTACCACCGGGAAGATTTTTCCGGGATATTTCTCCTCAAGCCTGGCGGACTCCCGGGCAAGATTTTCTTCTTTCAGGTCGCCCATAAAAACTGCCGCCGCGCCCCGGGCCAGTATCTCCTCCGTCAGACCCAGCCCTATTCCCGATGCCGCCCCCGTCACAGCCGCCACTTTTTCAAAGAAATACCCGCTCATACAGTACAGCCTCCCTTATGGAAGAATTCGCGAATCGCCTACGTTAAGCCTGTGGGATGTCTTAAGCATCACGCCGTCCCTGTACCGCACCACGGGAAGCCCCGCCAGAGAGGCTATTATCCCGTACTGCTGAGGGTGATGTTCCGGGGCGGGGACCGTCCATTTTATGCTTCCCTCGCCTACCCAGCCCCGGCTGACCGTCGCCTCCTGGGGGTAGAGGGAGGCATGGCTGAGGGCTGCGCCCCCCTGGCCCAGGTTGGGGATGAATCGCCAGCCGAACATGTTGGTCGCACCGCCCTTGTTCATATCCTGGATCTCCCTGCCGAAAAGCTCCCTCCCCCTGTCGAGCTCCAGGTACAGAAAGGTGGAGCACTCGTAGGCGGCGTGGGTGAACCACTTGTCTCCGGCGTGCCGTTCGCAGGCTATGTCGGCGAAGATCTTCGGCATCCCGTCCTCCTCCCGGCCGCCAATGATGGGGCAGGTTTTGTTCTCCCATATGACGAGGATATACTCACCTGTAAGCCCTTCGTCGTTCCCCTCGTACCTTGCGGGCGTTGAGAACTGAATAAGCCTGTACTCCCCGCCGGACATCCACTCCACATCCCTGCTGTTGGCGAACTGCACGTTCACCACGGGCTCCAGTATTTCGAAGTCCTCAGGGACGAACCGGGCCAGCGCCTCCATCTCCGTCTCGTAGGAGACGCAGATGCAGGTCATGTCATGATGGGTCGTCCTCACCGGGTAAAAGGGAACGCCCCCGAAATGAACCGGCATCTTGTAGGAATGATTTTCCTCAAATCTGAACAGACCCCTCAAAACAGCCACCTCCCCGAAAGATGAGAATCTTTTTTCATTATACTCTCATCTGAAAAATCGGGGGTACGAAAATCTCTTCTTTTATTCCTTGGACGGAGCTGCGAAAAACTTTCACCCTCTGCTTTCTATCTGGTACAATTGTGCGGTGGTTTTTGCACGAGCATGAGAGTAAAACCGCCCTAAACAGGAGGGTAAAATTATGATTGTTGAATGGAGCGACGAGCTGGCCATCGGCATTGGAATTATCGACGACCAGCACAGGAAGCTAATCGAACGTATCGCCTCCTTTTCGAAGGCCGTGGACAGCGGGGACAAGCTCCGGATCGAGGATACTGTCAACTACCTCATCGGATACGCTATCCAGCACTTCGGCGCCGAGGAGCTTATAATGATCCGCAACTGCTACGACCAGTTCAGCGAGCACAGGGACGAGCACAGCTGGTTTATAAAGCAGGTCTTTGAACTCCACAGGAAGCTTGTCTGCGGCGAGGGAATGACCAGGGAGGACGCCGTCGCCCTGCGGGATATGCTGGTGAACTGGACCCTTGATCATATCTCGATTAAAGACAAACGGATCGCCGAGACGCTGAACAGCTTCGGCGGCCCGCTGAGAGGGTGAGGGGCGCCATGAATTCCGGCACATTAAGCGATTTTCATCTGGACGTCCTTAAGGAAGTAAGCAATATCGGCGCGGGGAACGCGGCCACGTCTCTCTCTTCCCTGCTGGGAAAAGCGGTGGAGATGAATGTTTCCAAGGTAATCCCCATGCCCTTCAACGAGATCATGGAATATGTGGGCGGCGCCGAGAAGATGATACTGTCGGTCTTCGTCCGCATTGAGGGGGGCATTTCGGGAAATATGCTCTTCATCATGGACACTGAGGACGCCCGGGCCATGATCCGCCATATGACGGGAGCCTCGGGGGACGAAGGCTTTACCGATATGGGGCTGTCGGTGATCCACGAGGTGGGAAATATCATGATAGGCTCTTACCTTACGGCCCTGTCGGACTTTCTCGGCTTCGAGCTTACGCCGTCGGTCCCCTCCCTGGCAGTGGACATGGCCGGGGCGATTCTCGCCTTCTGCCTCTCCGAGATCGGCCGCACAAGCGACACGGCCATAGTCATAGACGCGGGGCTGCTGCTGGACGGCGCGGCTCTTTCAGGCGACGGGGCGAGCCATATCTTCCTTCTGCCGGACCCCGACTCTTTTGATCGAATCTTCCAGGCCCTGGGAGTTGCCGGCCATGGCGGTAATTAGGGTGGGGATCGCCGAGGGAGGCGTGGTTGGTCACCCTGACAAGATTGCTACCCTCGGACTGGGCTCCTGCGTAGGAGTTACCCTTTACGACGAAAAAAGACGCATCGGGGGCATGGTCCACGTGATGCTTCCCTCCACGGAGCTGGCCAGGGGAGACAATTTCAACAAGGCCAAGTTCGCCGATTCCGCCGTGCCGGACCTGCTCGGCCAGATGATCCGAAGCGGCGCCGACCAGAGGCATTTGAAGGCCAAACTGGCCGGGGGCGCCCAGATGTTCTCTTACGGCGGGGAGGACTCCCTGCTCAAGATTGGCGCCCGCAACGTGGAGGCGTGCAAAAAGGCGCTCTCCGCCCTCCGAATCCCCATAGTGGCGGAGGATACGGGAGGTTCCTGGGGGCGCACCATTGAGCTGTGCACCGGTACGGGGATGCTTGAGGTAAGGAGCATCGGCAGGGATAAAAAAGAAATTTGATTTTCTGACTTAAAAAAATATACCGGGGAGTGCGGCTCCGGCCGCGCTCCCCCTTTTTCGGAGGCTAATACTTAGTGAGCAACGACCGGCATCTTCTGGGAACTCAAAGTATAGGGAGGCTGCTCTTCAGGCTGTCCCTTCCGTCCACCGTAGGAATGATAGTTATGTCGTCCTACAATATCGTGGACGCCATATTTATCGGACGGGGAGTGGGCCCCATGGGATTGGCCGCCATTATGGTGTGCTTCCCCCTGCAGATGCTCTCCGGGGCGCTTTCGGTGATGGCTGGGGGAGGAGGGGCGTCCATTATCTCCCGGAGCCTGGGGGCGGGAGATTTGGACAGGGCCAAGAGGGCCTTCTGCGCCACGTCGTCCTTCGCCTTCGGAGTGGGGCTGATAGTGTCCGTAATTGTGTTTGTCTTTCTGGAGCAGGTCCTCCGCCTCTTCGGCGCCACCGAGGCCATTCTGCCCTACGCGGAGGACTATCTTGCGGTGATTCTGTTCGGCGTCCCCCTGCAGATGTTCGGCATGGTGGGCAACCACGCCGCCAGGGCCGAGGGCAGAGCGGGGGTCGCCATGACGTCCATGCTGATCTCCGCCATTTTGAACATCATTCTGGATCCTCTTTTCATCTTCGGCTTCGGCTGGGGCATGATGGGCGCCGCGGTAGCCACGGTGCTCTCCCAGCTGGTGATGTTCATATGGATTTTCGGCTATTTTTTCAGGGGGAAGAGCTCCCTCTCCTTTGTGAAGGCCTATCTGGTCCCCACTCCGGACGTGCTGAGGGAGGCCATCGCCGTGGGCTCGTCGGAGTTCGTGCGCATGTCCGCGGGGAGCCTGTCCATAGTGCTGATAAACGCCGCCCTGGTCCGCTGGGGCGGGGATATGCACATGGCTGTCTACGGAGTAATCAACAGAGCTCTCTCCTTTTTCTTCATGCCCCTTATGGGCCTTGCCCAGGGGTTTCAGCCCATTCTGGGCTATAACTATGGCGCCGGAAACCTGGCGAGGGCCCGTCAGTCGATCCGCCTCGCGGTGACCGCCTCAACAGTGATGGCGTTTGCCGGATACGCCATTGCCCAGATTTACCCGAGGGAGATTTTTCTGCTCTTCTCCTCCGACCACGAGCTGGTCACCGAGGGGATAAAGGCCATGCGCCTCATCTCCATGACCTACTTTTTTGTGGGCTTTCAGATTACGGGATCGGCCATGTTCCAGGCCCTGGGCAGAGCAAGGCCCGCCTTCATTCTCTCCCTCTCACGGCAGGTGCTGCTTCTCATCCCCATGGTGCTGACGCTGCCGGCATTCTTCGGGACGAGAGGGGTATGGATATCCTTCCCCCTGGCCGACAGCTGCGCCTTCATGATAACCCTCTTCCTCTTCGTCAGGCAGCTCAGGAGGATGAACCCGCCCGCGATTATTCCCTGAAGGGCAGGGCCTTCCGGCAATACTCCTCGCGAGCCCCTTCCCTAAGGTCTTCGTCGGCGAGCAGATCCCAGCCGGTGAGGGCCAGACCCTTGGCCGCGAGAAGCACCATCTCCTCCGCCCTGGAAGATATGGCCGCCTCCCTGAATTCAGGAGTGTGGCCGGGGACAGATTCATCGGCGATGGACAGGTATTC
Source organism: uncultured Synergistaceae bacterium (assembly GCA_964642285.1). Classification (GTDB taxonomy): domain Bacteria; phylum Synergistota; class Synergistia; order Synergistales; family Aminobacteriaceae; genus Aminivibrio. The sequence goes on from CAZXOD010000025.1 coordinate 14,445, forward strand.
GTGGATGGTGGGCAGCTCCAGGGAAACGTTGCCCACGTCGGAGGACCCCACCCGTTCGGCGGGGTCGGGGTAATTCATGGTAACGCCCAATAGTTCCATGTTCTTTTTGAAGGCCTCCCCCATGGGGCCGTTGGGGTACCGCTCGGCGTAGGCGGGTTCCCCCTCCAGGGCAAAGGTCGCTCCCGTGAAGGCGGCAGCCGCTTCCGCCACCCGTTCCAGATCCCGGTACATGGCCGTGAGCTCTTTTTTTGTGGAGGCCCGGACTGTAAAAAGGGCCTCGGCAATTTCGGGTATGACGTTGGACGCGGACCCGCCTCTGGTGATGATGCCGTTTATCTTGGAGGCGTTGGGCCAGGTCTGCCTGAGGGTATCTATGCCGTTAAAGAAGGCGATCATGGACGTAAGGGCGTTTATGCCCTTTTCCGGCAGGGCGGAGTGGGCCGACCTGCCGAAGAAAGAGGCCTTCACCGACTGAGCGGCCAGACCTCCCCTTCCGATAAGATTTCTGGTGCTGGGATGGACCATGAGGGCGAAGTCCACCCCCGCGAAACCGCCCCGCTCCACCATATATACCTTGCCGCCCCCCTCCTCCTCCCCGGGGGTTCCTATAACCTGTACCTCCCCTGCCCTATCACCCAGGGCGCAGGAGAGGGCGATCCCAGCCCCGACGGAGGAAGCGGCTATCAGGTTATGGCCGCAGGCGTGGCCCAGGCCCTTAAGGGCGTCGTACTCCGACAGGAAGGCTACTAAGGGTCCGCCGGGGGCGCCCCTTTTAACGGCCCTGAAGGCGGTCTCAAGGCCGCAGAAGGGGGCCTCAACCTCGAAGCCGTGCTTTTCAAGGAGCTCCACCTGCCACGCGGCGGCCTGCCTCTCTTCGAAGGCAGTTTCGGGGTTTTCGTGGATGCGCCTGCTCAGCTCCACAAGCTCCCCCGCTAATTCGTCCACCCTTTTTATCAGCTTTTCTTTCATAAAAAAGACCACTCCATTCTCATGCAAAAAACAGGCCGGAGGCTTCCGGCTCCGGCCTGTCAGGGTCGCCCCCGCTATTCAGGGGGATTATTTTACATCCATCTCATAGGCCAGGATGGACTTGTCCACCCGGGGCGCGAAGACGATATTATCCTTGGTTCCGTAGACGTCCTGCTGGAAGTAGAGCGGGATTATGCCGCCGTCCTCCACGAGAAGCCAGGCGGCCTTTTCAAGAAGAACCCTGCGGCTTTCGGGGTCGGCGGTGCCGTCGGCCTCGTCTATGAGGGCGTCAAAGTCGGGATTGGCGTAGTGCCCCCTGTTGGAGCCGCCCTTGGCGGGATTCTTGCCCCTGGTGTAGAAGAGGACGTTGGCCATCTCGCCCACGTCGATGGGCTCGGACCAGCCCGTCATCACCAGGCTGGACTGGTCGCCGGGCCTGATGAAGTCAAAGAAGGTGGTCTTGGGGTGGAGGCGAAGCTCCGCCAGTATGCCCGCCCTGGTAAGCTGGCTTGCCACCGCCTGGGCCACCTGGGCGTCGTTGGGATACCGACCGTTGGGGGCGTCGAGGTAGACCTTGAAGCCGTCGGGATAACCCGCCTCGGTAACGAGTTTTTTGGCCTCTTCAGGGTCGTATTTTGCCTCGGGAAGATCCTCCACGTAGCCCCTGCGTCCCTTGAGAACAAGCTGGTTAGTGGCGTAGGCGTTGCCGTTCATGATCATCTTCACGATGGAGTCCCTGTTGATGGCCAGAGAGAGGGCCTTTCTTACCCTGGGATCGGTGAAGGGGTTTTTATCCAGGCCGATGATTCCCGGGCCCTTTTCTCTGTGGCTGTCCACGTGGAAGTAGATGAGTCTTTCGCTGGGCCGGTCCACCACGGTTACGCCTTCAGTGGCGTTAAGCTTGTCCGCGTCCCGGACGGGTACGTCCTCAATTACGTCCACCTCGCCGGTGAGCAGGGCGGCGGTTCTGGTAGCGGCGTTGCTGATGGGCCTCATGGTAACTTTTTTGATTTTGGCGGGGCCGCCCCAATAGTCTTCGTTCGCCTTCATGGCGATGTGGTCTTCCTTCACCCACTCCACAAATACGTAGGGGCCGGTGCCTATCGGCGCCTGGTTGAACTCGGTTTCGCCCGCCTTAGTCCTGTAGGCCTTGGGAAGAACGCGCAGGGGGACGAGGGATTCGAGCAGAATGGCCGTGGGCGCCTTCGTTATGAGTTTAACGGTATGAGGGTCCACTATCTCCACTTTGTCGATGGAGGCGGTGAAGTTTTTAAGAAGGGAGTCCCGGCACACCTCGATGGTGTACGCCACGTCCTCGGCAGTGAAGTCGCTTCCGTCGTGGAACTTTACGCCCTTCCTGAGATTGAACGTCCACGTAAGCTGGTCGTCGCCGATGGTCCAGGACTCGGCAAGGCCGGGATAGGCAACGCCGGCGGCGTCGTTGTTAAGCAGGCCATCGTACATATACCTTCCCATGGTGTTGGTGATGGTCTCATCCTGCTGGGAGGGGTCCATGAAGAGCGCGTCGGACGCGAGGCCGATGACGATGCTCTTCTCCGCCGCCGCCGGAAGGGCGGCCGCAAGTAGCGCCAGTACCGCAAAAACTGCTGCAAGCTTTCTCATTACCCGATTCCTCCTTATTTTTTGTTTCTTGGGACTATTATAATCCATTTTCAGGATTTATCTTCATGAGCAGATCAGGAGTAGAGATGGCAGGCCACAAGCCTCCCCTCCGCCTCCTCAAGGGAGGGCCTGCTGAGGGCGCAGACGGCCATCCTGCGGGGGCACCGGCTCTCGAAGGGGCACCCCTTGGGCAGATCGATGGGACTTGGCACGTCTCCCTGTAGAGGCGCCTCTTTCTGCCGCCTGTCCAGGGTGGGGGCGGCGGCCAGAAGGGCCTCCGTGTAGGGATGGAGGGGCCTTCCGAATATGGCGTCCCTGTCCCCCTGCTCCACGATAAAG
>CAZXOD010000026.1:0-17148 GCA_964642285.1 uncultured Synergistaceae bacterium
TTCGTGGCGCCCCCCGGAGAAGAGGCCCTCTTCGAAGAAAAGCTTGCCCTCTTCTCATGTCCCCATACGACTGTCGCCGGGGGAGTCCAGAGAAATGATTCTGTCCTTAACGGCCTGCGCCATGCTAAGGGAGAATATGTTCTCATTCATGACGGGGCCAGACCTTTTGCATCGACTGACCTGTGCAGGCATGTCATGGCCCGGGTATCCGCGGATGCGGGAGCGGCGCCTCTTCTGCCCCAGTCGGACGCCCTGAAGAAAGAGGACGGGGCGGGAGGATTTTATCCCGTGTCCAGGGACGGGCTTTTCATCACCCAGACTCCCCAGGGTTTTCACCGGGAATTGCTGATCGAGGCTCTGGCAGATCACGGAACAGGGGCAAAAGACGAGGGTGAGGCCTGGGTTAAGGCTGGACGCCGTCTTGAGGCCGTCCGGGGCGAGGCCGGAAACGTAAAAATCACCTGGCCTGAAGATTTTGTCCTGGCTGAAAGCAGGTTTCAGAGGACTTTCAGGACTGGCCTCGGCTACGATATACATCCTCTTGCTCCGGGAAGGCGTTTTATTTTGGGGGGAGTGGATTTCCCGGATTTTCCCCTGGGGTTTATCGCTCATTCCGACGGAGACCCTCTGGTCCATGCCCTGTGCGACGCCATCCTGGGAGGCGCGGGACTGGGGGATATCGGGACGATTTTTCCGGCGTCGGACGTGAAATATAAAAACATTTCGAGCCTCCTTCTGCTTCAGGACGTCGCCCGGCGGGCAGCGGCCCGGGGCTGGACCCTCGAATGGGCCGACTGCGTTGTAATCGCCCAGCGACCCAGACTTGCGGAGCGGCTTGAGTCTATGGCAGCAGCCATGGACGGCGTCCTGCCCGATTGCTGGCGGGGAAGACTTAATATCAAGGCAAAATCGGGAGAGGGAGAGGGCGCCCCCGGAAGGTGCGAATCCGTGATATGCCATGCGGCGGCCACCCTTTCCACAGCGCGGCCAATCCGGGCAGGCGGGTTTTGCAGAGGTTAAAGTATAGTTGTTAATGGGGTTGTATCTTCTTTCTCTTCATCCTACAATTCCCGAAAGTCATTAAGCCCGTGAAGGGCAAGGAGGTTCAATAAATGAAATTTGAGGAAAAGTTCGTCTCTTACGAGGGCTTCACCTTCGACGACGTTCTTTTGGAACCGGGATTCAGCGAAGTATTGCCGTCCGAGGTTTCAATCAGAACAAACCTCACAGAGACAATAGCTCTTACCATACCCCTCTGCAGCTCGGCCATGGACACGGTTACCGAATCCCGGCTGGCCATTGCCATTGCCAGGGAGGGGGGGCTGGGAATAATCCACCGCAACATGACCGTGGAGCAGCAGGCAAGAGAGGTGGACATAGTAAAGCGCTCGGAGGCAGGCGTCATCGTCGATCCTTTTTACCTCCACCCCGACGACAGGCTTAGCGCCGCCATTGGACTCATGGAGAGATACCATATCTCCGGCGTACCCATCGTGGACGAAAATAAAAAGCTGGCGGGAATTATCACCAACAGGGATCTGCGGTTTATAACCGACTTCGAACAGCCCATCTTCCAGGTAATGACAAAAGAAAACCTCATAACTGCCCCGGAGGGCACCACCCTGGCTGACGCCCAGGCTATCCTCATGAGGCACAAGGTAGAAAAACTCCCCATCGTGGACCGCAGAGGCACCCTGAAAGGGCTTATAACCATAAAGGACATACAGAAGGCCAAGGATTTCCCCGACGCCGCCAAGGATCAGGGGGGAAGGCTCAGGGTGGGGGCCGCCGTAGGAGTGGGCGCCGATCTGGCTGAAAGGGCGGAGGCTCTGGTGCAGAGCGGCGTGGATGTGATTGTAGTAGATACGGCTCACGGCCACTCCAAAAAAGTTCTGGACGGGGTAAGGATGCTCCGGAAGAACTATCCGGACCTGGTCCTCATCGGAGGCAACATCGCCACCGCCGGCGCGGCCGAAGCCCTCATTGAAGCGGGAGCGGACGCCGTAAAGGTGGGAGTGGGGCCCGGCAGCATCTGTACTACCAGGATTATAGCGGGGATAGGGGTTCCCCAGCTGGCGGCCATATATAACGTGGCTCAGGCTGCTCACAGGCTTGGCAAGACCGTGATCGCCGACGGAGGCATCCGCTATTCCGGCGATATCGTCAAGGCCCTGGCCGCGGGAGCGGACTCGGTCATGATCGGCTCCCTCTTCGCCGGTACAGACGAGAGCCCCGGCGAGCTTATAATTTACAGGGGTCGATCCTACAAGAGCTACAGAGGCATGGGCTCTCTCGGCGCCATGAGAGACGGGGGAAGCAAGGACCGGTACTTCCAGGACGCGTCCCCCGACGACAAGCTGGTGCCAGAGGGAATCGAAGGCCTGGCCGCTCACAAGGGGGCCCTATCCGGCGTGGTCTTCCAGCTCACCGGCGGTCTCAAGTCGGGTATGGGCTACGTGGGCGCGGGCGACATCCCCGATCTTCAGAAAAAGGCCCGCTTTGTTAAAATAACTGCGGCGTCGGTCAAGGAAAACCACCCCCACGACGTGGTAGTGACCAAGGAGGCGCCTAACTACTGGGTTGATTAGCTTCCGGGAAAGAGGAGGCGTTTTGCGTGGAGGAATCAAGGGTTTTTGAAAGAAACACCCTGGGCGACGAAATAATGTGGATGGGGATAATCGACCTTCCCCTCCTGGTGGACGAAGCCATAGCCGAAGAGCAGCTTACGGTGGACGAACCCGAGGATTTCGAGACAAATCTCGACCAGTGGTGGCCTGAGTTTATATCCGACTTCTGCATGTAGCGCCAGGAAGTTTCCGGGTCGTCGGAGCACGGCTGTTTTTTTTGCAAAAACATGCTATACTTTAGTATGTAAGCATAATTTGGAGATTCTTGCCAAAGAGTGGGTTTCCCCACTCTTTGTTTTTTAATTTCGCCGCAGGGAGAGATACTCATGAGTGTAGAAAAGGGCCGGGAGAGCTTCAGGGAGCTTCGTGAAATAGTTGAGAAGCTCGGATATGAGTCCGTGGGCATAACCCTCACCAACGAGGGGAACCGTTCGATACTGCGGGTGTATATCGATTCTCTTGGAGGAATTCTGGTCAAAGACTGTGAAAATGTGTCCCGGGAGATGAACCGCTTCCTGGACGAATATCCGGATTATATCCGGGGACAGTACTACCTTGAGGTAAGCTCCCCGGGAATTGAGCGTCCCCTCTTCTCCATAGAGGACTACGAAAGGTTTTCAGGGAAAAAAATAAAATTGAAAACCAACAGAGAAGTGGATGGTCAAAAACGGTTTACCGGCCTCCTGAAAGCGGTGGAGGAGGGCGGAGTTATTCTGCTTGAAAGAGATACCGGCAGAGACTGGGAGGAGGGGGACGACGTCCGCATTCCCTTTGACATCATCACAAAAGGCAATCTCGCCTTTGAGGAACAGGATAAAAGGAGGAGTTCGTAAATGCAGCTGGGGCGCGATTTCATCCGGTCTTTGACTCAGATAACCAAAGACAGGGGGCTGTCCCCCGAGGTGGTAGTCTCCAGCCTGGAGGCGGCCCTCATTTCGGCCTATAAAAAATACCGGGGCGGAAACCAGGAAGTTGAAGTTCACATTGATACCGAGAACGGCCAGATCTCCATTTGTGAGGTAAAGCATATCGTCGCGGAGGTCGTTTCCCCGGATTCCGAGCTTACCCTTGCCGACGCCCAGGCCCAGGGCTTCATCGAGGTGGAAGAGGGAGATTACATACGGATTGAACAAAATCCCGAGGATTTTGGCCGTATAGCGGCCCAAACGGCCCGGCAGGTGATAATTCAGAGATTGAAGGACGCCGAGCGGCAGATAATTTTCGAGGAGTTTTCCGACCGGGTGGGAGACCTGGTTACCGGGCTAATCTTCAAATCCGAGAGCGACCAAGTGCTGGTACGGCTGAACGACCGCACGGAGGCCATTCTTCCCGAGGTGGAGCGCATTGCCGGCGAAGCCTATATTCAGGGCGAGAGGCTCAAATTTTATCTTCTGGATGTCAGACAGACTACCAGAGGCCCCAAGATAGTGGTATCCAGAACTCACCCCGGACTGCTGAGAAAGCTTATGGAGCTGGAAGTGCCCGAGATCCGGGAAGGGGTCATCGAGATAAAGAACATCGTCAGGGAGGCCGGGGCAAGGGCCAAGGTGGCCGTCCAGACCCTTGACATCAACGTGGACCCTGTGGGCGCCTGCGTAGGTAACAGCGGAGCCAGGATCAAATCCATAAGCAGGGAGCTGTGCGGTGAAAAAGTGGATGTGATAATCTGGAACAATGATCCGCTGCAGTATATAAGAAACGCCCTCTCACCCGCGAAGATAGTGAAAATAGAGCCCGTCCTGGAGCAGGAAAAGGAGGTAACTATCTACGCCCGGCCCGATCAGCTCTCCCTGGCTATAGGCAAGGCGGGGCAGAACGTCCGCCTCGCGGCCAGGCTTACAGGCTGGAAGATCAACATTGAGGGGCTGGAACCGGAAAGAATGCCCACCTTCCACGACCTTTTCCAGGAGATAATCGAAGATCAGGACATGGAGCTCAAGGAAGATTGATAATGAGGCAGCGGCCCAGGACATGCGTAGGATGCAGGGAAGAAGCCCCTAAAAGGGAGATGATCAGGGTTGCCAGGACCCCAGACGGGGCGGTTGTAATTGATCCTTCCGGAAGACTGCCGGGAAGGGGAGCCTATATATGCCTGAACAAAGAGTGCGTTGCTAACGCCATAAAAAAAGACGCTCTTTCAAAAGCTCTCAAGGTAAAAGTCGATCCGGAGACCTACGCCGCACTCCTTAAAATGACCGCGCCGAATGAGGGACAGTGACAGGAACATGAAAAGCCGCAAGGAGGCCCTGCTTTTGGCTTTTGGTATGGCGCGGAGGGCGGGAGTCCTCCAAATTGGTCAGGATATAGTAAAATCAAATCTGGCCAGGGGAGAGTCGCTCTTCGTTTTCTTCGCGGAATTCACCGAAGAAGGAGAGTCTTCTTTCTACAGATCCCTCCGGAAAGGGAGATTCGCGGAAAAAACCAATATCATCATAATGCCGGAAGTCTCCGGCGCCGAACTCTCTGCGGCCGTAGGTTCAGGCAATGTGAAGGTTGTTGCTTTACCGTCACGCAGCGGCTTTGCACGTTCTATTTCGCAACTGCTTGCGGAAGGGGGAAACAAGGATGAGTAAAATTCGCGTTTATGAACTGGCCAAGATTCTTGATAAAAGCAACCGTGAACTTATCGAGATTCTAAATGGCCTTGGAGTTGAGGTAAAAAGCCACATGAGTTCCATTGAAGACGATATAGCCCAGATGGTGGAGGATTCTCTGCATGAGTCTGCCGCGCCCGCAGGGGCTGAGAAAAAGGATGAGGATAAGACCGTGATAAAGACGGATTTTTATGCCGTTACCGAAGGTTCTACTGTCAAGGCAGTGGCGGAGCTCATTGGAATTTCACCGGCAGAGGCTGTTAAATGCCTTATTTCGGCAGGACTCATGATCCCCGCCGACGCCCCTCTGGATGAAAAAGGACTGAAAGTGCTTGGAGACGCCTATAAAGTGGCCCTGTCCCTGGTATGCGACGACGGAGAGGAAGACGGAGAGTCTGAGGACAAGACCTGCGAGGTAATAAAAAGGCCCGTTCCCGGCGGCGAACATCTGGAACCCCGCCCTCCCATCGTGACAGTAATGGGTCACGTGGACCACGGCAAGACCACTCTGCTCGACTTTGTTAGAAAGACCAACATCACCGCCAGGGAGGCGGGGGGAATCACCCAGCACATCGGCGCCTCCACAGTACGTCATGAAGGAAAGGATATAGTCTTCCTCGACACCCCCGGTCACGAAGCCTTCACCTCCATGAGGGCCAGGGGAGCTAAAGCCACTGATATAGCCATCCTGGTGGTTGCCGCCGACGACGGCGTGATGCCCCAGACCAGAGAGGCCATCAACCACGCCAAGGCCGCCGGAGTGCCTGTGATAGTGGCTATCAACAAGATCGACAAGCCCGCCGCCAAGGCGGAAAGAGTCCGGCAGCAGCTTTCCGACGTAGGGCTTGCGCCGGAGGAGTGGGGCGGAAACACCATTATGGTAGAAGTCTCCGCCAAAAGCGGCGAAGGTATACCCCAGCTGCTGGAGATGGTCCTGCTGGTGGCTGAAATGGAAGAGCTTAAAGCCGACCCCACGGTTAATCCCAAAGGGATAGTCGTGGAGGCCAAGCTTGACAGAGGCAAGGGCCCCGTGGCCACGGTGCTTGTGCAGGAGGGAACTCTCTGCAAGGGGGACATAATTCTGTTTAATTCCGCCTGCGGAAAGATCAGGGCCATGATCGACTCTGACGGCAATACCATCGACTGCGCAGGGCCCAGCACGCCCGTAGAAGTTCTTGGCCTTACGGCGGTGCCTCAGCCGGGCGAGGTGTTTACCTCCGTGGAAAATGAAAGAACCGCCAGGGATATCCTCAACGCCCGGGAGCAGGAGATAAGAAACGCCCAGCAGTCTCCGAAAAAAGCTACCCTGGAGGATCTCTACTCCCGCCTCAAGGAGGGAGAGGTTCCCCAGCTCAACATTCTTCTTAAAAGCGACGTTCAGGGTTCAGGAGAGGCGCTGGCCGCGTCTCTTGAAAAAATGGCAACAAATGAGGTGGGCATCAACATAGTCCACAGGGGAGTGGGCAGGATCGCCGAATCCGACGTGATGCTCGCCTCCGCCTCCGGCGCCGTCATCATCGGATTCAACGTACGCCCCGACGCCAACGCAAAGAGGATCGCCGAGTCAGAGGGCGTTCAGATAAGGCTTTACGACGTCATCTACGACGCCATAGACGATGTCAGAGCGGCTCTTGAGGGCATGCTTAAGCCCACCATAAAAGAAAACACCATAGGCCAGGTGGAGATCAGGCAGATAATCAAAGTACCCCGGTCGGGCAAAATCGCCGGAAGCTATGTGCTGGAGGGCGTAGTACGCAGAAACTCCCGGGTGAGACTGGTCAGGGGCGGAATAGTCCTTTGGGACGGCTCTATTTCAAACCTCAGGCGATTCAAGGACGACGCCAGGGAAGTGGCGGCAGGTTACGAATGCGGAATAAGCCTGTCAAACTACCAGGATTTCGCTGAAGGGGATATTCTTGAAGTATATGAGATCATTGAGGAGAAACGCTACCTCGACTAGCCGCGGAACTGAAACGCCCTTTTCGGGGGTACTTTTCGCTACGCTGGCAGTTCAGGGCAGCAGGAGCGTCAAGGACAGAAGAAGAGTCTGCAGATCCCTGATTGAACGGATCAGGGGCCGGTGGAATGTTTCCGCCATGGACCTCGGGCCTGACGGCAGCCTGAATGAGATCCTGCTGGGCATTTCGGCGATAGCTTCAGGTCAGTATATGGCCCTCGAAAGGCTCGAGGCAGTTTTTTCGTTTCTGTGCGGCGAAGAGGACAGAGGCGAATTTACCATAATTCATCATTGGCGCGAGGTAACAGGCTATGACGAGCTTTCGGATGCAAAGAATAAACAAGCAGATACAGAGAGAAATCTCTCTGCTCCTGGAGCAGAGAGTGAAGAATGAAGCGGCAAAAAATGCCATAATAACCGGCGTCGACTGCACCAGGGATCTGGAGTCGGCCAGAATTTATTTCACCACGTTGGACCCGGCCGCCCGGGACGAGGTAAAAAAATCCCTTGATAAGGCGGCGGGCGCACTAAGAACCATGCTGGGCAGACAGCTTACGCTGCGAAAAACTCCTGCCCTAGCCTTTTTCCTGGATACCAGTGAAGAATACGGCAGGGAGATGGACCGCATTCTGGACTCGCTTGTGTATTCCGAGCCGGAATACGGAGATGACGCCAGCGACGGCGAAAAGCGGGAGGACGAGGAATGACCTCCCGCCCTTCTTTCCTGACCTTCGAGGAGGCTGCTCCCCGGATAATCGATGCCCTGCAGAGGGCACCCCGGTGGATTGTACTGTCTCACATCAAACCCGACGGAGATACTCTGGGCTGCGGCAGCGCTTTTTTCCACGCGGCGCTCTCCCTGAAAAAAGAGGTAGTCTGGGGCGGTCCTGACTCCATGCCGGAGAGCTACTGTTTCCTGGCGGGGTCCGACAATTACATGCCCGGCCTGGTCCTTGACGAAAGTACAGTCCATGGAGACTCCATCGTGATCGCCCTGGACACTTCCACAGTCGCCCGTTCGGCGGCGGGGCTTGGAGAACTCTCTCCCAACGTCCCCCTCCTGAACATAGACCATCATAAAGACAATGAAGGCTTCGGAACCATACCATGGGTGGATCCTGCCGCCTCTTCCGTGGGAGAGATGTGCTGGATGCTCTTTGAGGAGTGGGGCATATCCCTTCCCCGGGAAGCCGCCGACGCCCTGTATGTGGCCATTGCTACGGACAGCGGCAACTTTGCCTTTGCGAGCACCACCCCCCGCACTCATAGGGCCGCCGCGGGGCTTCTGGCCCTGGGGGCGGAGCCCGCCAGGCTGGACCAGCTGATAAAGTGCAGCAGAACCATAGGGGGATTGAGGCTTCGGGGCGCCGCCCTGGAAAAAGTGTCGCCTGCGGGGCCCTTCGGAGCTATAACGTGGATCAGCAAAGAGGATTTTAAAAATACGGGAGGAGACCCTTCAGAAACTGAATCCCTGGTAAACGAACTTCTTACGATTAAAACTGTCACCTTCGCGGCGCTTCTGACTGAAGAGGATAACGGCGTCAGGGCCAGCCTCCGCTCAAGAGGAGACCTTTCAGCGTCGGAAACGGCAAAGGCTTTCGGAGGCGGGGGGCATCTTCAGGCCGCCGGCTGCACGCTGCCTCTGCCCCTTGAAGAAGCGGTCAGAACCCTTACGTCCTATATTGAGGAAAACAATGTCCCCCTGCGGAGTCTTTCTGCTGAATAAACCGGTGGGCGTGCGAAGTTCTGTCTGCGCCGCCGCACTGAAAAGAAGGCTTGGAAGAAAGGTAAAAGTAGGGCACGGAGGCGCGCTGGACTCCACCGCTCAGGGGCTGATGATCCTCCTGGCGGGAACCGCGACCAGGGTCAACGACCTTGTCACAGGACTTCCCAAACTCTACGAAGTAGAGTTCCGCCTCGGGGAAGAACGCTCCACGGAAGATTTTTCCGGGGAGATCACCTTCTCGGGCCCCGTCCCGGAAAACCCCGGAGAAAAGATCGAGTTTTTTCTTACGCGGTTTCTGGGTACCCGGCTGCAGACTCCTCCCGATATTTCCGCCGTATGGGTCAAGGGCAGGCGAGCCCATGAGATCGCCCGCTCCGGAGAAAGGCCCGATATACGGCCCAGGCCTGTTCATATCACCTCCATCAGCAGGCTGCGGGACGGCGCGGACGGCGAAACCTTCAGTCTGGCAATTTCTTGCCAGAGAGGAACCTACATTAGGAGCATTGTAAGGGATATCGGAAGGGCGCTGGGATGCGGCGCCTATGTCCTCTCCCTTACCCGCCGATCTATTGGCCGTTTCAGCCTGGAGAATGCCCAATCCTTTTCGGATCTTGAGTCCGGCTCGTCGGACTTAGCCGCCCAAATTCTGCCTCTTTCGGACTTAGCCGCCCATTTTTACTGTTACAGGTGCGGTTCAAAAACAGCCGAAAATTTGAGTTCGGGCAAAACAGTTCTCCTGGCTGACCTTGCCTTTCTCTGGCCGGGAGACGGAGATCCCGGAGGAAAGGCCGCAGTATTGGGGAATAGTCTGTTCAGCTACGGCGACCTGCTGCCCGACGGCTTTTTCAAGCCCACGACGAATATTTTTTTCGAGGAAGAGTCATGATAGCCATACTGGGGGCTTTCGACGGATACCACCTCGGGCACCAGAAACTGCTCAGGACTGCGTCCGGGCTGGCACTGAAGCACGGCAGAGAGGGCGACTGGGGTGTTGTCACCTTTTCACCCCACCCCGGAAGCATTGTAAGAGGCCGGAAAATCCCCGTCCTATTCACCGACGGGGAGCGTGATCTGCTGAGCCGCTACTTTAATATACCCGCCACGCTCAAAATTCCCTTCTCCCGAGCCCTTGCTGATCTGTCGCCCATGGAATTTCTGGACTACATGGACGATCTTCTGCCTCTGTCGGGGATAGTGGTGGGGAGTGACTTCAGATTCGGCAGGAACAGAGAGGGAGATACCGCCCTCATAGAGCAGGAGTCCAAAAGAAGAGGCTGGTTTTTCGAAGCGGCGGAATCGCTTGTGATAAACGGAGAAAAAGTCGCAAGCAGCTCCATACGGAGCCATGTCGCCCACGGCGCTATGGACCAGGCCGCAAACCTGCTTGGATACCCATTCTTTTTCAGCGGCACGGTTGTCAGGGGGGAGGGCAGGGGAGCAAAGCTGGGATTTCCCACCGCCAACATACATTATCCATCAGAAAAAGTGCTGCCGAAACGAGGGGTCTACGCCGCGTCCGTTTTTGTCGACTCCGAATGGATGCCGGGCGCCCTTAACGTAGGCGTGAATCCCACCTTTCACGAAGATGGCAGTGAGATAAGGGCTGAAACTCATATTATCGGGTACAATGGCAATCTCTACGGAGAAAGGATCACAGTATTCCTAGATAAATTCCTCCGCGAGGAAGAGAAATTTTCATCGCCGGAACTTCTTGCTGAATCCATGAAAAAAGATGTGGAAAGAGCAGCCAGACACTTTGCGATTTCAAAGAAAGAGAAAAGCGAGGTGTACAGGAAAGCCGGGGAAGTTCTCCGGGAAGGATTCAGGGGAGTCGTCCCTTGAATTTTTGTTTCAAGGGTGATAATATGTCCGTTGTCCGCAAAAAGGTCGCGGGCCTGTAGCTCAGTGGATAGAGCGACAGCCTCCTAAGCTGTAGGTCGGCCGTTCGAATCGGCCCAGGCTCGCCATTTAATAACTCTGAATACGAACGGAGTGAGAGGCATGAAGAACTTCCTTGAAAAAAGGGTTCTTTGGGCCTTTTTTTTATTACTTTCCTTATATTTCGTTACAATCTCCACCGGCACCCTGACTCTCCGCACATACGGAGAGGAGCTGCTGTACGAATTCCCCGCTCCAGGGGGTTTCAGCTTCACGACCCGCTTCACCCACTCAGTAGAGAGAATGCCCGTTGAGACTGAGTACCGTGTTTCAGGAGGGCTGATCCGGCAGTGGGAAGAGCGGGTGAAATCCCATAACGCGGGGCTTCCCTTCAGGGCGGCCCGCCGGAGTCGATTTCTAACTGACGGAGAATGGATGCGGTTCAGAGGCGGAGGCGTTTCCTTCAGGCAAATCAGATATCGGGTGGGAAACGGTGAACATGGGCGTAATGTCCTCATCCTGAGCGGAAGAGAAATTGAATTATTCTCCCTGTACCCTGATGAAATCCTGATCATCGAAGCAGAGGAGAGGAGTCCGGCAGGGCGGGCGATTGTCCGATTTCTTACTGCCGCGGCAGGCTTATTGCAAGGCGAGGATACTGATAAGCCTCTCAAATGATTCAGTCTTTGCTTTTCTTCCCGCTATGCTAAAATAGCCTTGGCTTTTTACCCGTCCTCTTGGCCAAGGGGGACGGTTTTGTCTATTAATCAAGGGGGTAGCTGCATGGTCAAAGATTATAAAAATACGCTGAACCTTCCCGAAACGGAATTTCCCATGAGGGCCAATCTTGCGAAGAGAGAGCCCGGATTTCTGGACTTCTGGAAAGAGCGGGATATTTCCGGAAAGATGCTTAAAAACAGGGAGGGAGCTCCTTCTTTTGTCCTTCACGACGGGCCTCCCTACGCCAACGGACACATTCATATTGGCACCGCGTTCAATAAAATCCTCAAGGACTTTATTCCGAAATTCAAGGCCATGAAGGGCTTTTTCTCCCCCTACGTACCCGGATGGGACACCCACGGACTTCCCATCGAGCTTCAGGTTATCAAGACGCTGAAGCTCAACAAGGACTCCCTCGACCCTGTTATGCTGCGGGAAAAATGCACGGAGTACGCGCTGAAATTCCGGGACGTTCAGCGGGAGGAGTTCATCCGGCTTGGCGTTCTTGGCGACTGGGATAACCCCTACATGACCCTCCATCCTAAGTATGAGGCGGCTCAGCTCGGCGCCTTCGCGGAACTCGTAAAAAAAGACCTGGTTTATAAAGGCCAGAAGCCCGTCTACTGGTGCATCGACTGCCGCACCGCCCTTGCCACGGCGGAGATAGAGTACTGGGACGAGACATCTCCGTCCATTTTTGTGGCCTATTCGATTCCTAAAGCGGAAGAGATTGACCCCTCCCTTGCGGGGCTGGATGTAAACGTCATCGTCTGGACCACTACTCCCTGGACTCTTCCTGCGAGCATGGCAGTAGCACTGGGGCGCGATCACGACTATACTTTTTACCGCGTCGGAGATAAAGTCTACGTCTTTGCCAGGGCCCTCAGGGAGTCGGTGGAAAAAGAGACGGGAATTACCTTCGAAGAGGAGCTGCTTACAGTAAAAGGCTCCGCCCTGGAGGGGAAAAAAGCTCTTCACCCCTTCTATCCGCAGCGGGAGGTTCCTCTTCTTCTTGCCGATTACGTAGTTTTGGACGCGGGTACGGGATGCGTACACACAGCCCCCGCTCACGGAGTTGAAGACTACGAAACCTGCGTGAAGTACGATATTGAAATCTTTAACCCCGTAGACGAGAAGGGCTACTTTAAAAAAGACACGGAGCTGGTGGGAGGCCTCTCTCTTGAGGAGGGAGCCAAAAAGCTCCTCGACGAATTAACGGCAAACGGCAGACTTCTGGGCAGTTCAAAGATATCCCACTCCTACCCTCACTGCTGGCGGTGCAAAAAACCGGTCATCTTCAGATCCACCGATCAGTGGTTTGTAGCGGTCTCGGATTTCAGAAAAGAAGCTCTCGACTGCATAGAAAATGACGTGCGCTGGATTCCGGACTGGGGCAAGGAAAGAATCTACAACATGGTCCGGGACCGGTCCGACTGGTGCGTAAGCAGACAGCGGATCTGGGGAGTGCCCATCCCCGCCTTTTACTGCGACGACTGCGGCAAGCCCATACTAACGCCGGATCGGATTCACGCCGTTCAAAAGCACGTGGAAGTGGAGGGATGCTCCGCGTGGTGGAGCAAGACGCCGGAGGAGCTTCTGGGAGACCTTTGCTTCTGCCCCCACTGCGGCGGGAAAAAGCTTACCAAAGAGACGGACATAATGGACGTATGGTTCGATTCCGGATCAAGCCACGCGGCGGTGCTCAAGGTAAGGCCCGAGCTGAAATGGCCGGCGGATATGTACCTTGAGGGCAGCGACCAGCACAGAGGCTGGTTCCAGACCTCTCTTCTCACCTCTGTCGGGATGTACGGCAAACCTCCGTACGAGCAGGTGCTTACTCACGGATTTATTGTGGACGGCGAGGGCAAGAAGATGTCCAAATCCCTTGGCAACGTGGTAGGGCCCCAGGAGATAATTGACGAGTACGGCGCCGATATACTGAGACTGTGGGTTGCCTCCACCGACTACAGAAATGACATCCGCATATCGAAGGGAATTATAAAGAACCTGAGTGAATCTTACCGAAGGATAAGAAATACGGCCCGTTATCTTCTTTCCAGTCTCAAGGGCTTCGACCCGGAGAAACACAATCTTTCCCCGGATGAAATGACCGAAATGGACAGGTGGATCCTTCAAAAGCTGAACGCCATTATTTTGAAGGCGACCGAAGCTTACGACGAATATGAATTCCATGTTCCCACCTTCGCCATCCATCAGTACTGCGTAAACGAGCTAAGCGCCTTCTATCTTGACTCAAGCAAGGACAGAATGTACGCTGAAAAGACCGACTCGATTCAGAGGCGGAGCGGCCAGTCCGCCATGTGGACCGTCCTCTCCTCCCTGATCCGGATGCTGGCCCCGGTTTTAAGCTTCACCGCCGAGGAAGTCTGGCAGGAGATGCGCAAGATAGATCCGCGCCTTCCCGAGAGTATCTTCCTCACCGACTGGCCCACGCCGATCGCCATTGCCGGAGGCGAAGAGCTAGAAAAAAAGTGGGAAAAAGCCCTGATAGTCCGGTCTGCGGTCAGCCGCGCCCTTGAACAGGCCAGGACCGCCGGAATAATAGGCCACTCCCTGGACGCCCGGGTTGAGGTGGAGCGAGCCGGAGCGCCGGAGGCCTCAGCCCTGTTCTCGAATGAAGAGCTGCGGGTCTTCTCCATAGTATCGGGCTTCAGCTGGACAGACGCGATAAGCGATATGGCAGTGGTCTGGCAGGACGGGGAAACATCACTCCGTATCGGCATAGACAAAGCCAGGGGTGAAAAATGTCCCAGGTGCTGGCAGTACACCACCGAGGGGGACGAAGACGGCCTCTGCCCAAGATGTGCGGCGGTACTTTCCGCCTGAAGGGATCATTTTACAGAATCATGACTCAAAATCCCAACCCCGTCGGTCGCTCTTCCCAGGAAGATGACGACGGGGTTTTTTCTGAAGAGCTGGAAATAATCGGAGTATCGGAGGAGGACGCCGGGCTGCGCCTTGACATCTTTCTGGCAGGAAAGCTCGGAATAAGCCGTTCTGCCTCAAAAAAACTCATTGACGGAGGAAATGTACGCCTCATAGGCGGGCAGAATGCCAGGGCCGGCGCCAGGGTGGCCCCGGACATGATTTTTGAGGTGACACCCCCTCCCGCCTGGTCGCCTGAGCCTGAACCGGAGGACGTCCCCTTCAGCGTGCTATATGAGGACGACAGGCTCCTGATTGTTGACAAGCCTGGAGGGCTGGTGGTCCATCCCGCGCCCGGCAACTGGCAGGGTACCCTTGTTCACGGCCTTCTTTACAGGTTTCCCTCCCTGAGGGGCGTGGGCGATATCAGCAGGCCCGGCATAGTCCACAGGCTTGACGGGCCTACCTCGGGGCTGATGGCTGTAGCTAAGGACGAGGAAGCTCTGGAGCACCTTCAGGAGCAGTTTGCCCGGAGAGAAGTGACAAAAATATATATCGCCCTGGTCCGGGGAGGGATGAAAAGCGCCGCCGGGACCATTGACGCCCCCATTGGCAGAAGTCCGACAAACAGGCTTAGAATGGCCGTCGTTGACGGGGGAAGGGCCGCCGTGACTAACTACAGAAGGTTGTGGACAAAGAACGGCTTCTCCCTTCTTGAGTGCGAAATTCCCACGGGAAGAACTCACCAGATCAGAGTTCACCTGGCCGCCATCGGACGGCCCATAATAGGAGATATTCTTTATGGAGCGGGCAGGGACGGCGGTTTGCCTGAAGGCCGGATCTTCCTTCACTCCTGGAGACTTTCCTTCGTCCACCCCGGGACCGGTGAGCGCCTTACCTTTACATCCTGTCTTCCAGCTGAATTGACTGAGCGACTTCGGGAAATTCTTTCCACAGGCCGGGGCTGACAATTATTGTCCGGGGGTTGGAATAGGTGACGAGTGCAACGGCGCTGCCCGGAATTGACCGCACATATTTTCTCTCCGTGTAGTCCACCTGTACTTTCCCTCTCTGCCTTGCCCTGCTGAACCAGGCGGCCAGGGAAGCGGCAATCTCCAGGGAAGACTCTCCCGTCGCGCCGCCCGGCTTAAGAATAACGTGGGCCCCGGGGGCCTCGTGCACGTGAAACCAGATATCCCCGGGAGCGGCCACCTTAAAGGTAACGTGCCGGTTGCCTCTGGCGTTAAGGCCTATATAGATCAGATCGCCCCCGTTTTCAAGCCTTATATGAGGAGGGGGAGCCGACTTTTTCCCTGCCCCGGCCCGTTTTTTCGGGGGCGCAATCCATTCCATGACATCCCGGGCCGAGGCTGAAAGAAGGTCGGGGTCGTCGATGAATTCAAGAGCCTCCAGCTGCTCCTCAAGCTCTGCGATGCCATCGTCTATCGACTTAATTCCTTTTTCCAGGGCGGCTATGTCAACCTTCCCCTTCTTATATTTTTTAAAGTAATTTTGGGCGTTAGCAAAAACTGAAACAGTGGGGTCGAGGGGGATAGTCAGAGACTGCCCCGTCTCCCAGTCTGTCAGGGAGACCTCAGATACGTTGGAAGGCAAGGATTTTCCCGCTGAAACAAGGAGATTGCCCATCTTGAGAAACTCCGGCCCCCGTTCGGAGAGCCTTCGTTGATTCTCCAGCCCGTCCCTGCGCCTGGCACGGCTTTTTATCTCCCTTTCCAGTCCCTTTCTTACCCTGGCAAGAATAACCCGCCGCTGTTCCCTGAAATATGACGACAAAATGTCATCGCCGCACCGGGAAAGGAGACTGCCGTCCAGCGGTTCGCCCTCGGGCAGGATTTCGGGAAAAACAGTTAAAAGGCTGCCATGGCGCTGAAGCAGGAGGGGCCCGCCGTCCCTTTCCAGGAGGCCGCGCACCATTTCGTCCCAGCGCTTAGGAGCATATAGGTCCCAGTGGCTGCCGATAAGCCTCGACAAGCCTCTTCCGATGCCGATGAGCCCGTCCAGATCCTTTGCCGTTTTTATCTCTCCCGCCTCGTCCAGTCGCCGGCCCCTCAGGGGCGGGGGAGGGGTGTATGCTGTACCGGGAATGAGAGTTCTGTACCTGTTCACGTCGCTGTGGATGTGTTTGGCAGGCTCCAGAATAACGTCCCTTTCATCAAGTATCATCAGATTGCTGTTTCTGTCGGTTCCCTCAAACACCAGCCCCATCTTCACGGCAAATCCCGCGCCTACCAGCCGCTCGGCGTCAATATACAGCACCCGGTCGTCATTAATCTGCCGGGCGGATAAAAATGAGGCGTTGGTAAAATTTCTCTTCAATGCTTCTCCAAAGGAGGACCGGGCAGGCCTGGTTTTTTTAAGCACTCCCAGGCTCGCTTCATCGGCAAGGCCGCATCCGTAGCTTACAGGGCTCCAGGAAAAAAGAAGCCAACTGTCCCGCAGCGAGGACAATCGGAAGGCCGCCCAGGAATCTCCCGTTTCAATTTTGTTTATCCGGCTGGGCAAGACTTCTTTATTAAGAGACCAGGCAATCGCATTCATGAGCTCCGGCCCGAAAGACATGGAAAATCACCCCATTTAATAGGCTTTGCTGGAAAGATATAGATTATCTCACTCTTATCAGCTTGACAAGTCGGCTTCCGCTCATTACAATAGCCTCCGTTGGTCTGCCGGGGCTGTGGCGCAGTGGGAGCGCGCTTCCCTCGCACGGAAGAGGCCGGGGGTTCGAATCCCCCCAGCTCC
>CAZXOD010000027.1:0-16879 GCA_964642285.1 uncultured Synergistaceae bacterium
CGGGAGAAGACCAGCACTACCGCCGACGCGACGACAAGGACGGCGGCTATGCCTACGTATACCGCCCGGCGCATGGAGCCGACGGCGGCCAGGGATTCGTTCACGTCGGCGGCGGCGAACACGACGTAGCCGTTTTCAAGAGTCCAGTAGGACATGGTTTTAGGGACACCGTTCCACAGGTAATTAATTCTGCCCCTTTTATCATTCACTATCCCGTCGGCGAATTTGGCGAAGCTCCCGTCCACGACCTCCCTGAACCCCGGACCGTCAAAGGAAAGAGTAGGGTGATGGAGGTATTTAAGGTCTTTGTTCAGCAGGAAGGCGTACCCCGTGTTGTAGATTTTTATGGAGCCCAGCAGCTCCCTTACGAAATCGAAGGAGAAGGTCATGGCCGCCACGGCGGTAATCTTTCCTTCCAGGGCAATGGGCTGGGAGTAGGTGACCACCGTTTCTCCCCCTTCCGAGGTCCGGATGTCCCCCCAGTACGGCGCGCCTGTGTCAAGAGGCGCCCAAAACCAGGCCGTTTCAGGATTTTTCCTGTCGATGAGGTCGGCGGCGGAGATGTTTTTGCCGTCTATGAACATAAACATGGACTCCTGGTCCGCTCTCTCGAAGCCCGTCAGAAAAGTTTTCTCAGTGCCGTAAATTTCCGGGTTGAAGACGACAAAAAGGCTTCTTGCCTCCGGGGACTGAACTCCCAGGTCGGTCATGAATCTTCCGTTCTGGGCGCCGAACTGGGGCACTACTATCTCTACAGCGTCAACGCTAGGCGGCGAGGAAAACCTGGTGGTAACAAGAGCCGACAGGGCCTTGAGGATTCCGTCGAAACGGTTGAAGGTAGCGTCCAGCCGGTAGGACAGAGATTCTGCCAGGACGCTCTCGTATTTTTCGGCCGATTCCGCCAGGGCATCTCCGCCTCTGCTCATGGAGAAGAAAGCGATCCCTCCCACAGCCGCTACGAGCAGGGTTATTACCACCGCGAGTATTCTTGTCGCCAACCTGTTGAATCTCATAAGATTTCCCCCTCATTTCAGATAATAAAAAAACAGTCTTCGCCCGCCGAAGACTGTTTTTGATTACGTCCGGCGGCCCGGCTGTCCTGGCCCGAAGGCTTTAGACCCGAGGCTTTGCGTCCCGAATTTTCACCCGGTTTGCCCTTTTGTCGAACCCGTTGATAAAAGATGCGCTAGAGCCGCTGTTTCAGCTCTCTTAGCTCCCGCGCCCTGTTCTCCGCTCTGTCGCCCAGGCCGAGGCGGTTCACTACAACCCTTTCGTTGGTTCCCCGGAAGACCGCGCCCAGGGCATCCGTGCCCAGGATATCGAAGATGAGCCTGTTTCCCCTGATCTCCCGCAGGGTTGCCCTGACCGAAACCGTGGCGCCCAGCATGGCGGGAACGTCATGCTCAATGTCGATCCGTCTCCCCACCGATATGTAGCCTTCAGGCAGAAGGCTCTCCGTCACTTTCATGGAGGCCTGCACCGTAAGGGCCGCACAGGCGGATGTGGAAAGGTACTGGCTCAGGTAGGGAGAGGAATTGCCTACGGTGTCGTCAATTTCCACCGTCTTCTTGATCTCCGCGGAAAGGCCTGTTTCCAGCAGTTCAGAAAGGTTCAGCATGAATCATCCCTCCTTTTCGAGTTGCGGGCATCTTCAATGCCTATTCTACACTAAATTTTCTAACAGGAGAAAGCTTCTCAAGCTTTGCCTCCTCGAGAAGCTCCCGGTTTTGGAGCAGAAGAGAGGCTAATTGGGGATCGAACTGTCTCCCCGACTGCATTTCGACCTCTCGAAAGCCCTCTTCGGCGGGCATGGCGGCCTTGTAGGGCGCCCCCCTGGTCATGATGTCGAAGGCGTCCGCCAGGGCTATGATCCGGGAAAAGAGGGGGATTTTTTCTCCCTCCAGGCCGTAAGGGTAGCCCGCCCCGTCCCACCGCTCGTGATGAGAGAGGATGGAGTCCGCCACGGAGGCGGCGTCGGCGGTGGCGGTCAGGGCTACGTTGTAGCCCGTCTCCGGATGGCGCTTTGTCTCCTCCCACTCCTCGGGGGTAAGGGGGCCCGCCCGGGAGAGGACCCTTGCCGGGATGGATATTTTCCCTATATCGTGAAGGTAGGCGGCCAGGTCCAGAAATTCCAGATCTCTGGATTCAAGGCCCGACAGCCGGCCCAGAAGGCGGCTGATCTGCCGGACTCTCAGGAGATGTTCAGGGCTCTCCGGGGTGGTATCCGCCAGACGGGTCAGGATACTGTTCAGAATATTTATTCTCATTCTGGGACTTTCGGAGGACTTCTTCTTGAGCATATCCTCCTCCGCTTCGCCCACGACGTTGAAAATATCCTGCCACCGGTTCAGCTTGGCGCTGTACCCCGTTGAAATGCTGGGAGATACGGGGAGGTCCCTTATCTGCATCTCCCTGAAGGTGTTTTCTATTCTTTCGGCGATTCCCGCCGCGTGAACTTCCTTCGTCTGGGGAAGGATGATGGCGAACTCGCTCTCCTCCCGGCGGAAGACCAGATCGCAGCTTCTGCAGGCTTTTCTCAGCACTCTGGCGGCCGCCCTTAGCATGGCGTCGCCAACCTGGCGTCCGAAGGCGTCGTTGGCAATTTTTATTCCGTTAAGGGTTACCGCTATGATGCTCAGAGGGAGCTGGCGGTCCTGGTCGAGGCGCTTAAGCTCCTCCTCGAATATGGAGCTGTTGAGCAGGCCTGTGATGGGATCTTTCAGATCCGCCGCGGAGGGGCCGATTTCGGTTATCTCGGCGACTACAAGGTCTTTGGCAATGGTGAGCGCCAAGGGTTCCGCTCCCCTGGTGAGGAGGTGGGAGGAGATCATCGCCCTGAAGGATGAGCCGTCGTTTCTTCTGACTACCCCTTCCGCCACAAAGGGGCGGTCCTCGCTGAGGCTCTTCCAGGCGTTTTTCATTATCAGGGCCGGAGGCGACGCAAGGTAGTAGGTCATATTGGGCGCGGGAAGGTCCGGCTCTCCGGGACTCAGTCCCAGGCCTTTTTCGGCGCTCGCGTTGGCGGATTTAATTTCTCCGGGCAGGGTATGGATTATAACGTAGTCGGAGACTCCCTCCATGAGAAGGTTCAATACCTCTTCTCCGTCGTAGGGCGCCCCGCGTTCTTCGGGAGTCCGGCCGGCTGCATTTGTATTCATTGAGGGGATTCCTCCTTCCTGCGATAAGAATCGATTGCAGAAAGATTATACTCCATCAGCGGAAAAGTAAAAATAAGCCCTTTCCCCTGGGGAGGTTTATTGTTATAGTGTTAAAGCGTCCATCGTACTTTTCATCCCCTTTCCAGGAGGTCGCTTATGAGAATTATCGGCTTTTGCAATTTAAAGGGCGGCGTGGGCAAGACCACCGCATGTCAGAATCTGGCCGTGGCGCTGGCCCGAAGGGGGCTGAAGGTTGCCGCCATCGACCTCGACCCCCAGAGCAATCTGTCCACGGGGTTTGGTATTTTCGTGGGGGAGGAGGAGCCTTACGTCTATGATTTTCTGATGGGGGACGCCTCTTTCGGGCAGATAATGAGAACCCGGGAAGGGGTGGACGTGGCGCCCAGCAGTCTTGATCTTGCCATGGCGGAGATGCGGCTCGAAAGCCAGCCCGGCCGGGACACGCTGCTTAAAGACGCGCTGGAGTGCGGCGACCTGTCCGGTTACGACTGCGTGCTCTGCGACAGCCCGCCCCAGCTAGGGATTTTTACGCGAAACGTCCTGGCGGCGTCCAATGAGCTGATAGTGCCCCTGGACAGCGAATTTTTCAGCCTGGCGGGGCTCCGGCTCCTCACTCAGACGGTGGACCTGTTCCGCAAGAGGCTTAACAGAGAGCTGGTCATAGGAGGAGTGCTCCTCGCCCGGCATAATCCCCAGATAATCATGAACAGGGAAGTGGAGAAGGAGGTCCGCAGTCATTTCGGCGACAGGATGTTTACCAGGTATATCCGCAGGAACATAAGCCTGGTGGAGGCGGGGGGCGCCGGACTGTCCGTTTTTGGCTACGACCCTGAAAGCAACGGCGCCGCCGACTACTCGGCGGCGGCCGATGAACTGTTGGAAAGGTGGAATGAAAATGGCTAAGAAGAGGCCCAGCCTGAAAGATTATCTTTCCACCGGCGACGTCGTCGTCGGCGAAGAATCCGCGGCGGCGGAAGCAGAGAAAGAAAAAGAAAAAGGGGTCAAAAAGGCGGCGGCGGACAAGCCGAAGAAGGCTCCCGCCAGAAAAAAGGCCGCTCCTGAGGGCGAAAAAAAACCTGCCGCCAGGGCGAAAAAAGCCCCGGCCAGGGCTAAAAAGCCCGACGTCGGAAAGGCGGCCGGAGGGCTGTCGGCGGATGAAGCGGGGCTGCTTGAGATGCTGGCCCCCGAGGACCGGCCCATGTGGGAGAAGCTCTTCGCCGCGGCGGAGACGGACTTCCTGCCCCTGGACCTGGTGGAGCGGCGGGAGGACTTCCGCACCATGCCCAGGGACAGGTTTACCCTGTTCAGGCTCGAAGAGGCGGGAAAGGCTCTCTTTCACGTGCGCACCAGCGTCCAGATACGGGAGCCCCTGGTCTGCCTCATCAAGTGGGACGAGACTGGAAAGATCTCCGTATTTCGATGACGCCGGTTCTCCGCTAGAAGGGCAGAGGCGGCCGAAATGCTTTTTTTCGAGACCCTTCTGTGCGCCGGATCCCTCTCCATGGACGCCCTCGCGGCATCCATGTGCATTGGCGCATGTCTGGGCCCGGGCGCCTGGGGCGGCGCCGCCTTTCGGGTGGCGGGCGCCTGCGGGGGATTCCAGTTTGCCATGCCCCTGGCGGGGTGGTTTCTGGGGCGGGGCTTTCTGACCCCTATCTCCGGCTGCGGGCACTGGGTGGCCTTCGGACTGCTTTTCTTCGTCGGAGGCAGCATGATCCGAAGCTTCTTCAGGCCCCCGGATCATGAATGCGCGTCCGCCGACCCGTCGTGGGGCCTGCCTCTTCTGGGGGTGGCCCTTGCGACGTCCATCGACGCCATGGCGGTGGGAGTGAGCTTTGCGGCCGTGGGAGCTCCCGTATGGGTTCTGGCCTCGTGGGCGGGAGGGCTGACGGCGCTGGTCTGCTTCGGGGGAGTGCTGGCGGGGGTGAGGGCCGGCTGTCTGCTCGGAAAGAAGATGGAGCTGGCCGGAGGAATTATCCTGTGCCTTATAGGGGCCAATATCCTGAGGGCTTACTTCATGGGGTAGAGGAGCGGGAGGCATGGGTGTACATGGTGCTCTGCTCCGACGGTACCCTGTACACGGGATGGACCTTCGACCTGGAGGCCAGGGTGCGCGCCCATAACGAGGGCAGGGGCGCCCGATACACGGCCGCAAGGCGACCGGTGAAGCTGGTCTTCAGCGAGAGGGCCGGCAGCAAATCGGAGGCCCTGTGCAGGGAGAGGGTCATCAAAAGAATGCCGCGGCTGAAAAAGCAGGGTCTGGCGTCAATTTAATCTGTTCGCGCCGGGGGGAGGGAGCTTTCATGGCCAAAAAGAGGAGAGAGTACAGAGAGCCCTGGGAATACCTGAAGGAGAAGAAAGTTCTGTGGAAGCAGGTAGTCATTCTCATCGCGGTCATCTTCATCCTTTTCGCCGTGCTTGTCCTCGGAGAGTCGCTGTTCACCTATTTCCACCTGGGAAAGGACTGGTCCGACACGCTGCTTATCCGGATGATAGTGGAGCGAAGGCTTCTGCTGCCTTTCTTTCCTTAAAAAACGGGGGTCCCTCTTTAACCGGAGGGACCCCCGTCTGTTATGGGCGCAAGGGATCAGAGATTCCGCACCACCATGGCAACGCCCTGGCCGCCGCCGATGCACGCGCTGACGATTCCAAGCTCCTTATTCTGAGCCTTGAGGGAGTAGACCAGGGTCGCCAGGACCTTAGCTCCTGTGGCGCCGATGGGGTGCCCCAGGGCGATGGCGCCGCCGCAGGGGTTCAGCTTATCCATGTCAAACTTCATTACCCTGTGGCAGGCTATGATCTGGGCTGAGAAGGCCTCATTGATCTCGATTATCTCCATGTCGTCCATGGTCATCCCTGCCCGCTGAAGGGCCAGGGGCATGGCCACCGTGGGGCCAAGCCCCATGTGAACGGCGTCCAGGGCGCCGCTCGCGTAGCCGACGATCTCCGCCAGGGGCTTGTAGCCGTTGGCCTTCGCCCAGTCTGAGTCCGCCACTATGGCGGCGCTTCCGGCGTCGCAGAGGGCCGAGCTGGAACCCGCCGTGATGGTCCCGTCCTTTTTGAAGATAGCAGGCAGTCTGCCCAGGGACTCCATAGACGTGTCCTCCCTGGGAATCTCGTCGGTATCGAAGACTATGACGCCCTTTTTTCGGTCCTTAATCTCCACCGGTACAATCTCGGCGGCGAAGCGCCCCTCTTTTATAGCGGCCACGGCCTTCCTGTGGCTGCCCAGGGCGTACTCGTCCTGCTCCTCCCTGGAGATGGCGTACTCTTCGTTAAGGATCTCGGCAGTGGCGCCCATAAGCATGTCCGCCAGGGGGCAGTGGAAGCCGTCCTTGTGAAGGACGTCCACGGCCTTCTTCTCTCCCATGCGGAAGCCCCACCGGGCGTCGGGCAGAATGTAGGGGACGTTGGATGCGCTCTCCATGCCCCCTGCCGCCGCCGCCTTCATATCGCCCAGGCGGATGCCGTCCGCGGCGAGCATGACCGTCTTAAGGCTGGAGCCGCACCGCTTGTTTATGGTGTAGGCGGGGATGGATTCGGGAAGGCCGGCCCTGAACATAGCAATCCTGGCCGGGTTTGCCCCTACGCCTGACTGCCAGCCGTTGCCCATGATGACTTCGCCTATGTCCTCAGGATTTATTCCCGATCTTGCGACGGCCTCCTTAAGGGCAACGGCGCCCAAATCGGGAGCTTCCATGCCCTTCAGACTCCCTCCGAACTTCCCGCCGGGGGTTCTGCATACGCTTAAAAGTACAGGTTTGCCCATGGTCTGATTATCTCTCCTTTCAGTCAATGCCCTTCATGAGGCAGAGGTCGGGGGATACTTCATAATCCATGGTGGTGTGTTCCCGAAGCAGCTCCTCGGTGACCTCCGGGGTGATCTCCGTCAGCACCATCTTTCCGTCGATCTTCCTGATGACGCAGAATTCGGTTACCACCACGCCGGCCACCCCGGCGCCGGTGAGGGGAAGGGTGCACTCCTTCACGAGCTTGGGCCTGCCCCGTTTGTCCGCATGAGTGGTGGCCACGTAGACGGTCTTCGCGCCGGTGACAAGGTCCATGGCGCCCCCCATGCCGGGGACCATTTTGCCGGGAATCATCCAGTTGGCCAGGTTTCCGTGGCTGTCCACCTCCAGGGCCCCCAGTACGGTGGCGTCCAGGTGGCCGCCCCGGATGAGGCCGAAGCTGGTATCGCTGGCCACCAGGCTTGAGCCGGGCAGCAGGGATACGCACCGGCCCCCGGCGCCGATAAACCGCAGGTCTTCCGTCTCGGGCTTGGGGCCCGCGCCCACCACTCCGTTCTCCGTCTGGATCAGCACGCTGACTCCCTCGGGAACATAGTCGGACACCAGGGTGGGAATGCCTATGCCTAGGTTTACTACCGCGCCGTCCTCCAGATCGAGGGCGATTCGTTTGGCTATCCTGTGGCGGACTACTTCTTCATCAAGTACGGGAAGCATAGTATCCGTCTCCTTTCAGTACAAGGATGTCTACGAGCAGGCTGGGAGTGACCACGTCGTTGGCGTCGATTGCGCCTTCCTCGACGATGGCGTCCACTTCGGCGATTACAAGATCGGCGGCGGTGGCCATGGCCGGGTTGAAGTTGCGGCCCGTGCCGTAGTAGGTGAGGTTGCCCCACCGGTCGGCCTTGTAGCCCCGGATGAGGGCTACGTCCGCTTTAAGGGGAAGTTCCAGAATATAACGTTTTCCCTCCACCTCGATAATCTGTTTGCCCTCTTCGTGGATGGTTCCTACTCCCGTGGGGGTCAGGACGCCGCCCAGGCCGAAGCCCCCGCAGCGGATGCGCTCCACGAAGCTCCCCTGGGGAACCAGCTCAAGCTCCAGTTTGCCTTCATTGAAGAGCCGCTGGGTCTCCCGGTTGAGACCGATGTGGGAGGCGGTAACCTTTCTGCACTGCCCGTTTACCACGAGCTTTCCGTGTCCTACGCCCTCCGGATGCTTGTCATTGGCGTAGAGGGTATCGTTGGATATGAGGTGAAGATCCTTCGTGCCCTGTTCTGCCAGGGCGTCGATGAGGGTGTAGGGTACCCCCGCGTAGTTGAAGCCGCCCACCATGACGGAGGAGCCGGGTTTTATGTGTTTTGCCGCTTCCTCCGCTGACATGACGGGCTTGATCAGTTTGTGAGCCATGAAATATGACACCTCCTCTAAAATTATGCGCCCCCGGATGTTAACGGGGTATTATTCTTTTTCGCCTTCATCTTCTGAAGTACGTAGACTCCCACCAGAATGGCCAGTCCCGCCGCGTCGGTGGTCCAGTTGGGCACTATGAGCAGGAAGGGCACCGCCAGCAGGGCGAGTCTCTCAATTATGGAAAGAGGGGCGATGTAGTAGCCCTGGACTCCCGCGGACAGGCCGATGATTCCCATGAGGGCCGTTGTGAAGGAGAGTCCAATCTGGAAAATATTGCCCTGAAAGAGCAGATGAGGGTTGTAGATGAACATGTAGGGCACCACGAATCCCGCCATGGCCGTGACCAGAGCTGTGAAGCCCGTCTTCATGGCGTTGCTGCCGGCGATTCCGGCGGCGGCGTAGGTGGCAAGGGCCACAGGGGGAGTTACGTCCGCCAGCACGCCAAAGTAGAGGCAGAAGAGGTGGGCCGACATAAGGGGCACTCCCATCTGATAGAGGGCGGGAGCGGCCAGGGTGGACGTGATGATGTACTGGGCGGTGGTGGGAACTCCCATGCCCAGGATGATGGAGCCGATCATGGTGAGGATCAGGGCCAGGGGCAGAATGCCCTGAGAGAGGCTGATTACGAAGGATGAAAAGGCAAGCCCGATTCCCGTGATGCCGATGACGCCTATGACCAGCCCCGAGCAGGCGCAGGCCGCCGCCACTTCCACCGCTCCAAGGCCGCCGTCGATGAGGGCGTTAAGAATCCGTTTCGGGGTCATTCTGTACTGAGGCTTCCCGATCCATGAGACCGCCACCATGATGACTATGGACCAGAAGACGGCCTTTACCGCCGAGTAGCCGAGGGCGAGGAAGACCACAAGAGTGATGATGGGCAGAAGCAGATGCCAGCCCTCTTTAAGCACCCTTCCCACCCTGGGGGCGGTTTCGCCTGTAAGGCTCTGAATTCCCCTCTTGCCGGCCCTGAAGTGGACCATGGCCACGATGGAGATGAAATACAGGGTTGCCGGGAGGGCCGCCGCCACTACTATATCCCAGTAGGAGATGCCCAGAAACTGGGCCATGATGAAGGCCGCCGCGCCCATGACGGGGGGCATGACCTGCCCTCCCGTGGAGGAGGCCGCCACCACCGCCCCCGCAAAGTTGGGGGTGTACCCCGCCTTTTTCATCAGGGGGATGGTGAAGGCTCCGGTGGTGACGGCATTAGCCACGGAGCTGCCGGACACGGTACCCATGAGGCCGCTGGCGACCACCGCCGCCTTGCCGGGACCTCCCTGGCTACGTCCCGTGACGGCCAGGGCCAGGTCAATGAAGAACTGCCCCGCGCCGGAGACGCTAAGTATGGCGCCGAAGAGGACGAACAGGAAGATAAAGGAGGCGGAAACGCCCAGGGGAACGCCGAAGATTCCGTCGGTCCTCAGGTACTGAAAGGGCGCCAGCTCCTCCAGGGGGAAGCCGCCGTGAGCCAGCACGCCGGGGAAGTAGGGGCCGAAGACGGCGTAGCTGATGGCAATAATGGCCACTATGGGCAGGGGCCATCCCATGGATCGTCTGCCCGCCTCTATTACGAGCACCATCATCATGATGCCGATATAGATATCGGACGGTATGGGCATGCCCTCTCTCATGGCGATGGCGTCCCAGTTAAGGAGTATGTTGATGCAGCCCGCCGCCATGAGCCCCGCAAGCACCCAGTCCCAGATGTCTATCTTGTTTCTGGGCCTGGATTTGGAGAAGGGGTAGATGAGGAAGATGAGGCTCCCCATAAACATCCAGTGAACTCCTCTCTGGTACATGGCCGAGAGGAGGCCGAAAGCCGCTGTATAAAGGTGGAAGATGGACGCCGACAGGGCAATTCCGGCCACCACCCAGTACTGCCACCCCGAGAGTTCTCTTTTTCGTCCTTCGATGAGGTCTTTATCAAGCTCCGAAGGAGTTTGTTCCAAGGGGGTATTATTTTCCGTCGTCATAAAACGAACCTCCATGGGGAAGGATTTTGTAGCCTGCTGGAGCCGGCCGGAGATCTCCGGCCGGCTTAAAAGTCAGCCCCGGGAGGGCTATTTCATGTCGACTCCCTGTTCGGTGAAGTATTTTTTGGCTCCCGCTGTAAACTCGGTGATGCCGATGCTCGCCGCCTCAGGTACGAAGTGGACGGCCTGAGTGGTGATGTTCATAAACTGCTCCCTGTTCTCGATGAGGGTCTTGGTGATGTTGTAGCCGAGGGTCTCGTCCATGTCGTTCCTTACCACCAGATAGTTGCTGTCGGCAACGGTCAGGACGTCTTCCTTGATGCTCTCGTAGGTCCCGGCCTGGATGTTGAAGGGAACCAGGAAGGGGTTGTCCTCTACAACCTTTTTGACAAGTTCCTCGCTGAGGGGGATGAGGACGACTTCCCGCTGGGCGGCTACTTCCATGACCGCAGAGCCGGGGATGGCGAAGTTCCAGAACACGGCGTCCACGTTGCCGTCCTTCAGGGCCATTACGCCTTCGGGCTGGGTGAGCTGCTGCCTGTTGAAGTCCTTTTCCGGATCGATGCCCGCGGCCTTCAGGATTAGGTTGGTGAGGATCTGGTCGCCGCCGCCAGGGGCGCCTACGGATACTTTCTTGCCCTTGATGTCCTCAAGCTTGGTAATGCCCGTGCCCTTGACGGTGACCAGGTGCTGGGGGGCCGGGTACATGCTCATGAGTATCTGCAGAGGAAGCTTCCCGTCGGGCTCGAAGGCCTCAGTCCCCGTGATGGCCTGGTAGAGAGTGGAGGCCATGGACATGCCGATCTGGGCCCTGTCCGCCGCCACAAGGCGGCAGTTCTCCCTGGAGGCCGATGTGGCCCTTGAGGTTGCCTTCACGTCGATGCCCGCGTTGGTAAGGACCTCGGCCATGGCGCCGCCGAGGGGGTAGTAGGTGCCGCCCACGCCGCCGCTGCCGATGGTGATGAAGGTGGTGGCGAAGCCCGCGGAGGCCGCCGCCAGGATGCCGATAAGCGCGAATGCCAGTACTCTCTTTTTCATGAAACTTTTCCTCCTTTTTCCTCCGTTGATCGAAGGGGTCTCTACCCCTTGCCCTTAAGCGCCTCCGCCGCGGCCTTCAGGCCCTCGGCGAGCCGCCCTGTCATATCGTCCATCTCCGCCTCGGTGGAGACGAGGGGGGGAGCGAAGAGGAACTGATCTCCCGCCACGCCGCCGATCTGACCCGTCCCGGGGTAGATCACGAGGCCTCTTTTCATGCACTCTTCCGTGACAAGGGCCGCCGCCTTGACTGAGGCGGGGAAGGGAGCCTTTGAGGCTTTGTCGGCCACTATCTCCACGCCCCTCATCATGCCCATGCCCCTGACCTCGCCTACGATGGGGATGTCCATCAGCTCTGGGATTTTCTTCTCGAACTGTGCGCCCCTTTCAGCGGCATTCTCGAATACCTTGTTCTTCTTCATATAGCGGATGGTGGCCGTTACCGCCGCGGCGGTGACGGGGTTGCCGTTGTAGGTGTGGCCGTGCTGGAAGGCGCCGCTTCCGTCCCGGATGGTCTCGGCGATAGTGTTGCTGACTATCATGGCGCCTATGGGGGTGTAGCCTCCGGAAAGGGCCTTGGCGGAGCAGATTATGTCGGGGGTAACGTCCCAGTGCTGGGTGCAGAAGTGCCTGCCCGTCCTTCCCACGCCCGTCATTATCTCGTCGGCCACCAGCAGCACGTCGTACTTGCTGCATATCTCCCGTATGATGGGCCAGTACTCCTTCGGCGGGTGAAGGGCGCCCACCGTGGAGCCCACCACAGGCTCGGCGAAGAAGGCCGCCACCGTCTCGGGCCCTATGCGGAGGATTTCCGCCTCCAGGGACCGGGCGCAGGCCACGCCGCACTCAGGGTACTTCAGGTTCAGGGGGCATCGGTAGCAGTAGTGGGCGCAGATCTTGGGATTCTCTTTGAAGAGGGGCGCAAAGGTCCTTCTTCTTCCCATGCTGCCGGCAAGGCCCATGGTGGCGATAGTGCTTCCGTGATAGGAGTTCCACCGGGCGATCATCTCGTGCTTGCCCGATCCGTTTCCGTCCCGCTCGACGAAGTACTGCCGGGCTATCTTCATGGCGGACTCAATGGCCTCGCTTCCGCCGCTTACGAACCATACATAGTCAAGCCCCTCCTGCGCCAGGGACGCCACTTCTTCGGCGGCCTCCACGGAGGGCTTGTTCTTCCACCTGGAAGGGTGGGCAAACTCCATGGTGAGGAGCTGCTGATGCATGGCGTCGGCCACTTCCTTTACGCCGTGGCCTATGTTGGAGAGCAGGGCTCCGCAGCAGCCGTCGTAATAGGCCTTTCCCTCCTCATCGTACAGATAGACTCCTTCGCCCCTGACGGCGGTTCTTATATTTCCCTTAAAGCTTCTGGGTATCAGATGTCCGAAATCCACCGAAAAACCAGCTCCTTCCTCAAATATGGTTGCGATTTAAAACTGACTCGCTTTGCTCTTCTCTCCGGCGCCACCCCCTTCCCCAGACTCTATTTCATAGGCTTCATCCTGTCTGGAATGTAGATTATCTCCTCTTTCCAGTGTCCCTCCAGCATTCGGAGCTTTTCAGTAACCTCCGGGCCGAGGCTTCGGGCCACAGAGAGAATAAGGCAGTTAATCAGGCTCATGGGCGCGGCGAAGGAGTCGATAAACGAGACGGGCTTATAGGGAGCGGTGACCACGTGCCTGGATCTTGCGGCCATGGGGCTTGTGAGGCCGTCGGTTATGGAGGCCGTGACCAGGCCCATGGATTCGGCCCGTTCGAGCACCTCCACCGTCCAGCGGGAGTAGCGGGGGAAGCTGATCCCCAGCACAAGGCTCCCCACCGGGGCGTTCAGAAGCAGCTCGTAGGGCATGTCGTGATCTATTATCCTGATATTGGGAAGAATCCATGACAGATAGAATGAAAGGTAGTTCACCAGGGACAGGGAGCTCCTGTACCCCGCCAGATAGATGGCGGGCGCCGCGGCCATGGCCCCGCCGAGGTCGTCCAGCTCCTCCGAGGGAATGGAGTTGAGGGCCGCGGAGAGAGTTTCCAGATCTTTCCTTACGGCCTTGTCGTATATATTGTTTATTTCTCCAGCTCCGTAGTCCTTAAGCCGTTCAAGAGTGGACAGATGATCCCTCAGGCGGCTGGTCATCTCCGCGCGGAGTTCAAGGTACCCTGAATACCCAAGAAAATGAGAGAGGCGTATGACCGTAGTCTCGCTCACTCCAACCCTGTCGCCGAGCTGGGATGCGGTAAGAAACGCCGCGTCTCCCGGGTTATCCAGCAAAAACCTTGCTACAGCCGACTGGCCCGGCGTCATTTTATTAAGTCTGCCGACAATTCGCTCTTTCAGCATGCCGCCTCCTTTTGCGAAGGAAAACCTCCATAAGGCCAACAACAAAGAAGCATTTCCTTCAAGGATAATAATCTAAAAAATCCGTAGTGTCAAATAGCATTTCCTGATTTATTTTTCGGAGTCGCGGCCCCGCACTGGCCCCTACGGGGAAAAAGTTGTTCCTAAGTGGACCGGGAAGCTTGCGTCGACTCTTTGCCGCCCTCCCCGGAGCGGGTCTTCTTCTGTATTGTTGCAAAACATAGATGGTTGGGAGATAATATGCCCATAGCGGACGTTTAAAAGTGTCGTAATATATTGACCATAAAGGCCCCGGGTTCCCGAGGCCTTATGCATTATTGCCCTATTTCCAAGAACAGGAGTGATGCTGGTGAGCAGAGCTTTTATCAGGGAAAGCGAAGAGCAGGCGGGCTACCTTGAATGGCAGAAACTGCTGAAGGACAGGGAGGAGCTGCTTCGCATCCTGGAGAAAAAAAAGAACTATCTGCTTGAGGATCCCGACGCGGCCCAGATTCCCGCGGATAAACGCAGGGAGATGATCGCAAGATACGAGGCCGAAGCCGAGGAAGTTCAGAAGCTGATCGACGAAATGCTGGCCGACGCCGGGACGCCTTAAGGCGTCCCGGCGCCCCGTTGAACCTGCCGGGCCCGGCGAAAGGAGGGGATCTTCGTGGACTGGTTTGAAATATACCGATACTTTTTGTATGCAGTAATTTTCGTCTACCTGGCGCTGTTTTTATATTCAACCAGGCACTCAAAGGGCCCCCTCTCCTCCATTTTCGGCCTTATCTGCCTGGCTAACGCAGCGTATGTGCTGGGAGCGGTTTTTCAGTTCAATTCCGTTACCGCGGAGGAAGTCTTCTTTGCTCAGAGGATAAGGTATTTCGGCGCAGAATCTCTTCTGGTTTTAAATTTTGTTTTTGCCTACAAGGTGAGGTATCGCAAAAGGCTGAGCCCTATGACGGGCTTTCTGATCGCCTTAATACCGATCCTTATAATGCTCCTTGTAAGCACAAACGATTTTCACGGCCTCTTTTACGCGAACGTCAAGTTTTTTGAGTACGGCGGCCATATCTTCTCGAGGAGGACGCCCGGGTCCCTGTACTTTATTTCCTATTATTATGTTCTTTTCGTTACGGCCTTTAGCGTCTATGCTTTTTTTACGGGATGGAAGAAGAGCGGCTTCAGGCTAAAAAGCCCCTACCCCCTGCTCCTTGCGGGGAGGATTTTGCCGGGGCTGTTTAACTTCGTATACCAAAAAGGCCTCTCTCCCTTCTGGATGGATCTGATGCCCGTAAGCCTGCTCTTATCCGCTTTTTTGTATCTGGCTGCGATAAAAAAATATAAAATCCTTGAAATAGGGGAGATTTACGGCAGGGAGATTTTCTCAAACATCAAGGAAGGAATGCTGCTCTTGTCCCCGTCGGGCGCTCTCCTTGAGTATAACGATTCCGCCGCCTCAGTCTTCGACTGGCTGAGCGAAAAAAATATAAAGCGGCCCCTTTACGAGCTCGACAACCGCTTCGACGTGGCGGAAAATCTGACGGAGTTTCGCATAAGCCAGGGGTCCGGCCAGGGGGAGCGGATTTATGAATTCCGCCTCACCAGGCTGGAAGAGGAAGGCGACCTGATGGGCTACCTTTATGTCTTCCTCGACGTAACGGACAATATACGGCTCATCGAAAAATTGAAGTACGTAGCCGATCACGATTCCCTGACCGGGCTTTACAACAGAGGGAGGATTCTTCGGGAGGCGGAGAGGCTGATCCTCCTCCGGACGGAAGAAAAATTTCCTTTTTCGCTCCTCATGATAGACATCGACCATTTTAAGGGGATAAACGACTCCTTCGGCCATCTTGCGGGAAACGAGGTCCTCAGGCAAGTGGCCGCCGCATGCGTGGAGGTGGTGGCGCCGGAGGGGATGGTGGGCCGGTACGGAGGCGAGGAGTTTCTGGTCCTGCTTCCCGGAATATCAGGCAAAAAGGCCGCTGAAAAAGCGGAGATGCTCAGAGCCCGTATTGAGGAGCTTCCCCTTTCTTTCATCGGCCACCCTGTATCGGTCACCATCAGCGCGGGAGTTATGGATGCCGGCGCCGTCCGAAAAGAGGAACTGAGGATAGATTATCTTGTAAGCCGGGCGGACGAGGCCATGTACCGGGCTAAAAATGAGGGCAGGAACAGGATCGCAGTGTACTGAAAATTCCTGAATGGTCCCCCCGCGGGCGAGGTTACTCGGAGCTGCTTTTTATTATGAGAATCACCGAAAAGATGATAACCCCGGCGGAGACGAGCATGGGAAGGGACACGGTCTCACCGCCGACGCTCCAGCCCAGGAAGAGGGCCACCAGAGGATTGACGAAGGTGTGGGTGATCACCCGGGACGCCCTGTCCACCCTTAAAAGCCACACGAAGGCGGAGAAGCCGATGATGGAGCCGAAGACTACCAGGTAGCCCAGTGCGGCGACGGACTTCAAGGAGACGGCGTCAGGGGAGAGCCTTCCGAATTCGCCCGCTGCGGCGGACAGGATAAGAAGCAAAACCCCTCCCGCCGTCATCTGCATGGCGGTGGAAAGCATGCTGGATTTTGCCACCGGCGCCTTTCGGGAATAGAGAGCGCCCATGCTCCAGTTCACCGTGGCCACAAGGACGATGATCATTCCCAGAGTATGCTCACCCGACAGGGAGAGGGAGTAGCCCGCCTGGTCCGCCACGAGAAAGACCGTGCCGCCGAAGCCCAGGATCAGGCCGATTATCTCGGGCAGGGCGGGTTTTCGGGATTTGAAAAAGAGCCAGTCGAAGATGACAAACCACAGGGGTTCGATGGAGATAATGAGAGCCGCCACCGAGGACGGCACTGTCTGTTGGGCCCAGACCACTCCTCCGTACCCCCCCAGCAGCATGATTGCGGCTACCTTGAAGGCGGCCTTGAAGCCGGCCAGGGTGGGCCGTTCGCTCCCTCTGGCCAGACACCATGCCAGAAGAACCCCTCCCGCCAGAAAAAACCGCATGGAGCCGCCGAAGAAGGGCGGAATTGTCTCCACGGCAAAGCCTATGGCAAGGTAAGTAGAGCCCCAGATCAGGTAAAGGGCGGCATAGGCCGAGTAGTAGGCCAGGGGAGAGGGTTTGGGGCTGTTCATGGACGGACCTCCGAAAATGTATTCAATGCATTATGGTCCTTATTATAGCAAAGGCCGGTCCTGTTT
>CAZXOD010000028.1:0-4447 GCA_964642285.1 uncultured Synergistaceae bacterium
CGGTCGGTGGCGGCGGTGGAGTTCTCCCGGCAGCTGGGGGCGACTCAGCTCAACTGGCTTGCCTACCCCAACCTGCTGCCGCTGCACAGCGTTACCCACGAGGAACTTCTCAGCCGCAATATCTCCCGGCCCGCCCTCTATGAGCGGTTCATGAGGGCGGTGAAGGAACGTTCCGTAAGGCTTCTTGTCTTTCGCCCCACGGCCATGGAGTACGGCTCTGATCCTTACGGCGTTTTCCTTAACGAGCTTGGAGCTCTGGCGGGCGGCATGGCGGCCCACGGGACGGCCCCGGCATGGCCTGAGCCATACGCGCCCTGGAGGACCGGAATAGTGGG
Source organism: uncultured Synergistaceae bacterium (assembly GCA_964642285.1). Classification (GTDB taxonomy): domain Bacteria; phylum Synergistota; class Synergistia; order Synergistales; family Aminobacteriaceae; genus Aminivibrio. The sequence goes on from CAZXOD010000028.1 coordinate 336, forward strand.
CGCCGCCGCTCTGGCCCTGGCCTTTGTCTACTCCGTCCTGAGGTACCTGCAGCGCCTTTTCCTACCACGGGGCGCCCCCGAGGACAGCATTCATCCCATTACCGGCGGAAGCGCCCTGCTTATAGGGGGGGCGGCCCTCATCCTGGCGCTGGGAGTTCGTTTCGTCCCGTCCGCGGCCCGGATAACCGGGGCCCTGGCGGCGGTCTTCGTGGTGGTGGAGGCCTCCTTTCTGGCCCTGGACGGCTGGCGGAAGCCCTGGGCTGGGCTCCTGGGCAGCTTTCTTTTTGCCGCGGCGGGAGGGCTGGCGATTGCGGCCTTTTTCAGCGATCCCGTCCACATGCTGAGGCTAAGGGCCTTCTCAGGCGTTAAGGCCACCCTCTTTCTTCCCCCCCTGTTGGTGCTGCTGGCGGACCTTAAGCGCAGGGAGCACCCGGAGTCTCTGGGCGAGATCTTCCGCCGCCCGCCTCTGTGGGGGGAGCTGTTCCTGATAGGCGTTCTCATGGCGGGGGCGGGACTGGTCCTGTTCAGAAGCGACAATGTCCAGTTTGTGCCCGCCTTCGAGGTACGGATGAGGGAGTTTCTGGAGCGGGTACTGGTAGCCCGGCCCAGAAACAAGGAGATCTTCCTGGGCTACCCCGCCCTGCTTCTCTGGTACTATGTCCGCAAGGCGGACATGTGGCTCCGCTACAGGGAGGCCCTTCGCCTGGCGGCGGTGCTCGGCTTCTCTTCGGCGGTGAACAGTTTCTGCCACTTTCACACGCCTCTTTTCTTTATTCTTTTCAGGCAGTTTAACGGCCTTTGGACCGGCGTTCTTATAGGCATGGCGGCTATTGTTTTTCTTCGATTCGTTTTTCTTCCACTGTGGGAGAGATACGGGAGGATGATGACTGAATGAGCAGACGCTACCGGGCGGTTCTCTGCGGCTACTACGGATTCGGCAACCTGGGGGATGAGCTTCTGGCTACTGCCCTTATTGAAGCCTTCCGCAGAACGGGAATTCCGGGGGAAGAGCTTGCCATACTGTCCGCATCCCCGGCGGACACAGAAAAATCCCTCTCGATTAAAGCTTTTGACCGGTGGAAGCTCTCCGAGGTGTTTCGGGCCGTACGGGAGAGCGATACCCTTCTTCTGGGCGGCGGCGGACTTTTTCAGGATGCCACAAGCGTCCAGTCGTCGGCCTACTACTGGGGGGTTATCCGGCTGGCCTCCCTGGCCGGGGCTCTGCCCTGGGCGACGGGACAGTCGGTGGGCCCTTTCCGCACTCTGCCGGGAATGTTTTTTGCCAGAAACGCCCTTGGAAAGTGTTCCCTGCTTAGCGTAAGGGATGAGCGTTCCCTAGGTCTTATGTCTTCATGGAAATTTAACTCCTCCAGGACGCCCGACCCGGTCTTTCTGCTGGCAGAGGGTTCCCTGAAAAAGAAGAGTGAAAAAACTCACTTTCTGATAAATATCCGTCCCTGGGGGGGCAGTCTGCCCCTGCGGACGGTTACAAAGGCGGCCCGCCGGGCGGCGGAGAAGAAGCTCCCGGTGGTGGGAGTGGGCCTGTCGGCGGATGACGTGCGGCTTATGGAAAAACTCGCCAGGAGCCGCCATTTTCAGCCCGAGAGAATAACCTTGCTCTCTGCGGCCAACTGGCGGGAGGAGTCCGAAGCCCTCTTCGGCTCGGCCGCGGAAGTGATTGCCATGAGGTATCATTTTGGCCTCCTGGCCCTCCTTTCAGGGGTCCCGCTCACTCTCTCCGCTTACGATCCCAAAGTGGAGGAGCTGGCCGCGGAGTGGCGGCTTCCCGTCTGGAAGGGAGAGGGGCAGCTCCCCAAACCGGCCCTTTCGCCGGAGCTGGAAAAAGCGGGACAGATGTCCGAGGCGTTTATGGATGAATTTCGCCGGATGTGGGGTGAAGTCCGGCTGTTGCTTGAAAGAAAGAGGCAGAGATGTCAATGACTGAAGAATATGCCCTTCTGACAGAAAAAGCGCTGGCGGTCAGGAGGGACGTGATAAGGATGACGGGCCTTGCCAGGTCGGGTTCTCCCGCGTCATCCCTCTCTATTGTGGATGTTCTGGTCTGGCTTTATTGGAAGACCATGTCCCTCCGGACGAAGGAGCCCTCGTGGGATGACCGGGACAGGTTTGTCCTGGGAAAGGGCAGGGGATGTCCGGCCCTTTACGCGGTTTTGGCAAACAGAAGCTTCTTCCCCAGGGAGGAACTTTGGAGCTACAGAAGGCTTGGCGCCATGCTCCAGGGATTTCCTGAAGTCAGAAGGACGCCGGGAGTGGACGCTCCCGGGGGCTCCCCCGGACAGGGACTGGGCCTGGCCAACGGTCTTGCCCTTGCCCTGAAGGAGAAATCCCCCCCTCCTCGGGTCTACTGTCTTATGGGGGACGGTGAAATTCAGGAGGGGGCGTTCTGGGAGTCGGCGATGACCTCGGCCCGCTTCTCCCTTGACAATCTTGTGCTGATTATCGACCGGGACGGCAGGCAGGTCGACGGGGGAACGGAGGAGATCATGCCCCTGGAGCCTCTTGCGGAAAAATTAACCTCCTTCGGCTGGGCAGCGGAGGAGTGCGACGGCCACGACTTCGGGGCGCTGGACAGAGCTCTGTCCGCTCTCCGCTCTGCGGAAGGCAGGCCCCGGTGCATAGTGGCTAGGACCATAAGCGGAAAAGGCGTCTCCTTCCTTGAGGAGGATTCTTCAGGGGGCAGGGCGCTGAGCCGGGATTTCATGGACAAGGCCCTTCGGGAGCTTGAAAAAGGAGGGGACTGACATGGCCGGGACAGGAAGAAGCACAGAGGATGCCTACGGGCCGGCCGTTATGGAGTTTATCGCCGCGGGCGGAGAACTGACCCTAATAGAGGGGGGCGAGGGGTCCTATAGCGGCGCCGCTCCTTTCAAGGAAACCTGCGGGGGGCAAGTTTTTAACCTTGGCGCGGCGGAGCAGGACATGATCCTGACGGCGGCGGGTCTGGCTCTGGGGGGGAAAAACGTCTGCGTCTCTTCCAGCTCATCCTTTCTGGTGGGCAGGGGATACGAGCAGATCCGATCTTCCATCGCCATTCCGGGCCTTCCCGTTAAGATTGTGGGAAGCCGATGCGGAGTCACAGTGGGGGAGGACGGGGCCTCCCGGCAGATGCTGGAGGACCTGGCCCTGATGCGAGTCTTTCCCAATATGACCGTCATGGCGCCGGCGGACTATCAGAGCGCTCTTGGCGTCCTGAAGAATTCCTTTTCCTTCAACGGCCCCGTTTATGTGCGACTTGGCAGGGCTGAGTCGCCTGAAGTTTACGCCGGCGGGGACGACGACTTCCGCCCCGGAGGAGGAAGAGTGCTCCGGGAGGGAGCGGAGGTGACCCTGTGCTGTTGTGGTATCATGGTCGCCGAGGCCCTTAAGGCCGCCGAAGTGCTGGCCCAGCAGGGCATAGGCGCCGAGGTTATCGACTGTTACAGCGTATCGCCCCTGCCCGTCCAGCTTATACTTGACTCTGTCCACAGAACGGGCTGCTGCGTTACGGCGGAGGAGCATTTCGCCCGGGGCGGACTGGGGGAAGGGGTGGCGGCGCTCATCAGCGCGGCGTACCCTGTGCCCGTAAAGCAGGTGGCAGTTTTTGACAAGTTCGGCCAGAGCGGATCGCCGGCCGAGCTTCAGGAATACTACGGCCTGACGGCCTCCCAGATTGTAAGCGCCGCCGCTTCGGCCTGGACCATGCGCAGGAGGTAGGCAATGGATATTCGCCTGGCGGGAATTACCAAGGTGTTCGAGCCGGACATCGTAGCCCTTGAGGACGTCTATCTCTCCATCGACCAGGGAGAGTTCGTCTACCTGGTGGGTACAACGGGCTCCGGAAAGACAACCCTTTTGAGGCTTATCTCCCGGGAGTACCTTCCCACCAGGGGACAGATAACGGTAGGCGACATAAACTTGCGGAAAATAGGCAGGAATCGCCTGCCCTTCTACCGGAGGGACGTGGGGGTGGTCTTCCAGGACTACAAGCTTCTGCCCAACCTCACCGTCTTTGAGAACGTGGCCTTTGTGCTGGAGGCCATGGGCATCCCCTCCAGAGTAGTACAGAACCGGGCCAATGAAGTGATAAGATCGGAAGAGCACACGTCTGAACT
>CAZXOD010000028.1:4457-7034 GCA_964642285.1 uncultured Synergistaceae bacterium
TTCGGGGGGAGAGCAGCAGCGGGTGGCCATTGCCAGGGCCATGGCCAACTCCCCTTCGGTTTTCCTTGCGGACGAACCCACGGGCAACCTCGACATCAGAACGTCGGAGGAGATCATGCGGCTTCTGCTCTCCATAAACGCTGCCGGGACCACAGTCCTGGTGGCCACCCACGACCAGTATCTGGTGGACGCCTACCGGCAGCGCCTGGTGGAACTCCATAACGGAAGGCTGAAGCGGGACGAGAGGAGAGGGAGGTATTTCATCGATGGCGAGCTTTAAGTACGCCCTCAGAGACACTGTAAGGCTGATCTTCCGCCACTGGGGGCTGAGCGTCCTGACCCTTGTCACCGCCGCCTCCGTGCTGTATATTCTGGGCTTCACCGCCCTCTTTGCCCTGAACGTCCGCCACGTGGTCTCCAGGATAGAGGGGGGGCTGGTGGTTCAGGCATACATGAAAAGAGGCGAGAAGCCCGAAGAAGTCCTCGAAGCCGTCAAGAGCAACCCCACGGTAAGGTCCGTAAGGGCCATCTCCCCGGAGGAGGCCCTGGACAGGCTCAGGGCGAAGCTCGGAAACCAGGCGAGGGCCGTCACCCTCATGGGCGAAAACCCCCTGCCCTGGAGCATCGAAATTCAGGTTCAGAGGGCTGAACATATCACCCCCCTGGTGCGGGACCTCGTGGTTTTCCCCTCCGTGGAGGAGGTAATCTACTCAGGACGGCTGGTTGAGCGGCTTTCGGCCATATCCCGGGCCTCGTCCACCGTCTCGGGGGGCATCCTCATTCTGGCGGTGGTCATCAGCGCCATGGTGATTTTCAACACTATAAGAATTGCCATATATTCCAGGAAGGAAGAGATCGAGGTAATGCTTCTCATAGGCGCCACCAGCACCTATATATCCCTGCCCTTTGTGTTTCAGGGGATGTTTCTGGGGGCGGGAGGGGCGCTGCTGGCGGTGGGGGGGCTCTGGGCAACTTACTCCTCCGCGGTGAACGCGGTGCGGTCGGCCCTGGCCTTCCTTGACATTATCGACGGCGGGCACATCCTGCTTCGCTTCTTCCTCCTTCTTTTTGCCACCGGGGCAACCATGGGCTGGATGTGCAGCTGGCTCGCGGTAAATAGATTTACCTCCAGGGCCCTGCGCCCCAGGTAGGTTTTGCGAAGGGAGAGGACGCCTGTGAAGGTCCTTCGGACTAATATTTTTTTCCTGGCATTTTTATCCGCGGTTTTTCTGGCCTCACCAGTACTTGCCGCGTCGGGCCTTGACAGCAGGATTGCCCAGGAAGAGGCCAGGATGCGCATCCTTGAAAAACAGATCTCCGACCACCAGAGGCAGGCAAAGCAGATGGGTGAGAAGGAGAAAGGGGTTCTGGGGCAGATCAACTCCCTGGATCAGAAAAAAAAGGTGACTGAGCAGCGGATAAAAGTGCTGGAGCTGAAGCTGGAAAAAGTGAAAAATACCATTGCGGGCCTCCAGGCGGAAGTCAAGCTCACCGAAGGTGAGCTTGAGGAGATGATGGGGATACTGGAAAACCGCCTTGTTGACATCTACAAGTACGGCGGCGTGGCTGAGTTCAACCTTCTTCTGTCCTCCGCGTCAGCCCATGAGGCCATGGAGACGTCCTTTCTTCTGCATAAGATCGCCCTACAGGACGAATCCCTGATCGGGGAGATGCTCCAGAAGAAGGACAGGCTCCTGAAGGCCGCCGAACAGATGAAGCATCAGGAGAAGGAGCTTGCCGCAAATACGGCCAGCCTCTCCAGCGAAAGAAAGACCTACCGGGAGGAGATCAGCAAGAGCAACGTCTTCCTCGACAAGGTCCGGAAGGAGAGGTCCCTTCACGAGCAGGCCGCCAGAGAGCTGCAGCAGTCCCAGAAGGAGATACAGCAGACTGTGATGGCCCTCATGAAGAAAAAACGGGAGGAAGAGGCCAGGGGCGCGCCAAGGGCGGCGACCCAGTATACTTACCTTCCCTCGGGAGGGCAGCTCGCGTGGCCCATCCAGGGGCAGATCACAAGCTCCTTCGGGATGAGGGTCCACCCCACTTTCAAGACAAAAATCGTGCACACCGGAATCGACATAAAGGGGGCCCAGGGCACGCCCGTGGGCGCGGCGGGGCCCGGAGAAGTTCTTTTTGCCGGGTGGCTGAGGGGCTACGGACAGGTTATAATAATCGATCACGGCAATAATCTGTCCACGGTTTACGCTCATCTTTCCAGCATGTCCGTCCGGGAGGGGGCCGCCGTTAAAAAGGGCCAGACTATTGGCGCTGTGGGAAGTACCGGGGTAGCCACCGGAGCTCATCTTCACTTTGAGGTGCGCGTAGGCGGCGAGGCCAGGGACCCCATGAAATACCTGAGGAAGTAGAAGGTGAGAAGGAAAATGTCCGGGCAGAGATCACATTTTGGAAGAAGAGTAAGAGACTGGCTTGGAGGCATAATTATCGGCGTCGCTGCGGCAGGTCTGGCTGCGGCCGCCATAGCCACGGACTTGGGCGACCTGGAGCGGGTGGCTCCGTTCAATTCCCAGTCCATGTGGCTGATGAAGCAGGCCAGGGCCATCATCGAGACCTACCAGG
>CAZXOD010000028.1:7044-16445 GCA_964642285.1 uncultured Synergistaceae bacterium
ATTCAGCGGAGAAGCCGACGGAGGAGAGTAAGCTGCTCTACGGCGCCATAAAGGGCATGGTGGAGGCCTGGGGAGATCCCTACACCCGGTACGTGGATCCCGTTCAGCTCAAGGAAGAAGAGATAGAGATGGAGGGAGAGTACGGCGGCCTGGGGATTTATATCGGTCAGAGGGACGGCAGAACCCTGGTTATCAGCCCTATTGAGGATACGCCGGCCGACAGGGCGGGACTGAAGCCCCAGGACCAGATAGTGAAGGTGGAGGACGAAATCATCCTCGGATGGGACTCCCAGCAGGTGGTGAAGCGTCTGAGGGGCAAACCGGGCACCTCCGTGACCATCTGGGTTCGCCGGGAGGGGGAGGAAGAGCTTCTCAAGTTTGAGATAGAAAGGGAAAATATCAAGCTTGTGTCCGTCCGGTCGGAGATGATGGAAGACCGTCTGGGCTATGTGAAGATAACCCAGTTTAAGCAAAATACCGCCCGGGACGTGAGGGACGCCTTCAAAGCCCTGATAGACGGGGGAGCCAGGGGCTTTGCGCTGGACCTTCGCAATAACGGCGGAGGGCTCCTGAACGGCGCGGTGGAGATCTGCGACATGTTCCTGAACGGTGGTCTGGTGGTGGGAATGAAGGGCCGGGTGGACCAGGCCAACGATGAAATTTACGCGAACCCCGGAACCCTCACCAGCCTTCCCATGGTGGTGCTGATTAACGAGGGTAGCGCCTCCGCCTCGGAGATAGTGGCGGGCGCCCTGTCCGACCGGGGCAGAGCCCTGTCGGTGGGCAAGAAGACCTTCGGCAAGGGGTCAGTTCAGACCCTGTTCAATCTTACCGACGGATCGGGCCTCTACGTAACTATCGCCCGGTACCACACCCCCTCCGGAAAGGTCATTGACCACGTGGGCCTTGAGCCGGACGTGGAGGTCGAGGGCGAGGTAACCAAAGAGAAGGAAAAGGACGAACAGCTCAAACGGGCCGTGGAGGAGCTAAAGGGTATTATCTCCGGTAAGACCGTTCCTCTCCGTAAATTTCCCGAGGCTTCCTGAAAAGTTTTCGCGGAGGCCGGCATTGAAGACAGGAAATAGCCTCAGAATGAAGGGGTTGCTGATTGGATTGTGCCTGATCGCCCTTGCCGCCGGAGGAATGTTTTTTGCCCGGGGCGGGGGCGTCAGCCTTCCATTGCCCGAAAATTTGCCCATGCGTGAAACCGCTCCCCCGGAGGCGGCTAATGGGGATGGAGCAGATTTTGGCGAAGAAGAAAAGACACCCCCGCCTGAAGACGCAGGCAGCCCCCGGAAGGAAGAAAAAGAGTTCCCCCCCGGGCCCTACGTGGCCGTGGTAATAGACGACTTCGGATTTTCAAAAGCCATAACCGATGGTTACGAGAAGATCTCCCTTCCCCTTACCTGGGCCGTAATTCCCTTTCAGTCCCATTCCGCCTACGCCGCGGAGAGGGCGGAAGCGGCCGGAATCCCCTACATGGTGCACATGCCCATGGGGGCCGGAGGAGACAAAAAGTGGGATGAAAAAACAGGAGTTATAGACACTGGCATGGAGCCTGAAACCGTTTCAGCACTGATCAAAAGAGCGCTCTCGTCCCTTCCCGGCGCCCTGGGTATGAATAATCACAGGGGATCCAGGGCCACCAGGGACGGCGACCTCATGGAGGCGGTTATGGCCGAGCTTGCGTCCACTTCCCTGTTCTTTCTCGACAGCAGGACGTCATCGGATTCGGTAGCCTATAAGACCGCGAGAGCCATGGGCATAAGGGCGGCATTCTGCTCCATATTTCTGGACCACGAACCGTCCGAGGAGTTCATGGAAGGGCAGTATAAAAGGGGCGTCGCCCTGGCGGCCAAGCGGGGCTGGGTGGTCATGATCGCTCACGCCCGGCCCAAAACTCTTGAATATTTAACTAAAGTCAGCGAAAGGGAGGACTGGGGCGCGACCCTGGTGACTATGCCCGAATTAATGGATATTTTATGGAATCAGGACGATATGTCTTCTGAAAAAGAAACCCCGAAAATACATTCCCATCCCCAGAAGGCGCCCTCATGAAGGGCTCCATTTTCGCCATTGTGGGCGCGCAGTGGGGCGATGAGGGCAAGGGGCGGGTAGTGGACGCCTTCGGCCCCGGAGTGGACGTCTTCGCCAGATACCAGGGGGGGACGGACGAGGGGCATACTGTGGTGGTGGAAGAAAAAAAATACGTCTTTCAGGTTCTTCCCTCGGGAATGCTGTACCCCGGCAAGGTCTGTGTAATTGGCAACGGGGCGGTCATTGATCCCGGCACGCTGCTGGAAGAGCTGCGGGGGCTGCAGGAGCAGGGCAGAGACAGGGCCAGACTGGTGATAAGCTACGGAGTCCACGTAATCCTGCCCTACCACAAAAGTCTGGATCTCGCCCGGGAAAAGATGAGGGGCAAGAACTGGAAGGGCACCGGGGGCGCGGGCCCGGCGTATATCGACAAGTACAACCGGTGCGGGATAAGGGTGGAGGACCTTCTGGATACGGACTCCCTGAGGGAGAAGCTGGAGCTTAACCTGGAGGAGAAAAATCTCATCCTGACAAGGATTTACGATGGTGAACCCCTATCCTTCGACGAGGTTTTCGAGCTTGCCCTGGAGTGGGGGAAAGCCCTGGCGCCCTACGTAGGCGATGGGGCGCTGGCGCTGGACGAAGCCATGAGGGAGGGACAGGGGATCCTGTTCGAAGGAGTTCACGGTGTCCTCATGGACCTGGACCACGGCGCCTATCCTTACGTCGCGCCCTATTCTCCCGTGGCGGCCGGAGGATGCGTCGGCCTGGGCGTGGGCCCCGGGGCGGTGAGCAGGGTAATCGGCGTGGCCAAGGCCTACTGTACCAGGGCGGGGGAAGGGCCTTTCCCTACGGAGGACGAGGGAGAACTGGGCGCCTTTCTTAGAGAGAGGGGCGGAGAGGTCAGCTCCTTTACGGGGCGCCCTCGCCGGTGCGGACCTCTGGATCTCGTCGCCCTCAGATACGCCGCCCGGATAAGCGGCATGACCTCCCTGGCCCTTACCAAGCTGGATGTGCTGTCGGGCCTTGACAGGATTCCCGTCTGCACCGCTTACGAAATCGACGGAAAGAGGGAAGAGCGCTTCCCCCCGGAGACCCGCCGCCTTTTGAGGGTCAGGCCCGTTTATGAGCATCTCGACGGGTGGAAAGAGGATATTTCCGACTGTCCTTCTTTTGAGGAGCTTCCCTCCAGGGCCCGGGAATTCGTGGAGTTTGTCGAAAGATCCTGCGGCCTGCCGGCGGATATTATCGGCGTGGGCCCGGAAAGAAACCAGGCTATCTTCAGGGATTTTCGGGAGTAGTCGGGATAATGCTGCCAGTGGAGATTGACTTCTGCTCCCCCGACGACCTTGAAGCTGTTTGTTCGGTGGAGGAGCAGTGCTTTTCGCCCCCCTGGCCCCGAATCGCCATAGAACGGGACCTTTCCGGGGAAGGGGAGTATTTATACATTTGCGCGAGAGCCGGAGGGCTGATGCTCGGCTTCGCCGCCCTCCAGAAGAGGGGACGGCGGATGGAGCTAGCGAATCTGGCGGTTCTGCCGTCCTACAGGAGACGGGGGGTAGCGTCCCAGCTTTTGACCGGGATCGGAGAGATCGGGCCGGAGCTCGGCTGCCGGTCCATAAGCCTCCGGGTCAGAGTTTCCAACAAAGGCGCCTCCGCTCTCTACCGCATGTTTGGCTTCGGCGTGATCGGAAGGGACTGGAGCTACTATGCCGACGGCGAGGACGCCTTCGTGATGGAGGCCCGTTTCCCCCTCAGGGCTTCCGGGGAAGCGGATATGCAGCCCTTTTAACCTGCCTTCTACCAGGTAGGCTCGAAGATATTAGGCTGCCAGTCCCTCACCTTTTCCTTTATCTCCTTCAGGCTCTTGCCGACCCGCTTGGCCCTGGCCCGCTCCGCCTCGTCAAGATAGTCCTTCATATCCCCCGGTTTGCCCTTTTTAGGTGAAATGCTCCCCTTTATGGACTTAAGATCGGGCGCCGCGGGGGCGGGATTCTCTGTTTTACGAACGCGCCGGGGGACAGAAGAGGGAGAGGGGTCCTCCGCCGCGCCCATTATCTCTTCCGGCGTCAGGATAAAACTCGTACCGTGCGGGTCTTCTTCGAAGACAAACGCGGGCCTTCGGGCGGAGCCTCCCGGCGAAGTCCCGTCGGTTTCCAGCAAAACCCTGAACAAAGCCCCCAGAATGATTACTCCTCCGATGACGATCCAAAGGATGATTTTTTTCCTCAACTTCTCCACCTCTTATCTTTTCACGGTGTATTATAAACCAACAGGCCGGCGCTGCGGCTCCGGCCGTGAAGGAGGATGAAACTATGAAAAAGGCCGTGTATTTCTTCTGCGACGACCCCTTCGACCCGGTAGCGGGAAACGTGCTCCGGGAGGTTCGGAATCTTGTCTCTCCTGATGAAGGGGAGATAGTAATAGACGGGAAGCCTGTGCTGGCATTCAGGGACGGGGACGGAAACTGTTTCAGCTTTGTCCGGACTAATAAGGTGGTCAGCCACGACTATGGCGCGTATCTTCCCGTCATGAACGGTCATTTCGCCGACTGCGACGTCGCCGGCATAATTACATGGCACGAGGGCGTCAACGCCCCCGACCATATACTGACCGTTCATACCACCGGCGACGTGGACTCCGGCGTTTTCGGCGCCGTCGACCCGCTTCTCATGCGCAATATCCTTATGGGCATGGAGGGCGCCAGGGAAGAGGAGGGGCTGGCCGCCTACAGCACTGTGACAGAGGCTACCCACTGGTCCGGAATGGTTTACGGAGAGCAGAGCCCGGAGCTTATTGCACAATACCCCGCGCCCGTACTTGATATCGAGATAGGAAGCTCTCCTCAATGCTGGTCGGACCCTAAGGCCGCCCGGGTCCTTGCCAGGGGACTGATCTCGGCGTTCCGCGGCGACGGCGCCAGAATCCGCAATCTTCTCTGCGCCGGAGGGGTGCACTTTGATCCAAACTTTGCCGCAGCGGGCTTCACCAGCTGGGAGGGGGGCGCTTTCGCTGTCTCCCACATCTTAGCCAACCAGTGGCTCGTGGCCGGCCGCTACGAGGATGAGACGGGCCCCGAAAGGCTGGAGCGGTGCGTTGCCTCCATCAGGGGAGGCATTCACTGCATCGCCTTTCACGACAACCTTAAGGGGCCTTACAAAGACCGGTTCAGAGCCCTTGGCGACCGCCTGGGCATACCGGCGGTGAAGCACCAGGCCCTCCGTTCGCCGGAAAAGATCAGAGGGCTATGAGAAAAACTGATCAAACAAATGTCTCTATGTGTTAAAATTCAATAAAACGTCTATTTTGTATGAGCTTTAAATTTTATCTGGGATTAAGTAGTCCTTAAAGAGGAGGGATGAGTCATGAGTCATATTGAAGCCAAGTGTACCGTTTTTGTAAATCAGTTTACCGACGGGGTTCTGGATCCCGCAAAGCCCATGCTCGGGCCGGTGAGGGACGGCGGTTTTATCGTGGCCAATACGGCCCCGGGCTGCTGGGGACCCATGATAACGCCGGAGCTCAAGGGCGGTCACGAGGTGACCGTACCTGTGGCGGTGGAGGGGGCCGAGCCTGGGGACGCCATCGCCATCAGGATTAAGGATCTTCAGGTGACGTCGGAGGCGACCAGCTCGGGCTGCGACGCCGCGCCCGACCAGAGCCGCTTTAGGGGGGATCCCTTTGTGGCCGGCCAGTGCCCCTCCTGCGGAGCCTACCGGCCAAAAACAGTCACGGAGGGCATCGGCCAGGGAGCCGTAAGGTGCGCGGAGTGCGGCGCCGAGATCTCTCCCTTCGTAATGACCAACGGCTATACCATCGTCTTCGACCACGAAAGGGGAGTCGCCGTAACCCTGGATAAAGAGGCGGCGGAAAAGGTGGCCCGGGACGGGGAGCGCTACTCCGCAAAGCCGGACAACTCCGTTCAAAATCCCATTCTGGTCTTCGCCCCAGCGGACCTTCCGGGAGTGCCCACCAGAATGAGGCCTTTCCTGGGACAGCTTGGCACCACTCCTTCCCTGCCCTTCCCCGACTCCCACAACGCGGGAGATTTCGGCGCGTTTCTTGTGGGCGCCCCCCACGAGCTTGCGAAGACGGAAGAGGAGCTGGCCTGCAGGACCGACGGCCATCTGGACGTCAACACGGTCCGGGCGGGGGCGGTGCTTATTTGCCCCGTCAAGGTCAGGGGCGGCGGGGTTTACATGGGGGATATGCACGCCTTCCAGGGGAACGGGGAGATTGCTGGCCATACTGCTGATGTGGCGGGGCTCGTGACTCTTCAGATTCATCTGATCAAGGGCCTTAACCTCGACGGCCCCGTCCTGCTCCCGCTGGAGGAGGATCTGCCTCACTTAGCCAGGCCTATGACCTGCGCTGAAAAAGACGCCCTCAGGACACTGGCGGGGAAATGGGGCGCGGGGGCCATGGAGGAGGACGGGCCCATCTGCTTTATCGGCACGGGAGCCAACATGAACGCCGCCATCGACAACAGCTTTGAGAGGGCGGCGTCAGTGCTTGATATGACCATTGAGGAAGTAAAGAACCGGGTTACCGTGGCGGGAGCCATCGAGATAGGCAGAGCGCCCGGAGTGGTTATGACGACCTTCCGCTGCCCGGTAAAAAAGCTGGAGCGAATAGGATTAATGCCCTTTGTGCGGCAGCAGTACGGCCTGTAAGTTTTGAAAAAAATATGGGCGGGACTCCCTTCTGAGCCCGCCCATATTTCCGGTCTATTTTTTCACAGGAACGAGGCTTTTCCTGTCTGAAGCGGACCGGAGCTTGAACCTTTCTACCTGCGCCAGCAGCTCTCCGCCTCTTTCGCTCAGCTCCTGGGCCTGGGTTGCCACTCCTTCAGCGGCCCGGGAGGTCTCATCGGAGGCTTCGCTTATATTTCTGATAAGATCAGTGATCTGAACGGTGCCCTTGGACAGCTGGTCCATGGCTGAGGCCATCTCCTCGCTGGAGGCTGCCTGTTCTTCCGAGGTGGCAGCGATGTCCCTGATGTTATCCACAAGACGGCGTATCTCCTTCATGCCCTCCTGCAGACCGGCGCCCGCCTCCCTGGCCCTGCCGATGGTCGCGCCCATGATCTCACCGGCCTCCGCGGTGGCTTCAATTGAGCCCCGGGTGCTGTCCCCCAGGATCTGAATAAGACTGGACACCTGGGCGGCGGCCCTGGCCGACTCTTCGGCTAGCTTTCTTACCTCGTCGGCTACCACCGCGAAACCTCTGCCCGCCTCTCCCGCTCTGGCGGCCTCGATGGCGGCGTTCAGGGCCAGGAGGTTGGTCTGGTCGGCGATGGAGACAATAACGGATACGAAGCCGGAAATATCCTTAACGGCCTCCTCCAGTCGGCCGAGCATATCCACACTCTGCCGGGCCTTGTCCCCTACCGCGCCGAGGTCGCTGACGACGCTGTCCATTTCACTTACGGCGCCCGCGGAGGTCTCCACTACCAATTCTCCCGCAGAAGCGCTCTCAATGGCCGCCTTCGCCATGGACTGAGCGCCGCCCGCCACCTCTTCCACTCCGGCTGTGCCCTCCTCAATGGAGGCGGCGTTGGATTCGGAAAGGCCCGCCGCCTCGCTCAGATGGCTCCGAACCTCCTCCATGGAGGCGTTTGACTCCTGGGAGAGGGCTGCCAGATTTTCTGCCGTGGATGAAACTATGTTGGCCAGGGTCTGAATTCCGGATACCGTCTCCGCCTGGTTTTCGATCATGGCCGCCAGGGAGTCGGCCATTTCGCCAAGCTCGTCTCTGGACCGGATTCCGAATTCCTCCCTGGTAATGGTGAGGTCTCCGGACTTTGCCCTCTCCGCCAGCTCGGCTACCCTTCTGACGGGCTTTGCTATCCTGCGGGCTATAAGCCAGACGGCTGCCGCGATAAGCAGCGAGCCCAGAACGGATATGAGGATTATCAATCTCAGAGTTTTATTGGAGGAGGCCATGATCTCTTCCTCCAGTATAACGGTGCTGAAGCTCCAGGGAGCCGTGTTCCCCACCTTGACGGGAGAGAAGCTCTTAAAAGTATTCTGTTTCAGCACGGCGGACCAGGATTCATCAATCCAGGATTCCCCCGCCTGCAGCCGACGCAGCATCCCGTCTCCTCCAGTTCCCTCAAATTCGCCCGCCATGAGGCCGACCCTGGATTCGTCGTTATGCCCCGCCACTATGCCCGTATGGGAGAGAAGCCTGCCGAAGCCCGTGTCGTAGAGGTGGACTGCCTTGGTTATTTCATTTATTTTTTCAAGGCCCATGTCCACGCCGGCTGCTCCCACGACCTTGCCTGCCAACTTTATAGGGACGGTCATGGTGGTCATGAGGGTCTTTTTCCCTCCCACATCATAGGAGAAGGGCTCCATCATGGTCTCCCTGCCTGTGTTTTTAGCTAAGAGATAGTAGTCCCCGTCCCCGGGCTTGTCGTAATCAACGAGAGCTTCGGCGTCCACTTTCCCGTCCAGGCGGAACCAGTAGGGAATGAAACGGCCGGTGGAGTCATGGTTTTTCGTGTTGGCGAATTCGCTGTCCCTGCCGTCGAAGGCGTCAGGTTCCCAGCAGGTCCACACGGCGGTGAGATCCGGGTTCTGGCGAATAATTGAAGAAAGCATGGCGTTCGCCTGGTCCCGGTCTCCCGGGCCTTCGCTGATGATTCCTTCCATGGCGAAGGCGAGAGTTTTAGCCGTATTCATGGCCTTCTCCAGGGTTATGGCGATCATGTTTGCGTACTCGCCGGACATGCTCCCGGAGATTACCTCCGCCTGTTTCATGCTTTCCGCCCTGTTAAGGGTCACGGTTATGGTTGAAATGGCGATGAAGACAAAGAGAACGACGGCGAGCACAAGCGCGACGATCTTCCCCTGAAGCTTGAATCTCATAGGTTCCACCCCTTTTTTATTTTTGGCGCTTCCCGAGCTTTATTCGTTGAGAAATGATACTAATAATTGAACGGACTATAAAACAGAATAGCACGGGACAGGCCCTTTCGCAATGACCGGCGGTAAGCGGGAAAATATAAGTTAACCGGATTAAAGCAGCGACAATTGCGATATATGCCCGTTATAGGATGGGGGCAGAGTATCCACAGGGCCGTTTCGCTCTGAATACTGTTAAAATGAACATGCAGTCCGCACTCACGGATGGATTTAATTAAAGTCGGCCGTATTTGGGACCGGATTCAATCAGGCGTACCATAACGGGTTTTTCGCTCCCCCGGCGCCATAAAATCGGCCGTATCAGGGAGGTTATTGTAGTGAAGATAGTCAGGCGTGAGAGCCACATCTACGAATTCTTACAGGGCGCCGCCCCGGTTCTTGAGGTCGCCAGATCGGAAGAGCACACGTCTGAACTCCAGTCACTCCGCGAAATCT
>CAZXOD010000029.1:0-16350 GCA_964642285.1 uncultured Synergistaceae bacterium
TAAGGTAAGAAAGGAAATGGGTTATCCGCCCCTCGTCACCCCCACAAGCCAGATCGTGGGCACCCAGGCCACCCTCAACGTGCTGGTGGGCGAGAGATGGAAGGTAGTGCCCAAGGAAGTGCGCAGCTACTTCCTGGGCCAGTACGGAAAACCCCCGGCGGAGCTGGATCCCGCAATTCAGAAAAAAGTCATCGGCGACGAGACTCCCATCACCTGCAGGCCCGCCGAAAAGATCGCCCCGGAGCTTGAAGCTGCTGCGGCGGCCATGGGCCCGTGGATTCTTCAGCCTGAGGACGTACTGAGCTATGTGCTGTTCCCGGCGGTGGCGAAGGACTTTCTTATGAAGAAATTCGCCAGAGAGATGAAGGTGGACGTTGGCCTGGCGGAACTGGTCGACGGCGCAGGTTACCCCGTATAGTGAGGGAAGACAAAGAACATTTCATGGCCGAAGAGGGAGTGTTCATCAGGGAGGTCGAATTTTCGGACATTGATTCCATGGCCCGCCTGTCGGGCCGGGATGACGAAAATATCCGGGCCATTGAAGAACGCTATCCCGTCAGGCTGGTGGTAAGGGGAAACCGGGTCGCGGTCCGCGGCCCGGACGGCCCCGTGGTGAGCATGGTCCACTCCCTCCTGGAGCAGCTGCACAAGATTGCCGTGAAGGGCAGCCCCATTCACCTGGCCGACGTGCGCTACGCCATGGACATGCTGGCGGAGAAGGGAGCGGTGAACCTGGCTCCTCTTTTCTCGGAGGTTATCTGCACCACCGCCCGGGGGAAACCCATCAGGGCCAAGACGGAGGGGCAGAGGGACTACCTTAAGGCGGTGCGGGAGAACGACATAGTGTTCGCCATAGGCCCCGCCGGTACGGGAAAGACCTACCTGGCCGTCTGTCACGCCGTGGCCCTGCTCAAGTCCTCCGCCATAAGCAGAATCGTCCTGGTGAGGCCGGCGGTGGAGGCGGGCGAAAGCCTGGGCTATCTGCCGGGTGACCTCAGGGAGAAGGTGGAGCCCTACGTGCGCCCTCTTTACGACGCGTTTTACGACCTCCTCTCCCCGGAGAGATTTCTCCGCTATGTGGACAAGGGAGTTATCGAGATAGCGCCCCTGGCCTACATGAGGGGGAGGACCCTCAACGACAGCTTTATAATCCTCGACGAGGCCCAAAACACCACTCCCGAGCAGATGAAGATGTTTCTCACAAGGCTGGGCTTCGGCTCGAAGGCCGTTATTACTGGAGATATAACTCAGATAGACCTTCCCTCGGGCAAGCAGTCGGGACTGAAGCAGGTGAGGGCAATTCTGGACGGAATTGAAGGCATAGAATTTTTTAATCTTACCCACATGGACGTGGTGCGCCACGAGATTGTACAGAAGGTTGTGAAGGCATACGAACGGTATGAACAGCAGCGGGAACGAGATCTTTAAAAACTCCTACGGAGGGCGGAAAAAGGGGCTTGCGGGAATGATTCGCGGTCACTATCCCCTGTTTCGGATGTCGGGGGTATTTATCCTGGCCGCCTTTGCCCTTTCCATAATCTTCGTTCGGTGGGCGATCACGGACAGGGTTAACGGCTTTGTGCCCGGCGAACCCTCTCCCCGGTCCTACTTTGCCCTTTACCCCATGAGCTATATCGACGACGAGGGCACCAAGGTGCTCAGATCCAGAGTGGGGGATACGGTGGCGGGAGTTCTGGTGAGGGACGGCGGCGCCATGGACAGGCTGATAGTCAGGATCGAGGCCATGGCCAAGGGCGACATGGCCCCACTCTCCCTTAATTCCGGCCTGACCGACCTGTTGAAGAACATGCCCGAGGAGGAGCGCAAAAAAATCCTCACCGACGGAGCCAGAGTCGCGGGCGTTTTTCTGCAGAGCGGAGGTTCCGACAGTCAGCCCCTCGCCCCCACCTCCGAGGCAATCTGGAAAGAGATCGAGAAGCTGGCCCTTCCCATGGAGGAGAGCAACGTGATCTTCCAGGTCCTCGACATAATTCTCCAGCCCCTTACCAGGGTGGACGAGGATCTAACGGAGACGCTGAGGGCGGAGTTGGCGGAGTCCCTTAAGCCGGTGGAGCGCTCCGTGGTTCCGGGGGACCTGCTTATCGAAAAAGGACAGACAGTCACTCCCCAGGCGGCGTGGATACTGAAAATTCAGGGCTATTCCCAAGTCGCCTTCCCCTGGAAGCAGATCTGCTTCGCCCTTGCGGCAATCCCCTTCTGGCCTCTGTGGATCCGGCTTCAGACGAACTCCCGCCTCCTGTCCGGGCAGGAGGTACCGTGGATATATCTCTCCTTCGTCCTGGGGCTCAGCTGGGCGGTGGAATATCTCACGTCCATGCTCAATGTCCAGGGCATGGGCAGCCTGTTTCTTGCGGGCTGCGCCTTTCTGACCCTTCCGGCGGGCCTCGCCCTTCCGGCGGTGCTGGGGGGAAGTATCCTGGGCGCCCTGGTGGTAACGGGGCTTTCCGCCCTTCACGTGCTTCTTATCTCCCTCATGGGGCTTATTAGCTCCCTGGCGGGCTGGTTTTTATTCCAGGAAATCCACTCCAGGGGACATCTGTGGCGCCAGCTCTTTATCCTTGGTCTGCTTATATCGGGAATGGGACTCTTCGTGCGGTGGATCTTCGACCTGGGATTCTACGCCCGCCTTGTTCTCTATATGGTTGTTGGTACTGCGGGCTGGAGCTCCCTGGTAATAGCCTTCCTTCCGCTGCTTGAAAACACCTTCGACATCCTCTCCCCGCTGAGGCTTATGGAGCTGAGCCACCCGTCGAACCCTCTTCTTAAAAAGCTGCAGATAGAGGCGCCGGGGACATACCATCACTCCCTCATGCTGGGCACCCTGGCGGAATCGGCGGCGGACAAGCTTGGCATGAATTCGAACCTCATCAAGGCCGGGGCCTATTTTCATGATATAGGCAAGCTCCGGCGGCCCCAGTTTTTTGTCGAAAACCAGATGGGCAACGAGAATATCCATGATGAACTCAAGCCCTCCATGTCGGCCCTGGTGATAATAGCCCATATCAGGGACGGGCTGGAGCTGGCCGAGGAGTATCGCCTTCCCGAGATGATAAGGTCCTTCATCGCGGAACACCACGGCACCACGTGCCTTTCGTATTTTTACAGAAAGGCGAAAAGCATGGGGCTCTCCATCCCCCGGGATCAGTTCTGCTACCCCGGTCCCCGGCCCCAGTCCAGGGAGACGGGCCTTTTAATGCTCGTGGACTCGGTAGAGGCCGCCGTGCGGGCCGAGGTGAGGGCGTCCTCCGCCACCGTGCCCGACCTGCAGAAGATAATCGAGGAAGTGGTGGAGTCAAAGATGTCGGAGGGTCAGCTCGACGACGTGGATTTCACCATCCGCGACCTGGCTGAAATAAGGCGGACCTTGCTTTACGCTTTCCAGTCCATGTATCATACAAGGAAAGTAAAAGAGATTAAGGACGAAGTCGCGGCTGAAATGAAACTGAAAAAACAGGAGGAAGAATCAATTGAAGGTTCACTTGCGTCTCGATAGCGGCGAGGATTCCGACCCGGCAAGTAGCGAGTTGCTGAACGAACTGCTCTCCGTCGCCGGAGATGTCTTCGCCCCGGCCCTGGAAGAGCTGGTCCCGCCGGAAGCGCTGCCCTCCGAGGCGGAAATTTCCGTAACTTTTCTCTCCCCCGACGAAATGAGGGAGCAGAATATGCTGCACCGGGGAATAGGGGAGCCCACCGACGTCCTGTCGTTTCCTCTGTGGGAGGAAGAGGGGGAGTTCCGTCCCGGCAGGGGAATGCCTGTCCTGCCCCTGGGAGACATTGTCATCTGCCCCCGGTACGTCATGGATAATCTGCCCTCCGGAAGAACTTTTGCGGAGGAGGCAGCTCTGATGCTGGCCCACGGATTTCTTCACCTGCTGGGGAGGGATCACGCTACGGAATCGGACGAAGCGGCCATGGAAGAGGCCCAGGGCAGGATAAGCCGGGCTCTTATTGACCGGGCCGCGGGCAAGAGGACGGAAAATTGAACATCAACGGCCTTCTGACGGGCGCCCTCCTCCCCCTGGTGGTACTGTTGGCCCTCAGCGCGTTTTTCAGCGCGTCGGAGACGGCCATAACAGCCTCCGGCAGGAGCAAAATCCTTGCGCTCATGGAGAGGTATCCCTATCAGAAGAGGTTCTTCGACTGGCTTTTGAAGGACGTCCAAAGGGTCCTCACCATAGCGCTGATTTCAAACAACCTGGTGAACGTTGCCGCCAGCGCTGTGGGGACGTCCCTGGCCATCGCGCTCCTGGGGCAGAAGGGCCTGCTGGCCGCCGTAGTCGTCATGAGCGTTCTCATCGTCATATTCGGCGAGGTCTTCCCCAAGTGCGTGGCAGTGGTCCATCCCGACTCGCTCATGGCCTTCTCCCTGCCCCTTCTCCGGTTTCTGGATATTCTGCTGGCGCCCTTTTTATGGCTTACGCTCCAGATCGTAAGAATAATGGGCCTTATCTTCAAGGTGGACCTCCAGTCAAGACACCCCTTTGTCACCAGAGAGGAGTTCGAGCAGATGGTGACCATCGGCGGAGAATCAGGGGCTCTTGAGGAAGTGGAGCGGAAGATGATCCACGGAATCATCTCTTTTGAGGAGACAAGAGTGTACGAGATCATGGTTCCAAGGACCGACATGGACGCAGTCCCTTCGACGGCCAGCGTGGCGGAGGCCATGGACATCTTCCTGGAGCACGGCCACAGCAGGGTTCCTGTCTATGACGAAAACCTGGACGACATCGCCGGAATTCTTTACGTAAAGGACACCATACCGAGCCTCCTGGAAGGAAATCTCTCCGCGCCCGTGTCCGCCATCATGCGCCAGGCCCTATTCGTGCCCGAGAGCATGAGGGTGGTGGAGCTCTTCAACACCATGAAGGGGCGCCATGTCCACATGGCCATCGTGGTAGACGAGTACGGGGGCGTGGCCGGCATCGCCACCCTGGAGGATCTTCTGGAGGAGATAGTGGGGGAGATCCAGGACGAGTACGACAAGGAAAAACCGACCCTCCTTCACGACGACGACGGATCCTGCCTGGTGCAGGGCCATCTGGGCCTGGAGGACCTGAGCGAGATGTTGGGCTCCTCCTTTGAGTCGGAGGACGCCGAAAGCTTGGGCGGCCTTGTGCTCTCCATTTCCGGCGATTTCCCTTCCCCGGGTGAGAAGATTTACTATACCTCTCCCTCCGGGGGCAGGATTTGGGAGATTGAAGTGCTCGAAGTGGAGGATCACCGGATCAAGCTTCTGAGGCTGAGGCCCCTGGACTGCGAGCCTGAGGCCTCGGAGGAAGAGGAATGAGCCCCGCGAACCTGGACCTCTTTCGCGCGCCATGGCCTGAGGGATGGCCCCCGGCGGAGGAGCTTCTTAAAGCGGCGGAGGATATCCGCGGCAGGGCCTACGCCCCCTACTCAAAATTTTCAGTAGGAGCGGCCCTTTATGCGGAGGGGAGCGGCACATTTTTCACGGGCTGCAACGTGGAAAACAGCTCCTTCAGCCTCTCCATGTGCGCTGAACGCAACGCCGCAGGCGCCATGATCTCCGCGGGCTTTGCAAAACCCCTGGCCATAGCCGTGGCGGGCGAACCGGGAGAACCCTGCCTGCCCTGCGGGGCGTGCAGGCAGTTTCTGGCCCAGTTCAACCCCGCCCTTCTGATCGTCCTCAGGGAGGGAGCGAGGGCGGCCGTTTTAAGCCTTGAGTTTCTTTTCCCCGCGCCCTTTATTCTTGCCCCGGAGGCAGCCCAATGAAGACAGAAGGCTCTTTTAAAGCGGGAGTGGTAGTCCTCGCCGGTCGGCCTAACGTAGGCAAATCCACCCTGGTCAACCGCATAATCGAGTTCAAGGCCTCCATCGTCTCCGACAAGCCCCAGACAACCCGAAATGCCATCCGCTGTATCTACAACGGCGAGGGATTCCAGATAGTTTTTATCGATACTCCGGGAATACACCTGCCTAAAAATACCCTTGGGAGGGTCCTCGTGGAGGCGGCCGCAAACTCCCTGGAAGAGGGAAATCTGGTCTGTTACGTGGTGGAGGCCGGGGACAAAACCATCGGCCCCGAGGACGAGGAGATTATCTCCTTCCTGGAAAAAGCGTCTCTGCCCATTCTGCTGGCGGTCAACAAGTGCGACCGCGGGAAAGACGCAGCCGGGGTCGCCTCCCTCTATGGCAGCCGCCTGCCCTTGGCCGGGACGGCTCTGGTATCCGCCAGGACAGGAGAGGGAATTCCCGGCCTCATCTCCCTTATCGCCAGATATCTTCCCGACGGGCCGCCCTTTTACGACGAGGAGATCATCGTGGATCGCCCTGAAAAATTCATCGCCGCCGAAATAATTAGGGAGAAGCTCCTCCGGCTTACCCACGAGGAAGTGCCCCACAGCGCCGCGGTGGAGATAGAAGAGTACAAGAGTCCCGATGAATACCCCGAACGAGACGTACTGTTCATCCGGGCCACCATATATGTGGAGCGGGAGGGGCAGCGCAGGATTATAATCGGCGAAAAGGGCGCTAGGATTAAAGAGGCCGGACGGCAGGCCAGAGTCGACATCGAAGTCCTTACCGGCCACAAGGTCTACCTGGATCTCTGGATCAAGGTCCGTCCCGACTGGCGCAGATCCGAGGGCGATCTCAGGATGCTGGGAATAAAAGAGCCCTCCCCGTGAGCGATTCCCTTCCCCAGGGCTTCCTCCGGCATTCGGGCGTTGTCCTGCGCCGGGACGTCAGCTCCGAGGGAAATGTCTCTCTTTACCTTCTTTTAAAGGAGACTGGCCCCATATGGGTTTCGGCCCCGGGGGCAGGAAAGGGAAAGATAAGGTTCGGGGGCGGCGTTGAGCCTCTGACCTGGGGAGTCTTTAACCTTTACAAAGGGACCAGAAAGTTTTATCTTAAATCAGTGGACGTAAGGGAGGATTTCTGGGTTCTTAGGTCCTCCGCCGAACGGCTGCGAACGCTGCTGGAGTGGGACCGCCTTCTTTGCCGCTACCTTGTGCCGGGACACCCCTGCGATGATCTGACAGCGCTTTTTTACTGGTGCTCCGTGCTGGTAAGGGACGGCGCCGATAGAGGCGCGGCGGAGTGGAGGTTTCTCCGTAAGTGGCTTGAAGCCTGGGGCCTTGCCCCCTCTCTCGAAAGATGCCTCTCCTGCGGCCGGATGCTGGGGGATTCCTACTGGAGCGCCGAGGGGCTGGCATGTCCCGTCTGCGCCGAGGGCCGCCGGGGCGCCTTTCTGGACGATGCCGGCAGAAAAACCCTCGTATCCGCTGCGGCGTGTTCTGTTGAAGCTTTCAGGCGCGACTTCCCCCCCTCCCCCAAGGACGAACGATTTTGGAGGGACGGGTGCGAAAGAATGAAGGCGCTTTTTGAATCCATAAAATAACAGTTTTTGCGAGTCTTTGCCATTTTATCTGGGGGGGATTGGAGAAGTGAATTTTCAGGAGATAATCTTCCGCCTTGAACGCTTCTGGGCGGAACAGGGATGCGTTATACAGCAACCCTACGATATAGAGGTGGGGGCCGGCACCATGAACCCCGCGACCTGTCTGCGGGTCCTCGGCCCCGAACCGTGGAGAGTTGGCTATGTGGAGCCCTCCAGGCGTCCCGCCGACGGCAGGTACGGCGAAAATCCCAACAGGCTTCAGCACTACTACCAGTACCAGGTCATTGTCAAGCCCGCCCCGGCGGATATAGTCGACATCTACATCAGGAGCCTGGCGGCCCTTGGAATAGAATCCTCCTCCCATGACATCCGCTTTGTGGAGGACGACTGGGAATCGCCCACCGTGGGCGCCTGGGGGCTGGGCTGGGAGGTCTGGCTCGACGGGATGGAGATAACCCAGTTCACATACTTCCAGCAGGTGGGAGGGCTCGATATGGAGCTTGTCCCTGCTGAAATAACCTACGGCCTTGAGCGGATCGCTATGTTTGTTCAGAAGGTGGACAGCGTCTACGACCTTCAGTGGGTAGACGGGGTGAAGTACGGCGATATCCATCACCAGGGCGAGGTGGAGTTCTCCGGCTATAACTTCGAAACGGCCGACACGGGGATGCTCTTTCAGCTCTTCGGCATGTTCGAGGGGGAGGCTGCCCGGGTGATTGGCAGGGGGCTGGTGCTGCCCGCCTACGACTACGTCCTCAAATGTTCCCATGTCTTCAACCTGCTGGACGCCCGGAACGCCATCAGCGTGACGGAGCGGACCGGCTATATCGGAAGAATAAGAAACCTGGCCGGCAAATGCTGCGCCGCCTACGCCGCCCAGAGGAAGGCCATGAACTATCCCCTGGCGGGGAAATTCGGGAGGCTATAGCCGTGACGATTAAAAACGTTATCCTCGAAATAGGTACGGAAGAGATCCCCTCCCGTTTTTTGCCCGATATTCTCGAGTTTCTGGATAAAACCGCCCGGGAGGATCTCACAGGGGCAAGGATTGCCTTCAAAAATCTCTCCCTGTTTGCCACTCCCAGGCGGATAGCCTTGATAATCCGGGACGCGGACAGCAAGCAGAGCGACCTGGTTAATACTTTCAGGGGCCCCGCATGGTCAGCCGCCTTCGACCCGGCGGGAAACCCCACCAGGGCGGCCCACGGATTCGCTAAGAGCAGGGGGGTAACGGTGGAGCAGCTCACTCCCCTTGATTTGGACGGAGTGCGGTACACCTGCGCGGAGGTTTCGGAGCCTGGCAGCCCGACCCTTAAAATTCTGCCCGAACTATTCCCCGCCCTGATCCGAAAGCTGATCTTCCCTAAAAACATGTACTGGGACGACCCCACCGTGAGGTTTTCGAGGCCCATCAGGTGGATACTGGCCATGGCCGACAGGGAAGTGATCCCCTTCGAGTACGGCAGGATTAAAAGCGGCTCCGCCACGTCTGGGCACCGTTTTCTTGGCGCAAGGACCATCGCCCTGGACGACGCCGCCGAGTTTATGGACAGGCTTTATGACAACTACGTCATCCTGGACCAGGAGAAACGCCGCCAGAAGATGCTGGCTGGAATAGCCTCTCTGGAGAAGGATATGGACGGCGCCGTGGAGCTCGACCCGGAGATTATCAACGAAAATCTCTACCTGGTGGAGTACCCGGTACCCTTCTTCGGGTCCTTCGATAAAAAATACCTGGAGATGCCCGAAGATGTTCTTTGCACATCCATGAAGAAAAACCAGAAATACTTCTCCGTCAGAGGGGAGAGCGGCAAGCTCGTGCCCTTCTTTGTGGGAGTAAGCAACAATCTGGTCTCCAATATGGCCGTCGTCCGGGAGGGCAACGAAAGGGTTCTGAGGGCCAGGCTGGAGGACGCCGCCTTCTTCTGGGCGGAGGATCTTAAAACTCCTCTCGCGGCCAACGTGGAGAGGCTGAAAAACATAGTCTACCAGGAGAAGCTGGGTTCCCTTTACGATAAGGTAATGGCCACGAGGGAGCTGGCCATCCGCCTATGCGGACGGCTGGAGATGAAGGACCTTGTATCTCTGGTGGACAGGGCCGCCTATCTGTCCAAGGCCGACCTCGTTACAAATATGGTTTACGAATTTCCTGAGCTCCAGGGGCTCATGGGCAGGGAGTACGCCCTTAAAAACGGCGAGCCGGAAAGAGTGGCCGCGGCTATTTACGATCAGTATCTGCCCAGGGCGGCGGGCGGCGCCCTTCCCGGGGATATTCCCGGCGCGCTGCTCGGCCTGGCGGAGAGGGTCTTCATTATTGTTAGCAGCCACAAGGCGGGGCTGGAGCCAAGCGGCTCCCAGGACCCTTACGGGCTGCGAAGGGCGGCTCGGTGCATTAACGAGATAGTGTGGGGCCTGGAGCTTGACGTGGACGTCACGTGGCTTGTGGGCCAGTGCATGGAGCTTCTGTCCGTGGACGAAGCCGCGGAGGAGAAAATTCTTTCCTTCCTGTCTCAACGGCTCCTGATGCAGGTTAAGGAGAAGGGCTACGGCCATGAGACCGCCGTCCTGGCCCTATCCGTCGCGGGAGGGAGGCCCCTGCAGGTAATGCGGTTCCTGGAGGTATTTTCCAGGCTTCAGGGCATGGACTGGTTCACCAGCCTGGTCACCTCGGCGGTGAGGGTAAGGAATATACTGTCGAAGAGCGGTGGCGGGGAGAAAGCTCCCGATCCCTCCCTCTTTGTCAAGGACGCGGAGAATGCCCTCTATGACGAGGTACAGAGGGTGCTTCCCATGGTCGAAAGGGCTCTGGAGGAGCAGGACTGGGACGGCCTGGCGGGAATCCTGGCGGAGCTTTCCCCTCCCGTGACGGCATTTTTCGACGATGTTCTGGTGATGGACAAAGACGAAAAAATAAAGGAAAACCGGATCGCCCTGCTTGTCCTCTGCAACTCTCTCTTCCTGAAGGTGGGGGATCTGGGGGTTCTTAAGGGAGCCTGACGATTGTAAGGAGCCGCGAAGGGGGAGGGCTGAATGCGGGACGAAAGCTACCTGAAAAAGCTTGAGGCCGTGGAGTTTGCCATGAAGTGCGACGACGGCAGGGGAGCGGAGTTTCTTTTCGAGGCGGATCTTGTCATTCTGGGCGTCTCCAGAACGGGCAAAACTCCCCTCTCCCTGCATATCGCATGGGAGGGCTACAAAGCCGCCAACATCCCCCTGATCCCCGAAACCGACCCTCCCGCCATCCTCAGGGACCTGGATCCCTGCAGGATAATAGGGCTGATAATGACCCCGGAAAGGCTGATGACTATCCGCAGGGAAAGGCTCAGACTCCTGGGGCTGGAACCTTCGGCCAGCGCCTACGCCACCCCGCACCGCGTGGAGAGGGAGCTCAGGTTTGCCGCGGACTACATGAAGTCTCTGGGCGCCGTCCTTTTCGACGTTACTGATATGGCGGTGGAGGAGGTAGCGCGGGTGGTCCTTGAATTCCTGCGGGAGAAGGAAAAGATTAAAAACCCCAGAGTCTGACGGCCCATCGGGATTAATAACGTTTTAACCGGCATGGACCGACCATCTTGTCTCCGGCAAGGGAAAAAACTAACCGGCACTGGGATTTGTGCAATATTTCAGGTATAATTAAACTTCCCGGTTTTTTTCACAACAATCCCGGGCCGACCGCTTCGGCATGAGAAAAAAGCCGGGTTTTTATTTGAGTCGGAAGTCATTCATTTCATGGAGGTGCTGTTTGGAGATGAAAGCTGAAAAATACGTCTACAGCTTCAAAGAGGGCAACGCCGGAATGAAAGATCTTTTGGGCGGCAAGGGCGCCAATCTGGCCCAGATGGTCCAGTACGGACTTCCGGTGCCCGGCGGATTTATTCTTACTACTCATGCCTGTCTTGAATACGGCAAGGACGAGAAGTTCCTGAGCACCATCTGGGACGATGTGGAAAGGGCTATTGGCGAACTGGAGAAGGAGACGGGCAAAACCTTCGGCTCCGGAGATAACCCCCTGCTTGTATCGGTTCGTTCCGGCGCTCCCGTGTCCATGCCGGGAATGATGGATACGGTGCTCAACCTGGGACTCAACGACGAATCGGTGGAGTCTCTGGCCAGGGCTTCCCAGGACAGGAGGTTTGCCTTCGACAGCTACCGCCGGTTCATCCAGATGTACGGAAACGTGGTCCACGGCGTGTCGGGGGATGCCTTCGAGGAAGTCCTTGAAGAGACCAAGAAGCGGCTTTCCGTCAGCTTCGACAACGAAATCCCCGTGAAGGAGATGGAGGAAGTAACGGCAAAGTTCAAGGAAATTTTCAAGAAAAACGCCGGATTTGAATTCCCCTCGGACCCCTGGAAGCAGCTTGAAAATGCCGTAGTCGCAGTTTTCAGGAGCTGGGGAAACCCCAGGGCCGTCACTTACAGAAAGCTTCACAGAATCCCCGACGACCTTGGAACGGCGGTAAACATAATGGCCATGGTCTTCGGCAACCTGGGCGACGACTGCGGCACGGGAGTCTGTTTTACCCGCAACCCCTCCGACGGAACAAAGGAGCTTTACGGCGAGTTTCTTATCAACGCCCAGGGCGAGGACGTGGTGGCGGGCATCAGGACTCCTCTTCCCATAAGCCAACTCAAAGAGACCATGCCGGAGATCTACGACGAGCTGTTCGAAACCACCACCAACCTCGAAAAAGCCTACAAAGACATGCAGGATATCGAGTTTACCATTGAACGGAACAAGCTCTACATACTCCAGACCAGGAGCGGAAAGCGCTCTGCCGGGGCGGCGGTAAAGATTGCCGTCGACATGGAGAGCGAGGGGCTGATCGACAGAAAAACCGCCGTGAGCAGAGTAACCCCGGAACAGGTGGAGATGCTGCTTCACCGCCAGGTGGACCCCGGCGCGGAAAATGAGCTTCTGGCCAAGGGCCTTCCCGCCTCTCCCGGCGCGGGCGTGGGCGTGGTGTGCTTCGACGCCGACGACGCCGTTGAACTGGTTAAGGAAGGCAAAAAAGTTGTTCTGGCCCGCCCTGAGACCAATCCCGACGACATCCACGGCCTCTTCGCCGCGGAAGCCATTGTGACAAGCCGCGGTGGCATGACAAGCCACGCCGCCGTGGTTGCCAGGGGCCTGGGCAAGCCCTGCGTCAGCGGCTGCGAGGACATTGTCATCGACCTCAACAAAGAGACCATCACCAGCGGCCAAAATGTCATTAAAAAGGGCGATACGGTAACTGTAGACGGCAGCGCGGGCCGGGTTCTTATAGGGGGGGCGCCCCTGATC
Organism: uncultured Synergistaceae bacterium; assembly: GCA_964642285.1. Classification (GTDB taxonomy): domain Bacteria; phylum Synergistota; class Synergistia; order Synergistales; family Aminobacteriaceae; genus Aminivibrio. Next base: position 12,663 of record CAZXOD010000029.1, read on the forward strand.
GAGGCCTCCTTCAGCAAGGATTTTGAAAAAGTCCTCTCCTGGTCCGACGAGTTCGCCAGGCTTGAGGTCTGGGCCAACGGCGATACGGCTGAAGACGCCAGGCGTGCCCGCTCCTTCGGCGCCAAGGGAATAGGCCTCTGCCGCACGGAGCATATGTTCATGGCGGCCGACCGGCTTCCGGTAATGCAGCGCCTTGTGGTGGCCGACAGCTACGAGGAGAGGGCCAAAGCTCTTGACGAACTCAAGGTTATGCAGAAACAGGACTTTTACGGCATTCTGAAGGAGATGCACGGGCTCCCGGTGATTATCCGCCTTCTTGACCCGCCCCTCCATGAATTCATGCCCAAGGAGAGAGACCTCGAAGAAGAGCTTGCGGCTCTTGAAGCCGCCGGCAAAGGGACCTCCCCCGAGGCGGACAGGGTCAGAAAAGTTATGGCAAAAGTGGAGCTGCTCAAGGAAGCCAACCCCATGCTCGGCTTCAGGGGATGCCGCCTTGGAATAGTCTATCCGGAAATCCCGGCCATGCAGGCAAGCGCCATCTTCGAGGCTGTGCTGGAGCTCGTGGACGAGGGAGTCGATATCCATCCGGAGATAATGGTGCCCCTGGTCGGCCTTGAAACTGAGATGAACTTCTTCAGGAAGCAGGTCGACGATATAGCCAAAGACTACATGGAAAAAACCGGAAAGAAGTTCAACTACAAAGTGGGAACCATGATTGAAATACCCAGGGCCGCCTTTGTGGCGGACCACATCGCCAAGTGCGCCGAATTTTTTAGCTTCGGCACCAACGACCTCACCCAGACAGCCTTTGGGTTCTCAAGAGATGACGCCGAGGGCAAGTTCCTCGGCCACTATGAGGATAAGGGCATTCTGCCCGTCAACCCCTTCCACGAGCTCGACCGGGAGGGAGTGGGGGTTCTAATGGAGATCGCCGTGGAAAAGGGCCGCAGCGTTGACCCCAACCTCTCCATAGGCATCTGCGGCGAGCACGGCGGCAACCCCGCGAGCATCGCCTTCTGCCACAAGACGGGCCTGAACTACGTAAGCTGCTCTCCCTTCAGGGTGCCGGTAGCAAGGATCTCCGCCGCCCACGCGGCAATGGGGGCCCTAAAGTAAAAGAGGTTGTTGCGTAACTACCGAGATCTTGTCATCCCGAACGCAGTGAGGGATCCGGCTCTGGCTTTTATGACTAAGCCCCGGATCCCTCCAATTTACTTGTTTTAAATTGTCATCCCGAGCCCCCGCAGGGGGGAGGGATCTGCTCTTGACTTTCAAGCCCTCCCCAATTCCTCCAGGATGACATTACCTGTTTTTAATCCGTAATTCCGTACTGCTTCAGCAGCTTTTGATACTTATCCTCCACCGAATCGGCGGGGTTTGGGTCCTTATATACCAGATCCGAAGGAGCCACCGCCTGGGAGGGCCCCTCGGGCTTGCTGACTTTTACCGGAGGCCCCGTATCCTCGGGAAGCCCGCCGGAATAAAAACCGCTGTCGGCATAGAGGCCGGAGGAAGAATAGATCTCGCTGTCCTCGTGAACCAGAACAAGCCTGGGCGCGTTCGGATCCTGGGCGCTGGCGTACATATCCCCCCCGTGGATCGGGCAGGATGTGGTAGGGGCGAGACCTTTTCGAATCTGAATGCTCACGGCGGAGCATCCGTTTATGGCCAGAAATCCTGAAGTTCTGCAGATTTTAACCGTCTCCAGGTCCGCGTCGGCGGGGATTTCAAACTTCAGAGGCAGGTCCCGGCCCTTGACGGCCTCCTCCACAAACGCCTTCCATACGGGAGCGGCGACAACCCCGCCCGTGGCCCCCTTCTTCGCAAGAGGTTTGTGATCGTCGTTGCCGGCATACACCACCGCCGTAAGGCCCGGGACGCCCCCGAGGAACCAGGCGTCGCTGTAGTCATTGGTGGTGCCCGTCTTGCCAAAGGTCTCCCTGTCCTTGATCAGGGCTCTGGAGCCTGTGCCCGCCCGCACAACGTCGATCAGCATGGAGCGCACCGTAGCCGCGGTCTCGGCAGATAGCCCCCGTGTGGCAACAGGGCTTCTTCTCTCCAGCGCGTCTCCGTTTCCGGAGCGGACCTCCCGGATCATCAGGGGAGTCACCGTCATGCCGTTGTTGGCGAAGGCGGAAAAGGCCACAGCCATCTCCAGAGGTGTTATGCTGGCCGAGCCCAGGGCAAGGGACAGGTCGGCTGGCACGTGGGGAGATGTGATTCCCAGATTCCGGGTCACCGACAGAATGTTTTTTGCCCCCACATAGTCAATGAGCCGCACTGCTACAGTGTTAAGGGAGTGAATCAGGGCATATTCAAGAGTAACCTCGCCCCGGAACTTGCCGTCGTAGTTTTCCGGCGCCCATACGGTCATCCCGGCCCCCTTCTTGTCGTAGGCGATCTTGGCGTCCAGAAAGTGGTCCGTAGGGAGCAGTCCCGATTCGAAAGCGGCGGCGTAAACAATAGGCTTGAAACCCGACCCCGGCTGCCTGAAGGCCTGGGTGGCCCGGTTGAACTTGCTTACCGCAAAATCATGGCCGCCCACCATGGCCAGCACTTCCCCCGTATCAGGATCCATGCCTACAATGGCGCCCTGGCTCTTTAGTCCTTCCATGGCCTTTTCAGCGGCCTCCTGCATTTTAAGGTCCAGAGTGGTGTAGATCTCCATGCCCCCCGAATAGACCAGGTCGGGGCCGTATTTGGGCAAAAGCTCGTTGAACAGCAGATGGGCCACGAAATAGGGAGCCTTGTTGAACTCCTGCACCTTGTTGGGCACATGCTTGAAAATCAGTTCCGCCGCATAGGCCTCGTCCCGCTCCGTTTCGCTGATCCATCCCAGGGTAAGAAGCCTGTCCAGCACGTACTTCTGCCGCCTTTTTGAGTTTTCCAGACTCGACAGGGGGCTGTATCTGCCGGGGGCGGCGATCAGTCCGGCGAGTATTGCCGCCTCCGACAGAGTTACATCGGAAGAAGGCTTGCCGAAATAAGTCCGGGCGGCGGTATCCACGCCCCAGGCGCCGTGGCCGAAATAGATGGCGTTGAGGTACATCTCCATAATTCTGTCCTTGGTAAAGAGCTGCTCCATCCGGATGGAGAGAATTACCTCTTTGGCCTTCCGCTCCAGAGTCCTCTCCTGGGTTAAAAACAGATTGCGGGCAAGCTGCTGAGTTATGGTGCTGCCTCCCTGCTTAACGCCGCGGCTGGTCAGGTTTTCGACGAAGGCTCTGGCTATGGAAAGAAGCCTGATCCCGCCGTGCTGATAAAATGAAGAGTCCTCCGCGGCAAGGGTAGCTTTGATGATCCAGGGTGAAATCTGCCTGAGGGAGACGGGCTGTCTGTTTTCCGTAAAAAGCCGGGCGACGGGCTCGCCCTCTCTGTCGTATATTACGCTTGCCACGTTTGCCTTGTGAGCCAGCATCTCCGTGGCTGTGGGCAGATCCCTTGAAATATCCCGCAGGTAGAGGGCCACAAAAACAGATACAGCCGCTCCGGCCATGAGAAGCATAAGGAATAGCAAAAGGAAAAGGGATTTTAACAGGGACCTTTTTTTTCTGGGCCTGTTCTTTTTTATCCCTGAAGAAGAGGGCCCCTTCTCTTTTTGAGGGGCGGATAATCGAGCCATGAAGTTCCTCCTTCTTAAAAAGCCCTGCGGGGGCCTTAAAAAATCAGCCAACAGTAATATGCAGGC
>CAZXOD010000030.1:0-15917 GCA_964642285.1 uncultured Synergistaceae bacterium
CTCCCAACTGTCCGATAAATATGAGGGAGACCTCACAAAAACCCTGGCGGCGTACAATGCTGGCCCGGGAAGAGTGGACGCCTTCGGGGGAATACCCCCCTTTAAGGAGACCCAGAACTACGTGAAAAATGTACTCTCCATGTACAGGAGAAATTCAGGGAGCGATGAATAATGCCCGGCGATCCTGAAGGCCGCAGAGAAATTTACGACGAGGGGAGCTCCCCAAGGCCGGCGCCAAAGAAAAGCAGAAAAAAAGGCCGTAAAGGAACTCTCCTTTTTTTGTCCCTTCTCCTGGGGATAGGCGTTGCGGCAGGCCTGCATGCGGCGGGTCGCTGGGACGCCCGCCCTGTAATGTACGAGGTTATTCCCCGCATTCCGTGGGTAGGAAAGAATCTGGCGGCGGCAGTGGGAATACCCGAAGAATACTCCCTCACGGCAGAGCAGAGGAGAAGGATCGAACTTCAGCGCTGGAACGAAAGGCTGAACGAGCGGGAACGGGAGCTGGAGCAGAGAGAAGCCCGTCTGGACGCGCTCTCCGCAGACCTTGAAAACAGAGCGGCCGTCGCAAAAAAAATAGAGGATGAACAGGCTCTGACCCAGAGAAGGCCTCCGGAAAATCCGGAGGAGGAAAAAGAGTACCTGGACATGCTTATGAGAACCTACCAGGACATATCGCCCCGAAGGGCGGCCCTCATTATGGAACAGCTGAGGGAAGACCTGTCCGTAAAACTCCTGGAAAGGATGCCCCAGGACGCAAGAGCATCCATACTCGGCCGCATGGAGGCGGCGATGGCGGCAAGGCTGACGGAGCGGCTGGCGGCCCTGGGGTCGCGCTAACACATTCGGAGGTGCAGCCTTATGATATCGCCCTTTTTTGTTGCCCGGGAAGAGAGCGGCGGCCGGGAGCTATTCGCAGAAAAAATCCGTTCAAACGCAAAAACAGAAAAAAAAGACCCCTTCGCGTCTTTTCTCTACTCCCGTTGCGATAACGCCGACGGATCTCAGGAGGCTGCAGAAAAGGAGACGGCGGCTGTTCCGGCATCCTCGGGCGGCGTTTCAGTTCTGTTGAGGGCTTTGGTAAACGCCTCTGAAGAGGAGATAGAAGAGCAGGAAGATAACCCCGGGAAAACTCCTCTTAATCAAGATAGCCCGGACGATGACGGTATCGCGGCGGCTCTGTCCGACGAAGAAGGCGACAGTGCGGAGGATGCTGAAATCGTAAAAATGAGCGGGGACGAAGGACTGCTTTACGGCGCCGGCAATGACGGGATACAGGCTGCCGGAACGAAATCCTCAGCTGAAAATTTAGGCCGCTTAGATGGGGAGTCTCCGAATGAGAAGGAAATGCCTAAAATTGAAAATTCCCCGGCGCCGGCAGGCGTCAGCCCGGAAAATCCGATAAAGCATGAAAATTCGTCTCCTTTCTCAGAAACCTCAGCCCGCTATCAGGCGGAGGTCGACGGAGGGGACGAAAATACCCCGGAAGAAAATGCGGTTTATGTCGGCGCGGCTGAAAAGGAAGACCGGCCCGACGGCGCCTTCAAAAGAAGCGCTCCCGGCGAAAAGGACCCCTCCCCCCGCCAAAGCGGTGAAAAAGTGTGGGAAGAGCCCCAGGTTCAGCTTGCCCGGGAGGACGGCCGCCCCAAAGAGGCCGCCGTCCCGGCTGCCCAGACGGAAGCCCGTACTACGACAGGTCGGCCGGAAGCGGGAGCCCCGGAGTCTGACCGGGAGGCAGTCCCTTCGCCCAAAATTGAGGCTAAAGAGGGGCAGAGCCTGATCAATGCAGGAAGAGACGGGGGAAGTTCGGGTACCAGGGGAGATGACAAAGACTCCTCCCATTCCAGGCATGACAATCCCGGAATTTCACTTATAAGCCGGGGACAGGACCAAAGAAGCGAAGGTCTGCGTCCCGGCGCCCTAGCGCCGTCGGCGGGGTTCTCCAGGGAGCTTGAACTGGCGGGAAAGGGCGGCGCGGCCCTCGAAGAGGGAGTGGGCAACGTAGTGACGTTCATGCGAACGGAAGGACGGCACAGAGCCTCCATAATCGTGGATCCCCCCGCCCTGGGCAGAATTGAGGTAGAGCTTGTCTCGGGCACGGCCGGAGTTGAGGCGTCCATCCGGGTGGGCAGCGAACAGCTGAAACAGCTTGTGCAGGACAACATAGCCCAGTTAAGGCTGCACCTTCAGCAACAGGGCGTCCAGCTGGCTGAGTTTACAGTGGATATAAATGACGACCGCGGCAGGGAAGGCGGAAGAGAGACCGGGGACGGAGCCAGAGGCAGAAGTCTCCATAACCCCGACCAGTTTTCCGGAGATGACGAAGAGACACCCCTTTTCAGGGTGGACCTTGAACAGGGTCTCCTTCACTGGATGGCCTAGGAGGTGCGAAAATGGCAACATCGGGAGTAGGCGGCGCAAACGAAGCAAGCTACACAGCGGCAACTGAAGAGGCCCTTCGCAGAACCCAAAACGAGCTGGGCAAAGAAGCTTTTTTGAAGATCCTCATCGCCCAGCTTAGCCACCAGGACCCGCTGGACCCCCTTAAGGACAAGGACTTTATTGCCCAAATGGCCCAGTTCAGCACCCTGGAACAGATGACCAACATGAACAAGAGCATTGAGCAGATGAACGCGGTGACCAAGGGCTCATCGGTAAGCTATATCGGCCGGGTCATAGAATACGAGGACGACGAGGGACTCAGCGCCTTCGCCACAGTGGCCTATGTCAAGTTCGATAAATCAGGGATAATCCTTACCACCACGGAGGAAAAAGAGGTTCCCCTTCAGAAAGTGCTCGCTGTTGCATAATGAAGGCTACAGAAACGGGAACAAACTTCCGATTCTATAAAAGATAGATAAACTCCCTGCCACGGAAGGCAGGGCTCATTATAAACAGCAAGGGATTGCGGCACTCTTCAGAAAAGACAGGGAGGAAATAATACTATGCTTCGATCCCTTATGTCAGGAGTATCAGGAGTACGGGCCCATCAGACGCTTCTGGACGTGGTAGGAAACAATATTGCCAACGTTAACACCGTTGGCTTCAAAAAAGACGCTGTAACCTTCCAGGACCTCATGTATCAGACCACCCGGGGGGCGTCCGCTCCCAGCGAGGTGAGGGGAGGCATAAACCCCATGCAGGTAGGTCTCGGCGTGAAAGTTGCCGCCATAGAGACCATCCACTCCCAGGGACAGCTTGAGTTCACCGGCAACAGAACGGATATGGCCATCGAGGGTGACGGTTACTATGTGGTGGGAGAGGGAAGCAGCCAGCTCTACACCAGGGCGGGCAACTTTCTTCTTGACGCCAACGGCAACCTGGTGCAGTCGGGCACGGGCTACATGGTAAAGGGCTTCAAGATGACCGCCGACCCCCAGGACCCCACGTCCTATACCATGGGGTCCAGCCTTGTGGACATAAACATCCCCGTGGGACAGAAGATCCCCGCCAAGGCCACCACCCTGGCAGGCTACCGCTGCAACCTGGACAGCCGCGTAGAATCCTACCTTCCCATGGGCATCGAGGCCAACGACTCGTCCCTGACGGTGAACGTGGGAACGGACCAGTACATCCTGAGCAATGTAACGGGCGACAGCACTATGGCTGGTTTCCTATCGTTTAAGGCGCCGGGGACAACTCCCCCCCTGACGGGAATTGAGTGTGTTTATAACGGAATTAACACTACTTCGGGATTCCCCGAGCTCACCGTTAACCTAACGGGAGCTTTGAACAGCCTTACTTACGGTTATGATTCGAACACCGGCACGCTGACCCTGCTAAACGGAACAAATATTGTATCCCGGATTGAACTTTCAGGATACATGAACTTCACCATGGTCTCTGACCCCAATCAAACGCCTGCCCAGCACTATCTGGTAGAGTTTGACGATGATCCTGCGACGGGGAACCGGATTTTGAATATCTGGGGCGAAACGCCGGGAAATCCTCAGACTCTTTCCATCACCATGAACAACGACGGAACCTTCCATCTGCCAGCGGCAACGGCAATCGGAACGACTCCGCTGAGCGCTCGCGCCACGGAAAACGGCCTTGGCATCACCATTTTGAACACGGCCTCCGGCGCTGCTTTGGCCACCATCAACCAGAAGATAGCCAGCGTGCACAACACCAAGCTCGACGTCTACGACAGCCTTGGCAACGCCCACACCCTGGAGGTCAGCTGGGAGAAGATCGACAATAATCAGTGGCGCTGGAGAGCCTGGCTGCCCACCGAACCCGGAATCACCCTCACCAACAACACGGGCGTTACAGAGTTCGACTCCGACGGCAAAATAACCACAGGCTCATCGGGGGTAATAGGGCTTAACTTCGCCTCCCTGGGCGCTGATGATGCCACCATAACCCTGGACTTCACCGGAGAGTCCTTCGGCAAGGACGTCATGGAGGGGATAACCCAGTACGGCTCCGGCTTCACAACCAAGGGCTACTACCAGGACGGCTACACTATGGGAGTGCTTAACGACTTCGCCGCCGGCAAGGACGGCACCATCACGGGAGTCTACAGCAACGGCGTCAACATCCCCATGTACCGCATGGCGCTGGCCCTCTTCTCAAACCCCGCCGGCCTTACCAAAGTGGGCAACACCGCCTTCGCGGTGAGCAACAACTCCGGCCTTCCTCAGATTGTGGCCGCAGGAGAGGGCGGGGCGGGAACTATCGCGGGCGGGACTCTTGAGATGGGCAACGTGGACCTTTCAGAGGAGTTCGTAAAGCTGATAATCGCCCAGAGAGGTTTCCAGGCAAACGCCAGAGTTGTAACCACGAGCGACCACGTTCTTGAAGAAGTCATCAACATCAAGCGGTAGCGCGGGTCTGTGGTATGATAACCCTGCACAGGATCAACGGCGAGGCCTTTACGATTAACGCCGATCTCATCGAAACAGTGGAGTCTACGCCGGATACGGTAGTTCGGCTGGTCAACGGCCACCGCTATGTTGTAGTGGAACCTATGGATGAAATAGTGGACCTGGTGGTAAAGTACAGACAGAAGGTTTTGTTTTCCTTCTTCGGGGGGAAGGGCCCCTTGCCGGAAGACGAGGATAGAGACTGATCTAATCTCATCGTTTCGGAGACTATCGCAATATCCGGGGAGGCTTGGATTACGTGGATCTTTCAACCGTTATCGGCTTGACCGTCTGTCTTATTCTCGTCGTAGGAGGCGTGGTGGCAGGCGGAGAGGGAATGGCTTTCATCGACTTCGACTCCATCCTCATTGTCTTCGGAGGGACCGCCGGGGCTCTGATGATGTCAAATCCTCCCGACAGGCTTAAGAGCTTCTTCAAAATTATAAAAATGGCTTTTACCGGAGGCTCTCCGGACCTTGTCTCCCAGGTGCAGACCATAGTAAGTTTCGCCGAAAAGGCCAGGAGGGAAGGGCTCCTGGCCCTTGAGGCGGATGCTTCAGAGCTTGAAAACGAATTCCTCAAAAAATCCATCCAGCTTGTGGTGGACGGTACCGACCCGGAGCTGGTCAAGGCCATTCTGGATACGGAGATAGGCATTCTGGAGGGGCGCCACTCGGGCAACAAGTCCCTCTTCGATGGAATAGCGGAGCTCGGCCCCGCCTTCGGCATGTTGGGGACAGTAATCGGCCTCATCACTATGCTTGGCAACCTGGCAGATCCCGACTCCCTGGGCCCCGGCATGGCGGTAGCGCTGGTGACCACTTTCTACGGCTCCATGATAGCCAACGGCTTCGCAATACCCATAGGCAAGAAGCTGGCGGTCCGTTCCGAGGAAGAAGTGCTCTCCATGGAGCTCATGGTGGAGGGTGTCCTGTCCATACAGGCGGGTGAAAACCCAAGGATAGTGGAGGAAAAGCTCAAAGTCTTCCTTCCTCCCCGCCAGCGATTCGCCCTGGAGGAAAAAGCGGCCGAGGCGAAAGGAGAAGACTGATGGCAAGAAAGAAGAAAAAGGAAGATTCAGGTCCCGGAGCTCCCCTGTGGCTTGTCTCCTACGGCGACATGGTCACTCTGGTGCTGACCTTCTTCGTGCTGCTGTTCTCCTTTTCTTCCATCAACGTGCAGAAATTTGAGATGATGATCATGTCCTTCCAGGGCGCCCTTGGCTTCATGCCGGGAGGCAAGACCATTCAGCCCGATCCCAGCGTTTTCGGCGGAAAGGTGGCCAGCCAGGCGGGCGACGCTCAGAAGGCTGACCCGGATGTCCACCAGGCCGCCCAGAACCTGAGAAACTACCTCCGGGCGGAGGGGCTGGACAAACAGGCGGTCGTCCGCATCTCCCAGAGAGGAGTCTCCGTCTCTCTGTCGGACCAGTTTATGTTCGACTCCGGGAAGGCGGAGCTAAAGCCAGAGGGCATGAGGGTTCTTTTTAAAATTGCGGAGTTCGTCAAGGATGTCGTTCCGGCGGTGGCGGTGGAAGGCCATACCGATTCAGTGCCCCTCAGGGGCGGTATTTATCGGGACAACTGGGGCCTATCAGCGGCAAGGGCCGCCTCCGTGGCCTCCTATCTTCAGGACCGGGCCGGGTTTGACCCCCAGAAGCTTCAGGCAGTAGGCTTCGGGTCCAACAGGCCCATAGTCCCCAACGATACCCCGGAGCATATGGCCTTAAACAGGAGGGTGGATCTTGTCTTCCTGTCCAGGTACCCTAAAGAGTAGCGGGAGGATGACCCTGTGAAGCGCATTGTTGTTTTTATTATTGTTGGTATCTTGCTGGTATCGCTCGGTTTCGGCGGAGGGCTGATAGCCGGAAGGGCGTGGCTTTCGCCCGAAGATAACGGTTCCAGGGAAAAAATCGAAGAACCCGGTCCCGTCTTTTTCGTGGGAGACTTCATTTCAAACCTGACGGGCTCGGGAAATCACATCGTAAACTTCAAGCTCTCCCTGGAGATGAGCGATCCCAAGGCTCTGGAGATGATAGCCTCCCCCAACTGGCTCGCCAGGATAAAAAACGAGATCATACTTCTGGCCAAGGACAGGATCTTCGAGGACCTGACCAACGCGGAGGGCGTGCTCTCCCTTGCCGAGGATATTAAAAGAACCATAAATTCCATCATGCCGGCAATCCGCGATAAGGCCCCCGTGATGCGGGTTCTCTTCGAGGGTTTTGTCCTCCAGTAGGGCGAGCCGAAAAAAGTCCGGAAGGGGGGATTGTCGTGACGCCGGATGTGCTCTCTCAAAATGAAATAGACTCTCTTCTGGAGGCGCTGTCCAGCGGAAGCGTGGACGTTGACGCCATGCGCAAGGAGGATGAGAAGTCGATAAAGCTGTACGACTTCCGCCGTCCCGACAAGTTCAGCAAAGACCAGCTCAGGGCCATCCAGATGATTCACGAATCCTTTACCCGGCAGCTGACCACCACCATGTCCACCATGGTCAGGTCCATGGTGTCGGCGGAGATCGCGTCAGTGGACCAGCTGGCTTACGATGAATTCATACGGTCCCTGGTTCAGCCTACGGTCATCGGAATTTTAGAGATGTATCCCTTCAGCGGCAACGCGTTGATAGAGATAAATCCCAACCTGGTCTTCGCCATAATCGACAGGATGCTGGGCGGCCGCGGGGAGTTCTCCGGCAAGGTCAGGGAGCTGACCGACATCGAGCGGACCGTGGTGGAGAGAGTTATCATGAGAATGCTTGAGCTTCTTGAGGAGAGCTGGAGCACCGTGGTGGATGTGCGGTTCCGCTACGAAAATCTGGAGAGCAACCCATTTTTCGTCCAGATCTGCCCCGGCACCGATATGGTGCTTCTGGTCATACTAAAGCTCAGCATCGGGGACGTGGAGGGAATGATAAGCATATGCATCCCCTATTTCCTGATGGAGCCCATAATGGACAAGCTGAGCTCTCAGCAGTGGTTTGCGTCCACAAGCAGGAAGGGCGACGACGCGGCCAGGGATTACCTCAAGAGACATCTGGGAAAGGTCAATGTCCCGGTCGCGCTGGAGCTGGGCCATACTGTGCTGAACGTATCCGACGTGATGCAGCTGAGGTCGGGGGACGTTATAAAGCTTGACGAGACTCTGGATACGCCCCTGGGCGTTCGGATCGGCAATCTGGTTAAGTTCAGGGCCCTGCCGGGCTCTATGAACGGCAGGTTCGCCGCGGAAATTTCAGAAATAATCCCCGGGGAGGAAGACCTCCCTCACAGTGAAGGAGGGGCGGAAGATGATTGACGAGCTTCTCAGCCAGGATGAAATAAACGCCCTGTTGTCCGGAGCGGATTTAGGCGGCGGAGGGGGCGATGACGCAGGGGGAGATTTTTCCCCGGAACAGAGCAGCGTCCTTAACGAACTGGCCGGCATATTTTCCTCGTCCACGTCCAGCGTATACGGAATGCTTGCGGGGAAGGAGGTCTCCACCATTGTGGGAGCGAAATCCGTCGTAACCCAGAAGGATTTTGCCTCCGCCATTGAGGAGCCTTTTGCCTTCAGGGTGACCTGCGGCGGGCTGGACGACTCTCCCCTCTGCCTGGTGATAACCGAAAAAGGCGCCCTTACCCTTGCTGACCTGATGATGGGCGGAGAAGGAAAAGACCTTCCGGAAGAGGCGGGGGACCTCTACCTTAACGCGGCCCAGGAGGGCCTGAGCCAGGTGGTGGGCGCGGCTTTTACCAGTATGAGCGGTTTGCTCGGCGGGAAAAGGCTCATGCCGGAGAATATTGGTTCATCTCTGGAATCCGGCGACTGGGTTCCCTTTCAGGACAGATCTCCCGACGATGAGCTCTGGTCGGTCTCAGTAACTATCTCCATTGAGGATCTGGGGGATTTCTCCCTTTGGGTTGCCATGCCCCTTGATGTGGTTAAAAAGGTGGCCGGCGAGGCGGCGGGGCTGATCTCGGGAAAAGAAGCTCCCGAGGCCAGGGGGGCCGCTCCCGCCCGGGAACGGCCGGCGCCTGCCCCGGAGCGGGCGGAAAGACCCGGGGCGGAACATCCTTCATCGGGCCACATTTACGACCAATCCTCGGTGGACGTCCGCCCCGCGGAGTTCGTCCCCCTTGTTCAGAAGGCGGGAGAGGGCCACGGAAGCAGCAGGCTCGACCTGGTAGCGGATATTCCAGTGAGGGTTACGGTGGAATTGGGCCGCACAAGAAAAAATATCTCGGATATATTGAGCATGACTCCAGGTTCCGTGATAGAATTGGACAAGATGGCGGGCGAACCCGTGGATATTCTGGTGAACGGCAAACTGGTTGCCAAGGGCGAAGTTGTTGTGATCGACGAAAACTTCGGCGTTCGTATCACTGAGATAGTGTCTTCCGCGGGAAGGGTGCACTCCCTTTAGGGAGAGATACTGCCGGCCAAGCAATCACGGAGAGAGGGATGTGTAAGCATGGGGAGGAAAGTTCTTATTGTCGATGATGCCGCCTTCATGAGGATGATGCTGAAAGACATCTTGACCAAGAACGACTTTGAGGTAGTGGGCGAGGCGGAGAACGGCAAGATTGCCGTGGCCTCCTATCAGAAGTTCAAGCCCGATATCGTAACCATGGACATCACGATGCCCGAGATGAACGGGATCGACGCGGTTAAGGCAATAAAAGCTATTGACGGCGACGCAAGGGTTGTCATGGTAAGCGCCATGGGGCAGCAGCCCATGGTCATAGAGGCTATCCAGGCGGGCGCCGCTGACTTTATAGTCAAACCCTTCCAGCCTGACAGAGTGGTGGAAGCGCTCAATAAAGCTCTGGGGTAGGCAGGCCGCCGTGGCCGGCATAACTCCCTCCCTGACGGGATATATGATCAGGGTCGGTCTGGGTCTGGCGCTGCTGGGTCTGGCAGGGTACGGGGCGGTGCTCTTTCACCGCAGGAGGTCGCCCCGGACGGTAAAAGGGGCTGTTAACGTTCTGGCATCCTTGCCCCTGGGCAGGGATGTTCTTTTTATTGTCCGGCTTGGGCCGGACGTTTTTGCCCTGGCGACGGGAATCTCCGGTACCAGGGTGATATGCAGGTGGCCTTATGAGGAGTGGAAGCAGTTCAGCGATGAGGATTCTTCTCCCTAGGGGCGTCGTCCTCTGGGTTATGGTTCTTATGGCCTGGGCGGTTCCTGCGTCTGCCCAGGACGGGGCTCCTTTTATTCCCATCCCGGCCCTTCAGTTCGGGATAAGGATGGCGGAATCTCCCTCGGACGTGGCCGTTACGCTTCAGATTCTTGCCCTTCTTACGGTACTGAGCCTCGCCCCGGCTATCATGCTCATGGTGACCTGCTTCACCAGGGTCATGGTGGTCCTAGGTTTCGTCCAGAGGGCTATAGGCCTTCAGCAGACTCCTCCGAACCAGGTTATTGTAGGACTCTCCCTTTTTCTCACTCTGTTCATAATGGGGCCCACCTGGGAAAAGGTCTACGACAGCGCCCTGTCGCCCTACCTTGCGGGAAATATCAGTTCCGCCCAGGCGTGGCAGGGGACGGTGACCCCTGTCCGGGAGTTTTTATTTAAATTTACCCGTCAGGAGGAGCTTTCCCTTATGGTCTCCATGGCCGGCATGGAGCAGCCCAGAAACCAGGATGATGTTCCTACCAGAGTGCTTCTTCCCGCCTTTATGCTGAGCGAGCTTAAAACGGCTTTCCAGATGGGGGTGGTCATCTTCATCCCTTTCATTGTAGTGGATATGGTGGTGGCAAGCGTGCTCATGGCCATGGGAATGATCATGCTTCCTCCCATGATGATCTCTCTTCCCTTCAAAGTCCTTCTCTTCGTCATGGCGGACGGCTGGAATCTTGTGGTGACCAGCCTGCTGAAGAGCTTTACATAAAGGGGGCCGGTCATGTTTCCCATAAACATGAACGACGTGCTCGCTGAAGCGGTCTGGATCGCCCTGACCACGGCCCTTCCCATACTGTTTGTGGCCATGGCCATAGGGTTGGTAATAGGCATTTTGCAGACCGCCACGTCAATCCAGGAGCAGACTCTCATTTTTATTCCCAAAATAGTGGCGGTGCTCCTTTCCCTGGTGGCCTTCGGCCCCTGGATGTTCGGCAGGGTGGGAGGTCTTGCGCGGCTCATCTTCGGCCAGCTTGAGCGGTTTGTGCGATGACGCCGGAGCAGACCCGCTTCGTCGCTCTTCTCCTGTTCTATCTGCTTGTCGGTTTGCGATTTTCAGGGCTGATGTTCTCAGCGCCTGCCTTCATGGCGGGCGGAATGCCTCTGCCCCTCAGGTTCTGGTGCGCGTTCTTCCTTACCCTGGCTTCGGTGGGGACTATTTCTGACGCTCAGGTTCCGCTAATCTTATTTGAAAACTGGACGGCCGTCCTTCTGCTGGCTACGAGAGAGTTTTTTATAGGGACTATCATAGGTTTTTTAGCCGCCCTGCCTCTTTACGCCCTCCAAATCTCGGGCGAACTCATTGGAATCTCCATGGGTTTTGCCATGGTAAGCCTAATGGATCCCCTCAGTGAGACCAGAGCCTCCATCATCGGACAGCTCCAATTTTTGGTAGGTTTGTGGTTTTTCTTCCGGTGGAACGGACATCTCCTCATGACCCAGGCGGTGGTTGAAAGCCTTAAGCTTGTCCCTCCCGGCAGGCTCGTCTTCTGGCCCCTGTCGGACCTTGGCCTGGGGGCGTGGCTGCAGGAGGCCTTCGTCCTCAGCCTCCGGTTTGTCCTTCCCTTCTACGGCGCCATCCTGCTGGCGGACGTGGGGCTCGGTTTCCTGGCCCGCACCGTCCCCCAGATGAATATCTTTGTCCTGGGGCTGCCCCTGAAGATAGCTCTGGGTTTTTTCGTGCTGATGGTAGTCCTCCCGGTGGCAATTGAGATCATGGCCGATCAGATGGAGAAGTACGTAGAGCTGGCCCTCAGGGAGGCAACCGCATGGCGGTGACGTTCGATCTTCAGTTTTTCTCCCAGGAGAGAACCGAGCCCGCCACTCCAAGAAAACGACGAAAGGAAAGAGAGGAAGGGCGGGTAGCCAAGAGCCAGGACATGGGAGCGGCGACGGTAATCCTCACTGGGCTCTTCGGCCTTCTGGTCTTTGGCCCCTTTCTCTTCTCCCGGGTTATGGCCTTTACCGTCGATATAATTGCCCTCATGGGAGGAAGTTCGATCCATGAAGACGGCTGGCTATACATGATTAGGAACGATACCATTTTTACCATGCTTGCCCCGTGGCTCCCCATAGGTCTGTCCGCCGCCATAAGCGCGCTTATTGTCACCATATCCCAGGTAGGCTTCACGATGACCTCCAAGCCCCTGGCCCTGAAGTTTGACAGGCTCAACCCCGTTTCAGGCCTTAAAAAAGTGCTGTCCCTGCGCTCTCTGGTGGAGCTGGTAAAGGCCTTGATGAAGGCCGCTCTGCTGGGCTATGTGATTTACTACTCGCTAAAAAAAGAAACTCCCGAACTTGTGAGCGCCATCGGCTTTCCCCTGGAGGCGGGAGTCTCCAGGCTGCTGTGGAAGCTTCTGGGGCTCAGCTTTCGCCTGGCCTTCCTACTCCTTGTCCTCGGCATATTCGATTATGCTTACCAGAAGTGGGAGTTCGAGCGGTCCATCAGGATGAGCAAGCAGGAGATAAAAGAAGAGTACAAGCAGATGGAGGGAGATCCTCAAATAAGGGGCAAAATCAGGCAGAAGCAGCGGGAGCTCGCCAGAAGCCGCATGATGTCCTCCGTCCCGAAGGCGGACGTGGTCGTCACCAACCCTACCCGCCTTGCGGTAGCCCTGGTGTACGACAGGGAGGCGATGGACGCGCCCGTTTTGACGGCCAAGGGAAACGGGCATATTGCCCGGAAGATCAGGGAGATAGCCGAAGAATCGAACGTCCCCGTGGTGGAGAACAAGCCCCTGGCAAGGTCGCTGTACGAAACTGTGGAGGTGGGCGAAGAGGTTCCCGAGGAGCTGTACAGGGCCGTGGCGGAGGTCCTGGCCTTTGTTTACAGCCTAGATCCGAAGAAAAACGCGGGGGCGCAGAAGGATAAAAAGGCCGCAGCGGTTGAAAGGGGCCGACATTCTGAAGTTTTCATGTAAAATAGGGCCCATAGGCGGGCGCCGGTCGCGCCCCGGGAAGGGTGGCTTTTGTGGCTGAATCGACAAATTCGTCGGCTTTGAAAAAAATGCTCCACTATTCTGATATAGGCATGGCCGGGCTCGTGATGCTTATCGTGGTCATGATGATCATCCCGCTGCCCACGTGGCTGCTGGATATTCTGCTCACCGTGAATATCTCCCTGGGAGTAGTGGTGCTTCTGGCCACTTTCTATGCCGAGAGGGCTCTTGATCTGGCGGCCTTTCCAACCATGCTTCTCATAGTAACCCTCTTCCGTCTGGCCCTTAACGTCTCCACCACCAGGCTGATCCTGCTGAACGGCGACGCAGGCCAGGTGGTCAGCGCCTTCGGCAACTTTGTGGTGGGAGGCAACTACGTCGTGGGCGCGGTGGTATTCCTTATTCTTGTCATTATCCAGTTTGTTGTTATCACCAAGGGTTCCGAGAGAGTGGCGGAAGTAGCCGCCCGATTTACGCTGGACGCCATGCCGGGAAAGCAGATGGCCATTGACGCCGACCTGAACGCGGGCCTTATCGACGAGGCGGGCGCCAGGGAGCGGCGGCTCACCATACAGCGGGAGGCGGATTTCTACGGCGCCATGGACGGAGCCTCCAAGTTCGTCAAGGGCGACGCCATCGCTGGGCTCATCATCACCATCATAAATATTATCGGCGGCCTCTCCATCGGGGTGCTTCAGCGGGGGCTGCCCCTGGAGAAGGCTCTGACTATGTACAGCCTTCTCACGGTAGGCGACGGCCTCGTATCCCAGGTTCCGGCCCTGCTCTTCTCTACCGCTACGGGAGTCATTGTCACCAGGGCGGCGGGTCAGACCAACCTGGGAATTGATATTCTCACCTCCCTGACCAACTACCCCCGTCCTCTCTTTATAGGAGCGGTCCTCCTTTTTGCGCTGGCGGCGGTGCCGGGACTGCCTACAATTCCCTTTGTGATGCTGGGCGTCCTTCTTATGACGATGGGTTACTGGGTCTACAGGGAAGGCAAAATACAGGAAGCCGCCGGTCTCGACAGGGCCCCGGGCGAAGGCCGGCCAACTCCCGGAGGCCCCGGCGAAGGGCCGAAGCCCCCCGGAGCGCCCGCGTCTCCGGAGGACGTCATGCGTCTTCTCACCGTGGATCCCATGGAGGCTGAAATCGGCTACGCCATTATTCCCCTGGTGGATCCTGCCCAGGGCGGGGACATGCTCGACAGGATAGGCACCATAAGAAAGCAGATGGCGGTGGACCTGGGTCTCATAGTCCCCCCCATCCGAATCAGGGATAACATACAGATAAAGCCCACCGAGTACGTCCTGCGGGTAAAAGGGGCGGAGACGGGCAGAGGCGAGCTGCTTCCCGACCATTACCTGGCCATGAACACGGGGTCGGTGGAGGAGGAAATCGTGGGAGTCCCTGCCGTGGAGCCCGCCTTCGGCCTTCCCGCCGTCTGGATCTCCCCGGAGATGAGGGACAGGGCCGAAACTCTGGGCTACACCGTGGTGGACGCTCCGTCGGTCCTGGCAACCCATCTTTCGGAGGTCATAAAGAAGTACGGCGCAGACCTTATAACAAGACAGGAAGTCCAGAAGCTTACAGATATGGTAAAAGAAGCCGCTCCCGCCGTAGTGGAGGAGATGATGGCGGCCCTCTCCCTGGGAGAGATACAGAAGGTGCTGCAGAATCTGGTGAAGGAACAGGTCCCCATCAGGGATCTTGTCAGTGTTTTCGAGGCCCTGGCGGACTACGGAAAGGTATCCCGGAGCGTGGACTTCCTCACCGAGCGGGTGCGGGAATCCCTGGCAAGACTCATCACGCTGCGGGTCCAGGATGAGGAGGGCGCCCTTACGGTAGCCACTCTCTCCCCCAACTGGGAGCATAAGGTCAAGGCGGCCATGGCTGGGGACCTCCTCTCTGGCTGGCAGTTCAACATGGAGCCCGCGGAAGTGCAGCGTATGATGGGGGCCGTGGCTAGGGCCGTGGAGAACATGTCAATGAAGGGCCTCCTTCCGGTTCTGCTGGTTCATCCTGACGTCCGGCTTGTGATGCGGCGAATTCTGGAAAGTTCGCTGCCCGGCCTTTTCGTGTTATCCTATAACGAAATATCTCAGGGCGCTCAGTTAAAATCGGTGGGGGTGGTGGAGTAAATGGCGATAAAGATTAAAAAGGGAACTCAGATCACCTTTGAGGCGGCCGATGACGCTGAAGCGCTTCGGACGGCCAGAGACCGGCTTGGCCCGGACGCCGTCATACTCTCGTCCCCCAGGATAAAAACAGGAGGCTTTCTGGGTTTTTTTCGCACCACCGTACTGCAGGTGACTGCGGCGGTACTTGAAGAAGAGAGCCGGTCGGAGACCGATTCGGAAAAAAAAGAGCGGCTGGCGGCTTTTCAAAAGCTGCTGGAGCTGAAACAGGCTATGTCCGCCCCCGGAGAGGGGGTTACGGGGGGAGAGGCCTCCCTGCTCAACGGCGCGGGCTTCAGGGAGAGGGATTCCATGTCCTCCGCCGGAGTTTACAGCCCCCGTCCGGCCCGTCCGGTTAAATCTGTTCCGGAGGCCGGGGCTTCCCCTGACGGGCTCGACTTGTCCGCCCAGGGACTGGCTCTGGCCTCGGAAAAAAAATCAGCCCCCGTAATGGAACCGCTCCCCGAGAAGCCGGAAAAACCTGTTCCGACGGCGGCCCCTCCCGAGCTTCAGGAAGAAGTAAACGAAATTGCCAGGCGACTCGATTTTGTACTGAAACGACTTGAAAAAGAACGGGCCGACCCTGCGCCCCCTCCCTTTCCGGGAGAGGACAGAGATCTGCTGTCGATCCTTCGCGCCGCCGACGTAAACGAGAGCCACGCCCGCAGCCTGGCTGAAAAGTTCAGGGAGGACGGCGGAGGACGGACCTTCTCCCGGTGGCTGGGAGACATCCTTCCCGTGGCGGCGAAAGAGTCCTGGGAGGCCCTCGGGGGCAGAA
>CAZXOD010000031.1:0-12865 GCA_964642285.1 uncultured Synergistaceae bacterium
CCGATTCTTCTCACAGGGACTAGGTCCGTTATGGGCATGGGGGTGATGACCACTCCGGCGGCGTGCTGGGAGCAGTGCCTTGCCAGTCCCTCGATATTGGCCGCGATATCCAGCACTTTTTCGACCAGGGGACTTCCCTTTTTCATCTCCGCCAGTTCGGGGATCTGCTTTACAGTCTCGGGGATGGACAGTTCGCTGAGGGGAGGGATGAGCCTGGTTATGGAGTTTACCTCCTTAACGGGCATTCCCAGCACTCTTCCCACGTCCGTGATGGCGGCGCG
Organism: uncultured Synergistaceae bacterium; assembly: GCA_964642285.1. GTDB lineage: Bacteria > Synergistota > Synergistia > Synergistales > Aminobacteriaceae > Aminivibrio. Next base: position 282 of record CAZXOD010000031.1, read on the forward strand.
GCTCTTCATGCGGCCGAAAGTAACTATCTGGGACACTCTGTCGTGTCCGTAGTGTTCTGAGATGTAGTGAAGCAGCTCGTCCCTACCCTTATCGGAGACGTCCGTGTCGATATCGGGCATGCTGATGCGCTCCGGGTTGAGGAAACGCTCAAAAAGCAGGTTGTAATGAATGGGATCAAGTTCGGTTATCTTCAGGCTCCAGGCCACCAGCGACCCTGCGGCGGAGCCCCTTCCCGGCCCCACGGGAATGCCTCTTTTCTTGGCCGCCCCGATGATTCCCGCCACTATAAGGAAATACCCGGCGAAGCCCATAGAGTTGATTACTTCCAGTTCATAGTCCAGCCTTGCCTTATACTCCTCCCTCACATTACCCCCGAGCCGTTCCGCCAGTCCGTTTATCGATTCTTTCCTGAGATTGCTCTCGAGGGTTTCCCCGGGAGGAAGGGCGAGGTCCGGAAGTTTGTAGTCTTTTTCTCCCAGAGGGAGGGATACATTGCACCGCTCCGCGATGGCCAGAGTATTGTCCAGGGCTTCGGGCAGCTCCGAGCCGAAGATTTCGTCCATCTCCCGGGGAGACCGGAAGTAGAAGTCGTCCCCTGTGAAGGACATTCTGTTTTCGTCCTCCAGGCTGCTTTTAGTCTGAACGCACAGGAGGATATCGTGCCACTTGCTGTCCTCTCTGAGCAGGTAGTGGGCGTCGTTGGTGGCCACCAGGGGGAAGTCGTGCTCCCGGGCCATCCTCGCCAAAGCTTTATTCACCGCGGCCTGTTGGGGGATGGCATTGAACATCACTTCGAGAAAGAAGTTATCCTTTCCCATGATGTCCCGGTAGAGCATCGCCCTGTCAAGGGCCTCCCGCTCTTTCCCCTCGGCGATCAGAGAGGGTATTTCCCCGGCAATGCACGCTGAGCACACAATCAGGCCTGAACTGTATTTTGACAGGAGGGAGTGGTCAATCCTGGGTTTTCCGTAAAAACCTTCCGTATTGGCTATGGACGTAAGCTTGAGAAGGTTATGGTAGCCTTCGTCGTTTTCGGCGAGCAGGAGAAGGTGATATATTCTGTTCCTCTTTTCTCTTGTAGTATGCCCTTCAGGGTCCACGTAAACCTCGCAGCCTATAATGGGCTTTACTCCCGCTTTTACGCACTCGTCGTAAAACTCCACAGCGCCGTACATGGCGCCGTGGTCCGTCATGGCCACCGCCGGCATGCCAAACTCCGCGGCCTTAGCCGCGAGCCGGTCGCACCTTATGGCGCCGTCCAGCAGGCTGTATTCTGTATGGACGTGAAGATGTACAAACTGTCGGTTCATCGGAAACACTCCTTGGCTTGCAGATACAATCTATTCTTCCGCGGGGAGAGGGTCTTCGGGCATCTCCTCGGCGCGACCGTCCCTTTTTACCATGACCACCTCTCCCCCACCCCACTTAAGGACCTCGTCCACCAGGTTCTGAAAGGGAATCTGCGAGTCGTCCTCCCCTGAAGAAGGGGCCGCCTGGGACTGTCTGCGCCCGGCCCTATCGTCATCTTCGGGAGTTTCCCCGTCCTCGGGGGGGCTGAACATGGGAATAGGCTGGTTTGCCGGGACCGGCTCCTCCACCTGACCTGTGTTTGAGGCGCATTTTTTCCTTTTGTCTCCCATTCCAATGATAATTGACGCATCGTCGCCAAAAAACTCGGAGACTCTCGCGGCCAGAGAATAGGAGTTTCGCTCAATGGAGGCCAGCTCAAAGGAATAGACCGAGTCTTCGGGGAAAAGCACGGTTATGACCCGGTCTTCTATTGAAATATCCGTTCCCGTCAGTATTGAGTAGAGCAGGAGATCTCTGGTAAAGAGCATCTTTTCAAATCCGGGCCAGTTTTCGGCGTTAAGGGGGACGGGGTCCGGAAGGCGCGTCGGCGCGGGAACCCCGGCTTCGGCCGGAATCTTTTTTTCAGTGGGAGGGTCGGCTTTGGCAACCTTCGTAGAGGGGCGGTCCGCCGCTCTTTGCGGGGCGTCTTTTTTTTCCGTCGCCCGGGGTTCTTCCCTCAGCTCCTGAATCCTTGCCGCCAGTACTCCCGTCAGGACGTCAGATCTTAGTCCCGATCTTACCTGGGGGATCAGCTTAGAGCAGAAAAGCATCATATCTGAGAGCATGGGGGCGGTCCACCGGGGACCTTCCTTTTTTAAAAAGGCCGCTTCGCTGTCGGAAATTGAAAGGGAGTCGATTATAGTATCCCCCCATTTCCGCCAGGCCCAGAGGTTCCTGAAAAGAAGGAAAAGGCCCTCCACCACTCTCTGTGCCGAGGCGCCCTTCAGAAACATCTCCTCCATTATGAGAAAGGGGTCTGGCGACTCCTCCCCCGCGGAGGTGACCCACCGCTCCAGATCGGACAGAGCCCCTCCTCCGAGGAGCCTGCCCACGGCTTCGGCGGTCAATGCACCGTCGCCGAGGGAAAGGGTCTGCTCCATCATCGAAAGGGCGTCCCTAAGGGCGCCGTCCGCCTGCCGGGCGATCTCCCTTACAGCGCTCTCCTCCCAGGCTACTTTTTCGCTCTCCGCCACCTCCACGAGCCGGGCGCTGATATCCTTCACCGTTATTCTTCTGAAGGGGATATGCTGACACCGGGACCTTATGGTTGCCGGAACTTTAAAAGGCTCCGTGGTGGCCAGGATAAAGGCCACGAAGGAGGGGGGCTCTTCCAGGGTCTTAAGAAGGGCGTTGAAGGCGGAGATTGAGAGCATATGGACTTCATCTATGATGTAAACCTTCCATTTTGAGGAGAAAGGAGACAGGGAGACGTGGGTTTTCAGCTCCCGGATCTCATCGACGCCGTTGTTGGAGGCGCCGTCGATCTCAATCACGTCCAGGCTTTCTCCCGCAGTTATGGAGATGCAGTTGGGGCACTGGCCGCAGGGTTCGTAGCCGTTTTTAAGATCGACGCAGTTAAGGGCTTTTGCCAGCAGCCTCGCCAGAGTGGTTTTTCCGCAGCCCCTGGGCCCGGAAAAAAGATAGGCATGGCCAACCCGGCCCCGGCTGAGAGCCTTTTTCAGCACATCCACGGCCATAGTCTGTCCGGCTACTTCTTCAAAAGTACCCGGTCTGTATTGTCTGTAGAGCGAAATAGTCACTGGCTTCTCCTCCCCCGGCGGCGGCCGCCACAACTGGGCAGGAGGTTTTGAAACTTCCTCCTGTGAATTTATGGACGGAACGACTTTATCACAAAAGTTATTAAGCCCGGGCCAAACGCCAGAGCTGCAACTTTAACCCATGCTATTTTACTACATTCATATCAGCGGAGGTATTTTGCGCCCCTGTGTTTGTCCCTGGCTTCCCCCAGGGCCCTGATCAGGGATTCTCTGAAATCTTCAAGGGAGGGAGCGCCTTTCGGCAGAGGCTCCCGGGCTACGGTGGAGTTGCCCACTGCGAGGATTTTCTTTCCCAGGGGAGAAATTACCCTGATTTCATAGGGCGCGGTCTCCATCTGCAGGTTTTCTTCGAGATTCCGGATGGCTGTCGATACCGCTTCTCTGCCCTCTTCGATATCGGGGCACGACCAGACAGGTTTTCCGTCCAGCATAAGGATTATCTCCCCTCCGGAGGACTCCGCGGAAGGCCTTAGAAGATTGAGGGCGTATTTTCTTCTGATGGGGATTTTCTTTTCATCGGCGGTTCTGATGATGTAGGCAATGCGTTCCGGCATTTCGGGGTGGGTCATATACACGCCGGGGTCTATGTAAGGCTTTTTGATCTGGTCGTAGTTAATTGCCTCGAGGGCAGTCACCATGGCCGCCGGAGGGAACCCTGCCTCCACCAGGATTCTGAATCCTTCCTTGTCGGCCTCCCGCTCGAGATCCTTGCTGTAGGAGTTTGTCACCGCTACCTGGAGGAGGCTCGTAAGAATCATGGGTCCGGCGCTTCCGTGAGAGGCTATTATCAGGGCCAGGGCGGCCAGGTTTATTCTGGAGGCCCGGGCGGTCTGGATCATAACGTGCCTGTTGTCCGCATGGATGAGCTCATGGGCGAGAATGGCGGCCACCTCTGCGTCGGTGCGCAGAAATTCCAGCATTCCCGTGGTGAAATATATAATTCCTCCCGGGAGGCTGAAGGCATTGTGGCTTTTCTCCCTTACCACTCTGACCTCGTAGGGAAGAGGCCGGGCCATGTGGGGGAGAAAACGGGCAAGCAACATTGATAGCCTGGCGCCAAGGGCGGGATCGGCTACCCTTTCCCACATTTTCTCAACGTCTGCGGCTACTTTTTTTCCGAGCGCTATTTCTTTTTCAATTTCGGCGGCGGCGAAAGTCGGAGTCAGTGCGGGGAAAAGAAGGGTAATAAGCAGAAATGACGCCGCAATATTGCGAAATCTCATGTCGGTTTACCTAAAGGACCCTCCCGACCTGGTGTAGCCGCGGACGGCCTTTTTTCCCTTGTTTATTCTGAGCATCTCTTTTCTCAGGTCTTCCACGTGTTCTTCCAGCAGCTCCTGGACCTCCAGTTCTTCCTCAAGCACTTTGCCCGCCACATCTCTGATGACGCCAAGGGATGTCTTGAGGTCTTCCGCTCCTTCCGAGCCAAGGAGGGCCGATACTTTCTCCCAAAAAACAGGGCCGTCCCTCCCCTCGGAGATGCCAAGGCCGGAACACATGCTATTCCAGCCCTCCTGGACGAGCTCCTGCCTGGAGATGATGTCCTGCTTTTCGGCAAGAATGGCTAAAAGGCCTTCGATGTCCCCCGACTTAACGCATTCGCTCTCTTTCTGAACCAGAAAGGCAAGCTCGTTATAAAGGGCCAGCTCAGTGGATACCAGGCTTGAAAGGTTTTCCTGGAAGTCATCCGGCAATGTTGAGCCCTCCGGCGGGTACGGGCCGACGGCCGCTTTCAACCGATATGGAGGCCGTCGGAGCCGGAGCAGCGGGGGCATGTTCCTGCTCCTCTGCGGCAATTTTTATTATGGCCTCCTCCCAGGTTTCCTTGAGTTCTTCGAGCATCACCCGGACAATGGCCACTTTTTCCGGCGACTTGCTTACATTGGCCTCTACCAGAAGGTGGTATAGATAGTCGTAGAGCTTCATGAGCCCCTCGGCCACTTCTCCCCCCCTCTCCATGTTGAGGGTGACCATCAGTTCCCTGAGGACGTTCTGAGCCTTTTGGAGATTATGATTGGCTTCTTCAGCGTCATTGGCTGAAAGAGCGGCCTCAGCGGTACGACAGGCCTTTATTCCTATTTCATAGGTTATCAGGAGAAGCTGTTCCCTCGAAGCCGTATTTACCATAGTGGAAAGGTATACAGCCTGGGCTTTCTGAGTGTTTCCGGGATTCATGAAGAATTCCTCCTTCCCTCTCCCTCTTGTTTCGGACGAGGGGGGCGCAAACATTACCCGTCGGCCTCACAGAGCAATCTTACGACAGATGTTCAAGCTCCACCAGGGACATAAATTCTTCGACGGATTTTCTGCCGCTTATGCCCTTACCCACGTGGGAGGAGCACTCCCATGCGGACGCCATGGCAAACCGTATGGTCTCCTCCGTGGACATGCCCTCTTCTCTGGCAACCACAAGGCCCGCAAGAAGGGCGTCTGTAGTAGAAAAAATGGAACGGATGCTTTTTCTGTCGGCGAGGGCCAGGTAGATCCCCCCCGGAGAGAAGAAAACGTTGCCGTAAGTCCTGTAGGACGCTATGGCCCATTCAACCCCTTTTTTCTGGAAATCCGACACCACTTCGATAAGATTATCCAGGGAGGTGAGCGATCTTCCCATGGCCTTCGAGATAAACCTGTGGTCCACTCTTGCCACGGTGGGTCCTGCGTCCAGGGCGGCCATCAGCGAAGGCCCCGCCGCATCCACCACGGTGGGAATGCCTCTCTCCCTGGCCAGAAGTATGAACTCGCCGAAGATACCGTCCGGCACGCCCGGAGGCAGCGTCCCTCCGAGTATTACCAGCCTGGTGCGCTGGAGGATTCTTCCGTAGACTTTCCGGAGGCGCTCCACCGCTTCGGGTTTTACTTCCGGCCCGGCCTCTGAAATGCTTGTCTCCAGGTTGCCTGTTTCATCAATAATATATACGTTTGTCCTGTTTTCGCCCGGGATATGGACAAAATTCGTGGTAATCCGGTAAGACCGGAGAGCGCTCCGGATATACTCTCCCTTCATCCCCGCAAGGAAGCCTATGGCCGCCGAGGGGTAACCGAACTGGGCCAGTATGGTGGAAATATTGATGCCCTTACCTCCCGGGGAGGATATTCGCGAAGTAGCCCTCAGCCATCCTCCCGGCCGCAACTCAGGTATTATGTACTCCTCGTCCACCGCCGGATTAAGGGTGACCGTCAATATCATGACCTGTTCCTCCCTGTTAAGGGGCGTCCCCTGAAAATTCAGGGACGCCCGGACAAATTAAGGCTATTTCAAAAAGGCCGATGCGTCCGCAGCGGACGACAGAGGCATTATTCTTTCAGTTTTGCCTGAAACCAGCTCCACTATGGCGGGGAGAGAAGGCAACTCCAGTTTTTCCACCATCCGGGCGTTCCGGTAGCCGTCCACCAGGACAACTTTTTTGCCCGCGGCCCTGGCGGCCCCGTCCACTTCATCGGAAAGGGCGACCTGGTCTCTTTCGATGCTAGAGTAGAAAAAGGCGGTTACCCGTTCAGGCTCCAGAAGGACCGAGCGAAGGTGAACCTGTTCGTTTATGTAGGCCGACGCGGCCATGGCCGCAATGGCGCCGTCAGAGGCGGCTGTAACAACCTGCCGGAGCTCCTTGTCCCGCACGTCCCCCGCCGCGAAAAGTCCCTCCACGGAGGTCTCCATGGAATCGTCGGTCTTTATCCAGCCACCCTTGGTTGCCTCTACAAGTCCCCTGACAGGTTCGTCGTGGGGAAGCTGACCCACAAACATAAATACCCCCGCCACGGGCAGGTTGGATGTCTCGCCGGTTTTTATATTTTTAAGGACGAGGTTTTCCACCATGCCGTCCCCTTCTATTTTTTCCACCACAGTGTTCCACACGGGGACGATCTTGGGATTGGAAAGGGCCCGTTCCACAGCGGCCCGGTCGGCCCTGAACTCGTCCCTTCTGTGGATTATATATACTTTTGAGGCAAATGTCGTAAGGTACTCCCCTTCTTCTACTGCGGTATTGCCGCCGCCTACCACCGCAATCTCTTCATCCTCGAAGAAGGCACCGTCGCATACGGCGCAGTAGCTGACGCCCTGACCGATATGTTCGGCCTCTCCCTGGCAGCCAAGCTTGCGGAAGTACGCCCCAGTCGCCAGGATGACGGCCTCCGCCTGAATTTCGCCCTTGTTGGTGACAATCACCTTAACATCATCCCGGACTTCCACAGATGAGACTTCCACATCCCGGAATTCCGTCTTGAATTTTTCAGCGTGGCTCCTGAACATTTCGGAGAGCTCGGGACCGGTGGCATGCTGCACTCCCGGCCAGTTTTCGATTTCTTCAGTGATGTTTATCTGGCCGCCGGCAATCCCTCTTTCCAGCACCAGCACGTCGAGCCCGGCTCTTCTGCCGTAGATGGCCGCTGTAAGACCGGCCGGCCCCGCTCCAATGACTACAAGTTCTCTTTTTTCCATTACGGACCCACCTCTCAAATTGTAACTAATTGTTCCGACGGAAATTATACACGAAGCCAGAGGGCCGCGCGAGGCTTCCCCGACAGATCGTTAAAAATCCCCTTGAATTGCAGGCTGTCGGGGGCGATGTCCTCCAGCGTTTTTCCCTGATCCCCATCCCCTATTTCAAACAGAATCCACCCTCCCGGGCGCACTTTTGCCGGGCCCCACGCAAAGAGTTTTCTGTACCAGTCCAGCCCGTTCGTACCGCCGTCCAGGGCGGAGAGGGGTTCGGCGCGGACTTCTTTCATAAGGCCGGAGAGGGCGGAAGAGGGGATGTAGGGAGGGTTGCTTATTATCATGGACAGCTCTTCGTTTTTTATGGGAATGTCGTCGGGCGTGCGAGAGTGCCAGATGAGGCACCGGGAAAGAAGTCCGGCGGAAGCCAGATTACGCCAGGCAAGGCTTACCGCCAGGGGGTTGGCGTCCGCCGCCACCGCCGACAGGCCGGCTCTTGCGGAGAGCATAGCCAGAGGCAGACAGCCGGAGCCTGTGCCCCAGTCTAAAAAACGCCCTCTTTCAGGGATTAGAGAGAGGGCGATTTCTACTAAAATTTCGGTATCTTGTCTTGGTATCAGTACTCCCGGCTGTACCTCAAGCGTATGGCCGTAAAACTCCCAGGAACGGAGGATATACTGGAGGGGCTCCCGGGCGCAGCGGCGTTTCACCATTTTCATAAACTCATCATACAGGTCGTCCTCCATAGCGTCCGGGAGATGGACGAGGAGGGCTGCTCTGGAAAGTCCTGTCGCCCCCGAAAGCAAAAGATCGGCCTCCGTACCGGGAGAATCAATTCCAGCCTCTCTCAGCCTCAGGACCGCACTTCTGCGGGCCTCTGAGAAGGATGTCATTCCCCCTCCAGGGAATGGAGCCTCTCCGTCTGTTCGGCCATGGTCATAGCGTCGATAAGATCGTACAGGTCGCCGTCCAGATACTGGTCAAGCTTATAAAGGGTGACGCCTATTCGGTGATCGGTGATCCTGTTCTGGGAGAAATTATACGTGCGAATTCTCTCGGACCGGTCACCTGTGCCTATCTGGCCCCGTCGCTCCGACGCGACCTCCTCGTTTTTCCTCTGAAGTTCGGCGTCGTATAGCTTGGACCTGAGGTAGGCCATGGCCTTGGCCCTGTTCTTTATCTGGGATCTTTCGTCCTGGCAGGTAACCACAATCCCCGTAGGGAGATGGGTTATCCGGACAGCGGAATCGGTCATGTTTACGTGCTGCCCCCCGGCGCCGCTTGACCGGTAGGTGTCTATTTTAAGATCTTCAGGGTTGACTTCCACGTCCACGTCGTCTGCCTCGGGAAGCACCGCCACAGTGGCGGTGGAGGTATGAATCCGCCCTCCCGCCTCAGTGGTGGGAACCCTCTGCACCCGGTGAACACCGCTGTCGAATTTCAGTCTGCTGTAGGCGCCCCTGCCGTCGATCCGGAAAATAATCTCTTTGTATCCGCCGATTCCCGTCTCGTTGTAGTCAAGCACTTCCACCTTCCAGCCTTCCCGCTCGGCAAAGCGGGTGTACATCCGGAAGAGGTCCGCGGCGAAGAGGGCCGCCTCCTCGCCCCCAGCCCCTCCTCTGATCTCCATGACGACGCTCTTTTCGTCATTGGGATCCCTCGGCAGAAGAAGGACCTTTATCTCCTGCTCCAGTTTTTCCAGAGCGGCCTCGAGGATCGAGATCTCTTCCTGAGCAAGCTCCGCCATTTCCGGATCCTGGCCGCCGGCGAGGGCTCTTGCGTCGGCCATCTCGGCCGTTATCCTGCTGTACTCCCGGTATTTATTTACCACGGGTTCCAGGTGCGAATGCCTTTTTGCCAGATTCTGCAGTTCTTTAAGATCCCCCTGAATCGATGGGGAGGCCATCTTTGCCTCAATGGCCTCAAAATCTCTTTCCAGGGTTTCAAGCTTCGCTAGATACCTCATTCAGCAGCCTCCGGGACGGAGGTCAATTTTCCCTGCAGGGCGGTCTCAAGGGACGTAAGGGCAACCTCTATCTGCTTCATGTCCGGCTCTCTGGTGGTAAGGTACTGAAAGGACAGGGCCGGCCACATCAGAATCCGCCCCGCCCGCCCTGAGCAGGACGCCCCTTTGATTATTTCGTACGATATCCCCATAACCAGGGGCAGCAACACGACTCTGCTGCCTATGCGCCAGAGAATCGTCCCCGATCCGGCCAGGGAGAAGACGAGGATGCTGACTGCAACCACTATCAGCAGGAAGGAAGTGCCGCATCTCGGATGTATTCTCGAATACCTCTTTATTGTCTCCGCCGTCATGACGGCGCCCGCCTCGTAGGCGTTTATGGTCTTGTGCTCCGCCCCGTGATACCGGAAGACCTGGCGTATTTCGCCCCAGAGGCCTATTCCCGCCACGTAGGCGATAAATACAGCGCCCCTGAGGCACCCTTCAATCACGTTTTTTCCCGCCGCCGACAGGCCCCAAATCGCGGCAGCCCGGTCGGAAAGCCAGAGAGGCAGGGCGATGAAAAGTCCCACCACCGCCAGGACGGCTGCTATGACCGTTATGGCCATCTCTTTAAATGTTATTTCTTCCTCTTCCCCTATAGCTATCTGGGCGGATTTATCCAGGGCCTTAAAGCCTGTTGTCATCATCTCCACCATGGTGACCACCCCCCGCAGAAGGGGCAGCTTCCAGGGCATGGAGGCCGTCCAGGATTTTACTCCCCAGCTTTCGCTTTCGATCTCACCGTCGGGACGCCTTACTGAAAGACCCCACCGGGCAGGGCCCTTCATCAGTACGCCCTCAATGACGGCCTGGCCGCCCACCGGGATCCTCCTGTCGGCGGGGCTTTCGGCTAGCATAACCAGCAGGGCCGCAAAGTATTTTTTTATTTTCATCTCAAACGCCTTCCTCGCTTAAAACCTCTTCAACTGAAGCATAGGGCTTTCCGCAGGGGTTCATCTCCCCGCACTCGCCTGAAATCACGCATGAAGGCCCCGCGGTCCTGAAGAGAAGGGGCGCGGCCTCTCTGACAAGCCTCAGCATCTTCCTGGCAAGGTTTTGAATCTCCCACTGGGCGCGCCTGCACAGCCGCAGGGTAAAGACATGATGCAGTTCCCGGGCATTCATGGTCATCACCAGCCTGGAGGACCATCCGTGAGGCAGTATAAACCGGGCATCCTCTCTGGGAACGCCTGCTTCTATCATTTCGATGTAAAACTTGTGAGCCTCTTCCGCCATACAGCTGAACCTTTCAGCCAGATCAGGCTTTGCCGCAACAGAGGGGGGAAGGACAACGTCGGGTTCGCTCATGCCCACATATCTCTGGCTTTGCTGGCTGAAGGACGCTATCCTGTGGCGGACAAGCTGATGGGACGCTACCCTGCTAAGGCCGTCTATGGCAAAGGTGAAGGAGGCGTGCTCAAAAGGAGAGTAGTGTCCGCTTTTCCACAGATGGTCAAGCAGCCTGGCGCTCACCTCCCGGGACTCCTCCTGAAACAGGTCCCCGGCGGATGCGTCACTATAGCAAATTCTCGCCGCGGCCGCGACCACGGCGTCTGGAGAAGGCGTTGAAGCCAAGAGAAGGACGCGGCAAGTCATTGATCCAACTCCCCTTTCTGTATAACCGGCCCTGGCCTTATTTTACTTAATAACCATAGGCTGAAGGCGATTAAAATAAAAAACAGCCAGCGTCGCATCGAAGATGCGGCTCCGGCTGAAAGCTGACGTTGCAGAGGAATTCCCGGGCCAGGCTATTCTTCCTGATCGGACGTCTTTCTCTGGCCGTAATCTACGCCCTCATATTTTCTCTGGAACTTCTCGAGTCTGCCTGCCTCGGCAAGAACTCTGCTGCCCCTTCTGCCGGTGTAGAAAGGGTGGCATGAGGAACATACGCCGACCCTGATTTCGCCGCTTGTTGACCGGGTTTCGAACGTATTGCCGCATGCGCAGGTAACATCGCACTTTTCGTAGCGGGGATGAATATCCTTTTTCATCTATAAGACACCTCCGAAGGAAATCGTGACTGGTGTATATCACCAAACAAACAGAAACTCTATCACAGGAAGGTTGGTCGCGCAAGAGCTTTTTTGCAACCTTAATAAGAAAACGGGCCTGAAAACCGAAAAATCAGATGTGCATTACGCCCAGGCCGCACCTCTCATGGTGGGCAACCGCGTGATAGGCCGTATCCCCCATTACTGCCACGGATATCCACCGGCTGTTCCTTACTATGGCAATCTTGGCTCCGATGCTGGCCTCAAGCATCCCTGTGGCAAGGAATCCTTCCAGGGCTTCAAGGGCCGCGTGCATGAGAGCATGCATCTCGCTGCGCTTTTTCTCCACTACCCCGGCATTCAGCGAAGCGCCTACCAGGGCTCTGGTTATCTTTGGGGGCAGATCCCCCACAAGCCCCCCAACCTCTGTGGCTACGGACTTCCAGCCAATAGAGGACAGGTCGTTCTTAAAGGCTCGCTCTGCCTCGTTGCTGGTAGTGGCCGCCAGAAGAAGGGCCGCCCTGCCAACCTGGCTTTCGTCGTCAATTCTGATGCTTATACTAAGCTCGATGCCCTGGCTCTCCCTCTCTCTGCCCTTCCCTTCACCCTCTGCGGGACATCTCTGTCTGACCGGATCCTCTGGTACAGTTTCGTGCCGAAGGGCTTCGTTCTCATGGTTCTCTTCACTTGAACCGACTTCCGCCGTCTCATCGTCCGTCTCTTCCCGGGGGGCGTTAAAAATTTTTTTCCAGATCACAAGCTTTCAGCTCCTCTCTTTGTAAATTCCTCAGCTTATTATAGATGAATAGGCAAAAAGAGTCACTTTTTCCAGATAAAAGCAGAATTCTACGAATCAGAAACTATACCTTGAAGGCCCTTGAAATGTGATCTATACTTTACATTATAATTTTAGTGATACAGTGCTACCGCATAGCCGCTTTGAGGGAAGTTAAACAGAGATTTTTTGCAATCGGCTGAATTAGGCAGCCAGGGAGGATTTTGAGATGAGGAAAATCAGCTT
>CAZXOD010000031.1:12875-15501 GCA_964642285.1 uncultured Synergistaceae bacterium
AGCTTTCAGCTCCTCTCTTTGTAAATTCCTTAGCTTATTATAGATGAATAGATAAAAAGAGTCACTTTTCCCAGATGAAATCAGAATTTGATAAATGACAAACTGTACCTTGAAGGCTCCGTAATTGTGATCTATACTTTATATTATAATTTTAGAGTTATCGCGCCTGCCGCGCAGCCACTTTGAGGGTAGTTACACAGCGGTCTTTTGGAGTCAACTGAATATGGCTACCAGGGAGGATATTGAGATGAGGAAAATCAGCTTTATTTTCGGCGTTTTTTTATTGATGCTGGTTCCTGCGGCAGTTTCGGCCTCCGCCGGAACCCTTCTATACCTGGCCACCGGCAGCACGGGCGGAACATACTACCCCCTGGGAGGCGCCATCGCCGGCATAGTCAGCAGGAATGTGCCCGACCTGCAGATTACATCCGAGACGGGAAACGCATCATCGGCCAACATCAAGCTCATATCCTCGGGCCATGTGGAGATGGCCCTGGCTCAAAACGACATCGCGTACTGGGCCCGGAACGGCATGCCTCCTTTCGATGAAAAACATGAAAACATCAGGGTAGTGGCCTCTCTCTACCCTGAACACGTCCACTGCATCATCATGAAAGGCGCGGGCATTTCCGACATGGAGGATCTGCATGGAAAGAGGGTCTCGGTAGGCGCCCCCGACTCCGGGGTACTGGGAGATGTAACCGCCATCATGAAGACGGCAAACATGCACATGGCGGACATACGGGCCGACTTCCTCGACTTCAACAGCACCACCCAAAACTTCAAGGACGGCCATCTCGACGCGGGGTTCGTAGTAGCCGGCTACCCCACCTCATCCATTACCGATCTGGCCGCCACCAGGGATATTGATCTGCTGAACTTCAGCGACGAATTTCTTGCCGCGCTGAAGGATGAATTTCCCTTTTTCGTCAAAAACGTAATTCCGGCGGGCACTTACCGGGGCGTTGACCGCGACGTCGTTACCCCGGCCGTCCTGGCGATGCTGATCTGCGACGCAGCCCTGCCTGATGAAGTAGTGTACAACATTACCAAAGCCTTCTGGGAGAACGCCGCCGATCTCCGCAAGGCGCACCCCCAGGCGGACTTTATTCATATGGAAACAGCCCTCGACGGCGCTACGATTCCCGTCCATCCGGGAGCGGCAAGGTACTACATGGAAAAGGGCATGACGATACCGGAAATAAGTTAGGCGGGCCTAGGCCCGCCTAACTTTTACATAGGCCTCGACAGCTTCAGCCCATGGCGCCTCGGTCATCACCGGGGAGAGGCCGTTAAGCCAGTCTTTTCTGCCCCCGCCCCTGGCCGCCAGGGAAGGGGTCTGCTTCAACAGGCAGGAAAAATCCACGTCTACGTTGCTTCCGGCATAGAGCAGGAAAGATCCTCCGCCATTATCCCGGTCCGGGAACAAAACAATCAGCACTCTGTCGGGATGGGCCTCGGACCATTTTTTTGCGGCGGGGATTGCCAAATCCTTTGAAATGCCGGGGAGAACCGCCGAAGAGACAGCCGCGCCCTCCAGATTGTGATCCATAGCGGAGAAGGTTAGATACTGGGAGGCCCTTTCAAGCATCTTTCTCAATTGCCCGTTCTCCTCCTGAAATCCTGCCACCACCCGCTCCATCTGATCCAGTCTGCAGCCAATAAGCCTGTTAAGTTTTCGGGCCGCTTCGCTGTGCTCCTGCCGCAGAAGATCCCCTTCCACAGAGAATTTAAACTCCCAGTTGGGAGCGGTTCCGTTATAACCGGTTACAAAAAGATTTCCTACCTCGCCTGTGGAAGAAACGTGACTTCCCGAACAGGCAATAGTGTCATACCCTGGAATTCTCACAACCCTGACGGTATCATCGGCAATCCTGTCCCATATTCCCTTTATTCCGGGCAGCTGTCTGGCTTCATCCTTTGAAAGCCAGGAGGTCTCCACCGGAAGGTCCTCAGAGACAATCCTGTTGCCCTCTTTTTCTGCGTAAAAAAGCATGTCCCAGTCCAGTTCTCCGTCCCAGGTCAGGTAAACCGTACTCTCTACAGGATCCACATTGACTTTTTTGATTCGCAGTCCGGAATGGGCCTCCTCGAGAGCTCTCGTCAGAATATGCTCGCCGGTGTGCATTCTTGACAGTAGGGAGTGCCTTTTTATATCCACCTCCCCCTCCGCCTCCATACCGGGGGCCGGGATCCCCCTTTCGGCCTTTCCTTTTACGACCGTTCCGCGGGAGTGTTTAGCCGAGTCCTCCACCAAAAAGTGAAAGCCGTCGGCACTAAGAATTCCCGTATCGCCTGGCTGGCCTCCTCCCGAAGGATGAAAACCGCCGCCGGACAGCAGCAGAGAGTACTTCTTCTTTTTTTCATCCGCGGAGATGACTTCAAGGATGGTAGTTTTAAACGCTATTTTGATCGCCTCTTTCCATGGCGGTTTTGAAATAAGAATAAAGCCGGGAGTAACCCGGCTTTCAATTGTTTTATGGCGCGCCTGCGGCGACTCGAACGCCGGACCCTCGGCTCCGGAGGCCGATACTCTATCCACTGAGCTACAGGCGCATGGGTTGCCTCAAAAGGCGAAGATCATTCTACCCCCGAATAAAGGGACCGTCAAGGGCGGGGACGGCGC
>CAZXOD010000032.1:0-15419 GCA_964642285.1 uncultured Synergistaceae bacterium
CAAGGGCTCTGATTCCGCCTCACAAAAACACCTTGCTGCCGCTCCGGAAGTTTAATTTTCCAGACCGGCAGGATTGCAAAACGATTATTGAACGATTTCTACCAGCATAATAGCATGGAGGGGGATTTTTTGTGAAGAAGAGTTTGATGTCTTCGCTGAAAACTCGGCCCTTGATGAGATATTATTTATGCCGCGGCATCAAAAGTAACCAAAATCTTACATAAATACCTTATAATCGCAACCGTCTGCATTCGGAGCCAGGCTACAAATCCCCGGAAATTTAAGAAAAAGAGAGATTTTGGTTATAAACCTATGTCCGACATTTAGGGGAAACACTAAATTTGATGTATTCAAGCGACAGAAAGAATCCGCACGAAATCCCTATTGCCTTTTGCGAAGAATTGATATAGCATCAGCACAAGTTAGTCAATGCTAACTTATGTTGATGCTGAATATACTGTGAAAACACGGGTCAGATAAAAATACGTAAATCTTGCTGTGCCGTACACGCAAGGGAAAGGAAATCATTATGAGCTTTGAGAATTGGAAGGGAAAGATCTCGGAATTCAAGACCATAGACGTGCGCCACCTGCAGGGGAACTTTTTTCCCGGCTTGCAAAGGCAGGCCAGAAACATTCCGGTGGGAGAGGGATTAGAAATCATCCAAACCTTTGAACCTCACCCCCTCTATTCGGCTATGGAGGCTCTCGGATTTGAGCACCATACACAACAGGCCGAAACGGGAGAATTTCACGTATATTTTTACCGCGCCCAGCTGAAAGAAGACAAAGAACAGGCCCCCTTTAAGCCGCTGGCCCTGCTAAACTTCCCCCTGATTGATGAGGAGCTTGCCCAGATTGCCGTTGATTTTTGGGATCTGACCTGGAATGATGAAAAGCGCACGCTGCCCTATGAGACGAGACTGCTGCTGTCCCTCGCCAATGCCGTGGGTGCGGGCAGAATGCGCCAGGCGTCCAGAGAGCTGGTAAAAGCCTATATCTATGGAGTGGACAGTGCCGTTTTTGACGATGTATTCGAACTGCTTGCATGGAATCAGGGTATTGGATACTTCAGCTCGGAGATCGGGCCTTCCGCATTATTTCAGGCTTATAAACTGATTAAGATGCAGGAGAAGAACGGAAAAAGCCGGGATGAAATAAAGCAAATGCTGACGGAGAAGTTCGGTGAAAAAAATACAGAGGTTTCGGTGCAGTAGCGGACAATAGACATATCCGGGCTCTATGAACATTTGTGGTCCGTTGCGAACCAGACCATGAAGGACAAATTTTTCAAGGACATAACATAAAGAGACAGAGAAATGGCCGGCTTCTTGCTTTTAGCAGGAAACCGGCCATTTTTGCGCGTTAAATCTTGAAATTCTTCTTCAGTTGTCCTTGTAAGCAGACCTTGGCCCAAAACTCCCCACCACGCTCTCAGATATGTCGGAGGCTTCCGTTGAGTATGTAAGTAAAATACATGGTGCCGGGAGGGGGACTCGAACCCCCATGTGGTCGCCCACGGCGGATTTTGAGTCCGCTGCGTATACCATTCCGCCACCCCGGCGGGCACTGAAGTATATTAGACTAAAAAAATTCACCCGTCAACGGGGTTTGACGAGCAAAAGAAGGGGCGCGAGAAGAAGAATGAGAGAAGGCGGAGTGCCTCCGGCGTCGCAGCCCGCGCTGATTCCGTAAAAGGGTCCTCCGTCGTAATATCTGTCCCAGTCGCTGTCCCACCGTGTTCTGTTTGCGGGAAAGACGGCCTTTATCTCTTTCCCCGCCACTTTTCTGACTATGGTAATATCGGCGGTCCAGCGTCCGGTGATGTTAATCGTGTACCGGTGATCTGTGAACGCGATTTCAAAGACGTCGTACCGAAAGCGTTTGTCCACCCTGCTGTAGTGGTTATAGTTTTCTTTTATTTCAGGAGCGGTGGATATGGAGTAAGTTCCTTTCGCCCGGAAAGAGTAAATCCACTCGTCGTAGTCATCCCACCACCAGTCGTAAGAGTAGCCCGCGTCAACGGTTATTGTGCCGTTCTCCTTGAAAACGACTTGTTGGCCCTCAAACATTACCTTAACTGAACCTTTATACTCCCATACTCCCCCAAGGGGATAGTAGCCCGCCGCCGGTGAAGCCGAAAGAAGAATGCCTGAAAACGCCGTCAAAACAAATAGCCCCATCAGTCGTCTCATAAAAATCAGCTCCCGAAAAGGCGCCGGGGATGAGGAAAACCTCATCCCCGGCCAAAGTTTACTTTATGCCTATGCTCCGGGTTGCCGGTCCCTTCTGGGGAGGCCTCGAAGTTTCAAGCTCCCTGGACAGAACTCTGCCGTCGTCATAGGTCAGCACTACAATCGCTTTTAAGTTTCTCCCCGAAAACTCCCCATTATCCTCAAACCACAGGGAGAAGGAGGTTTTCCCTGAAATCGGGATGGAGATGGAGCCGTCGGCCCTGTTGAGCAGGCTGCCATTTTTGTCGGCGACGGCCAACAGCCACTTGCTGTTTCCGGGGACGGTATCCCACTCTCCTTTTTTGCCGGAGAGCGATTGAACTGCAACTGCTACCACGGTTCCGGGAGTTTCCACCGTCAGTTCAGCCTGCAGATCGGGCTTGCCGTTGCCTGCTTTTTTCTCGTTCTGGCCTGTAAAATCCCTGTTGCCCTGCCCGAGGAAGACGGCTCTCCCCTCAAATTCTTCGTCTTCGGCCTGCTCCTCCTCTTCGTCAATCTCCTGTTTTAATACCGATCCGTCGGAGAAGACCAGAAGCACCTCAAAGGCCGACCTTCCTTTTTCTATGGCGCCGTTGTCGGTAAGCCACAGGTCAAGAACAGTCTTTCCTCTGATGTCTGCCTCCAGGGAGCCGTCCTTTTGGTTCAGCGTCTTGTCATTGGCGGTCACGGCCACCAGCCAGGCTTTATTTCCAGGGAGGGTGTCCCATTCGGTGCCGCCCTTTACGCTCTTTACTGTAACTCCTGTCAGCTTTCCAGAACCCTGTACCATAACCCGGATAGATTCATCGGGAGCTCCGTCGCCGGCAAGTTTTTCGTTCCGTCCCGTGAGGTCCCGGGCGGCCTCTCTATTCCATCTGGCGGAGAGAATTTTAATGCGGCCCTTTCTTTCAGGCTCATCCTTAGCGGTACGGGGTATTTCCACCGATGCCTTACTCTCCGAGCCGTCGATAAACACGGTTGTAAGAGTGAATTTACCTCCCTCCGCTATGACTCCGTCGTCGTGGACTGAGAACTCGAAGGAGGCGGCAAGAATAAAGGGGACTACCGGCAGGTTCTGGTCGCTTTTGGCGACTACCGAGCCCTTGCCGTCCTTCACATGAATGCCTGCAATATTGTTGCCCGCCTTAGTGTCCCAGCGAACGCTGCCGTCGGGCGAGGCAATGGTGAAGTTGGCTATGGCGCCGGCGCCGGTGATGGTTGCCGAAAAGGTAGCGTCGGGGTTGCCGTCAGGCTTGGGATCTTCTCCGGGGCCAACCGCGTCCCCGGGGCCGTAGCCGCTGAAAGTAAAGCTCTGAATATCCCCCATGGCGGCCAGGGCCGGCGATGCGGCCATGAAAAGGATGGCGGTCAACACTCCTAAGACAGGGAAAAGTCTTTTACCAAACAACATTGAAATCATCTCCTTTAACACTTTCTTGAATTGACTTGCTGATTATACCACCTCTATTTAAAGGTGTATAATTTTTCAAGCGGCTGTTCGTATGGCGGAAAGATATTTTCACGCAGCCGGAAGAAGGGAGAAGAGAGATGAGCGATATCTGGATCACCACAAAAGGCGGCGACAAAGGAGAAACTTCCATAGGCAGCGGCAAGAGGATCCCCAAGGATCACCCGAGAGTTGAAACTTACGGAACTCTGGATGAGTGTCAGGCCCACATAGGCATGGCCCGGTCCCTGTGCGAATACCCTGAAATATGCGATGTTCTCTGCTCCCTCGAACAGGAGTTGGGCAGGCTTATGGGCTACATCGCCCTATTCCCGGGCCTGGATTGCCCGGATATCGGCGAGCTGGAGAAGATCACCCTCAGGGTGGGAGAGGTCACCAACAAAAACTACCGGTTTGTCAGGCCCGGCGACTCCACCCCCGGGGCGGCCCTTCACGTGGCCCGGACCGTGGCGAGACGGGCGGAGCGGGTGGCGGTAGGGATTTACAGGACGGGCGAGCTTGCCGAGGACGCCTATCGATACATAAACCGGCTTTCAGACGTCATTTACGCCCTGTCCCTGTGGTACGACCATCTGGAGAGGGAGAAAAAGGGAGCGCCCGAAGCATGTATGTAAATTCCGGGGCAGAAGCGGCCCCCGGCTTAGACTGAAATGACCTTCTGGTATTTTTTATATAAAGCGGCGGGGAACTTTCTTGCTCCCCCGGGCCTGTTTGTAACGGCGGCCCTGGCGGGATGGGTCTTCTGCCGCCGAAAAAAAGCGGAAAGAAGGGGCGCCTCCACTTTTCTCTTTTTGCTGGCCCTGGGCCTGTACATTTTTTCCCTGCCCTTCACCGCCAGTCTGCTGCTAGATCCCCTTGAGAAGCCCTACCCTTTTGAGACGGGAGCCGCAACGGGGAAAGCGCCCATCGTGCTGGTTCTCGCCGGAGGAATATGGTCCGCCGACGAGAAGGACGAAGTCTTCATGATGAGCCCCGAGACAACCCAGCGTTTTTTGGCGGGGGTTGCGGCGGCGAGAAAGCTTGGGGCCCCGCTGCTCTATTCCGGCGGTTATCCGGAAAAAGCGGACGAGAAAAAGATAGCGGATATGGCGGCGAGAGCGTCTCATTCAGCAGGCTACGCGGGGGAACTTTTAGTGGAGGGAAGGTCCCGCACCACATGGGAAAATTTCCTGTTCTCCTCGGCCATTATCCGGGAGGGGGGCTGGGACGAGGTTGTAGTTGTGACATCGGGCTTTCACCTTCGAAGGTCCATGAGGCTTGCGGAAAAATCCCTGGCGCCCCTGAAGGTTACTCCTATTTCCTCAGGCCGCCTTGAAGGGGCCGGTAGGGCCCGGGCAACGGACTTTTTGCCCTCTCCCGGAGGTCTTAGAAATACTTCTCTCGCCATAAGGGAGCTGGCGGGCTTTTTGGCTTACGAGCTTTTCGATATGGCAGGGAGAGGGATAGCGCTCCTCAGTCGCTTCCGTCCCTGAACCTTCTCCAGAACCTGCTCAGCCGACCCGCTATTTCCGCCTCGGCTCCCAGGGAACCAGGGAAGTAGAATCGACGCTGCCCCTCCATGTACTGCTGGGGAACCCAGTGCCGGGGGTCGTCGTGAGGGTATGAGTAGTCTGCGCTTCCTGGCTTCAGATGATCGGGGACTTCCTGGAGGTCTCCCTTTTTTATGGCCTCCGCGGCCCCGTCAACGGCCTTGTACGCGCTGTTGCTCTTTGGGGCCGAAGCGAGGTAGATAACGGCCTCGGCAAGGATAATCCTGGCCTCGGGCATGCCCGTCATATCCGCGGCCCAGGCCGCCGCAGCTGTCACCGCCATGGCCACAGGGTCCGCAAGGCCAATGTCTTCCGCGGCGGATATGAGCAGCCTTCTGCAGATGAACCTCAGATTTTCCCCTCCCGCAAGCAGCCTGGCAAGCCAGTAGACCGCGGCGTCGGGATCGGAGCCCCTGATGCTCTTGATGAGGGCCGAAATAATGGCGTAGTGGTCGTCGGAGGCCTTATCAAACCGGACTGCCGCCAGGGGCAGGGCGGACGCCGCGTCTTCCGCCGTTATCCGCGAGCCGCCTCTGGCGGCCACAGAAGCGGCTATAAGTTCCAGCCTGGTCAGGGCCTGCCTGGCGTCGCCGCCCGCCGTGGACGCAATGGCCCTCAGGGCTTCCTCCGTGACGGAAACCTCAAGATCCCCCAGGCCCCGCTCCCGGTCCTCGGCGGCCTTTTTTAAAAGATCCGCCAGTTCGTCCACGGTCAGGGGGTTAAGCTGAAAAACCACCATTCTTGACAGCAGAGTTTTGTTGATTTCAAACCAGGGATTTTCCGTCGTCGTGCCCACCAGTATGAGCTCTCCCTTTTCCACGGAGGGCAGCAGGGCGTTCTGCTGGCTTTTGTTGAAATGGTAGATTTCGTCCACAAAGGCTACGGCCCCCCGCCCTCCCCTCATGGCCTTGAGCCGGGACGCCTCCTCCACCAAGCTCCGCAGCTCGGAAACCTTAGCCGAGACTGCGTTTATCTCAAGCAGGTCTCTTTCCGTCTCCGAGGCCATCAGCCTCACCAGGGTCGTCTTGCCTACTCCCGGGGGGCCGTAGAGGATGCAGCTGGGGGGTCTTTTTGTCCCAAGCAGGCTGCTCAGGGGGGCGTCCTTGCCAAGAAGATGGCGCTGCCCCGCAAACTCCGCCAGGGTCCTTGGGCGCATCCGCTCCGCCAGAGGAGTCTCCCATCTGTTGGCGGCGGAAGCAGTCATTTTAGCCTCCTGCCGAAGGAGATGCGGAAATTCCCCGCAATATCATCCCGGCCCGGTCCTCTTCGGTAAGCACCCTGGCGAGGGGGAAGCGGTTTCCCAGAAGGTATTCGGCCACCCTCTTCAGGGGCTGATCGAGCCAGGAGGGCGGAAGACCGGGCATATTCAGCCACTGTTCAGGCGAAAGGGAGGCGTGAGGATCGTCAATGTGGAAGAAAAGAGCACCATCTTCCGCCCTTTCCAGGAGAACGGGCAGAATGCGGGGATCGGCGGAAGAAAGGTCTGTCTCCCTCCCGGCGGCCTGTCTGAGTCCGTCCACGCCGATTTTGGCCGCCAGGGGTCCGTACTCCCACGGCACCAGGGGCTCGGGATTTTTAAGAGAGTCCACAAACTGGCTCAGCCTGTCGAAGGAGACGTCGGCCCAGTGCTTCCATTCGGCCTCGGGACGCTGGACCAGCACCGCCCTCATGCCCGCTCTTCGGGCTCCTACAAGGTCGAAGACAAAATCCCCCACCATTACGCATTTTTCAGGTGGCGCCCCTATCTCGGCGGCGGCCGACCAGAGAGCCTCTGGCTCGGGCTTTACCGGGGGTTCGTCCCTGCTCCGCACCACTGCCGGAAGAGGGATGCCCGTCCTGTCGGCGGCCAGGGTTATAGAGTCATGGCAGTTGCGGGACACCACGCACCAGGGAATCCCCTTGTCCTCCAGCCATTCGATGAGCTCCACCGCTCCGTCTACCGGTTCCGCGCACTCGGCGCCCCCCATTTCCACATCGTAAATATCTTTTTCCAGGGCGGCGGCGGTATCAGGGGGAAGAACCTCCATGGCCTCAAACAGGGGGACGAACCTGCCTTCAAAATACTTCTCCCGAACGGGAGCAAAGTTAAGCTTTGTTTCCGCCAGCACCCCGTCCCAGTCGAGGATAAATCCTCCGGCGGCGGAGGGATGCCAGAAGGGCGGCAAAATTTCTGAAGGCATACAGCAGTCTCCTTTCTCCATATAGGGCAGGGGCGGGGTAAAACAATCCCCGCCCCTGAATTCATTAGCCCCGCAATGTCGTGTTATGAATGTCTTGACCCGTTCCTTTATTATTGGGGCCTGTCGGGACTAAGATCCGTCGATGCCGAAGCATCTGCTTCACCGGCCCGAACTTCCGGCCCCGCAAGGCTCGAGTGTTGGCTCAAGACTAAAATCACAATCACGGGCATCGCAGGGTATTGGCCTCTTTTTCCAGCCACATTATACCACAAGCCGGGAGAAGGTAAGACGCTGCTCCGGTTGCCGGCTTGCTCAGTCGTGCGAGCCCCTCAGGTCCGCGAGATTATCCTTGAAAATGAAGTAGTAGAAAATTGCTACAAACAGGACGCCGCCCACCATGTTCCCGATGGTCACGGGGATGAGGTTGCTGAAGAATCCCCCCGTTGAAATGGCGGCCATCGCCTGCTCCGATAGCCCCGAAGAGGCCACTGCCGCGGGAGTCCCCTTGAGCATCAGCGCCAGGGACATATAGTACATATTGGCTACGGAGTGCTCGAATCCCGAGGCGATAAAGGCCATTATGGGGAAGAAGATAGCCCAGATTTTTCCTATTACGTCATCCGCCGCCATGGACATCCACACCGCCAGCACCACGATCCAGTTGCAGAGTATGCCCCTGCAAAAGGCCTGTACAAAAGGCAGGGCCATCTTGTCTGCGGCCACCTGGAGCGCCCTTCCGCCTACGGCGTTGTCGGCCAGCCCTGAAAAAAAGATCAGGGCGGCGATCAGTATGCTGCCTATGAGGTTGGCCGTATACACCCAGGCCCAGTTTCTGAGAATTTTTTTCAGGGGCGTGTAGCCCGCCAGGTACCCCAGGGGCATCATGCAGTTTCCCGTAAAGAGCTCCGACCCGCTCAGGACGACAAATATGAGTCCGGTACTGAAGACGACTCCCGATAAAAACCTGGTAAAGCCGCTTCCCGCAAATTGGGGCAAGTCGTGGGAGACAACTGTCATCAGCCATCCGGCAAAGGCAATATAGGCCCCCGCGAGAATTCCCATAAGCAGCATCTGGCGGACGGACAGATTGCCCTTCGTTCTTGAAGCTATACACGCCGCCCTTGCCAATTCCGCAGGCGTTTTCATACCATGTCTTCCCCCCGTCGTTTTTAGCGTCCGGATTAATTTATGTTCTGCCTGGTTATTCGTAAAGCTCGCTGATATTGGTTTCGATAAATTCTTTTATTGCCCCTGACAGGGAGGGGTCCGCAAAGGGGTTACCTCCCCCCAGGGCCTCCTTAAGCTCGACGCTGTTCAGGATAAACTCCCCGTCGTCGCGGCGGTGAATGTACTCCCAGGTAACGTCCGGGTAGCCCAGAAAGAGGGTAAAGAGGGTGGACGGAATATCGCCCATGGGAGGAGCGTCCACCGACGACATCATAAAAGACGCCCTGACCACAGTACCCTTTCCCGGGGCCGAGGCTATGGAAAAATCCCCCTCGCATAGCTCGGCAAGCTGCTTCAGAAAGGGAAGTCCGAGCCCCACCCTACGCTCGGTTCTGGTGGTGTAAAAAGGGTTCGTCACCGACTTCACCGTTTCTTCGTTCATCCCGCGCCCGTTGTCGCTCACTGTAAGCTTGAGCAGGTCGCCCTGGTGGTCAATTTCAACCGATACCCTGCCGGCTCCGGCGTTGACGCCGTTTTCGGCAATATCAAGAATGTGCAGAGAGAGATCGTCAAGCACGGCGTTTACTCTTCCAAAGGCAGAAATACGCCCTCGGAAAACATCTTAAGCGCTGCCTCCGTCCGCTCGCTCCGGGAGAGGGTTCCCCAGTCGTTCCTGCTCTCGGTTTTTACCATGGCGTCCTCCACGAAATCGGCTATCTCCAGGGCGTCGGCCAGTATAATCATCTTTTCAACATCGTCCCCGGGGAACAGAGAGGCGGTGAGCCCAAGAAGGATAGTCGCCCTCGTGAGCCATTTTATAAGCTCGCTGTCCGAAGACCAGGCATCCTCGAAGAGAAGGGCGAAGTTGTACTCCTCAAGCTCCTCTTCCGACGCCTCGTCCGACTCCGTCATGAAACCGAGGATGTAAAAAGGTATCTCCGGCCCGGCCAGGAAAGCATCCCACAAAGCCCGGTAGGCGGGCCTTCCCGGCCCTGAAAGGCGAAAAGCGGCTATGGCCTTCCCATGCACGGCGGCCAGGCTGTCTTTTCCGTCTTTAAGGGCCTCCTGGAGCACTTCGGAATCCAGCTCCATTTCAAGCATCACCCTGTAAAGGAGAGTTCTTGCGAGGGTTTCTCCCTCCGGGTCGTACTGCTCGATGTCCCTGGCAATGGCAAGGGCCTCTTCGTTTCTTCCCTCGGAGAAGTGGGCAAACCCAAGCCGCTGAAGCACGGCTATATAGAGCATGCCCGTGTCGTCCTCCAGGACATTCCCTTCAGGGGAGTGAAGGACCGCCTCTATTTCTTCAGTAAGAATGTCCCTGGCTTTCTCCAGAAGGGTGATTTTTTCCTCCGAGTACTCAACGGCGTCGGCCAGAAGTATGATGGCCTCAGCGTTATCCTCGTCCAGTTCAAGAACTTCTCTTGCCAGGCGCTCCATTTCGACGGGGTCGTCGGTATAGTAGGCCTCGTCAAGGAGCTCTTCAATGCGTTCCAGTGCGTCCATGTCTGCGCGCCTCCAGGCTCCGGAGATTTTGTAGCCAAACTGAAGTGTATCTCATGATTTTGGGAGAGTCAAACTTCAAGCCGCAGCCCCACAAAAAAGGCCCGTCCGGGGACGGGCCTGAGTCCGAAATAGTATTTTAAAGAATGAGCTTGCCGCCGCCCTGTTTTCCGCCCATGCGGTCCAGCTGCTGAAGCACCGCCGGAGAGGCCACGTCGATTCTGGGCTTCTGGCTCTGCTTGCTCATGGCCTCCTGAACCTTTTTTTCGTACTCTTCCATGCCCTTCTTAAGGGCGTCCACGTCGCCCTTAATCCACTGAAGGATGTTGTCCGCGATGGTAGCCACCATCTCTTCGTCGGGCATTTCGGCAATCACGCCGAGCTCCTTGAGCATCCTGTGCTCCTCCCGGATGGAGTCGATTACATCCTCATCCGTTAAAACGCCTTTTTTATAAAGCGCCCTGGTGATGATATTGAACTTGCTCTTGGAATTCTCGTCGCTTAGGGCAAGGCTGTCCACTCTCGCCAGAAGCATGGAGAGGATTTCGTCCAGACTTACCTGCATTGGCATGGCCATAGAAAGCGCCTCCTCCGTAAAAATGTTTGTTGCGATAATTTTACCATATTAGACGTTGAACCGGATTTCTATCATGTCCCCGTCCGCCACTTTGTACTCCTTGCCCTCCAGCCGCAGGGCTCCCTTCTCCCTGCATTTTGCCATGGAGGCGCCGTTTGACTGGAAATCTTCGTAGGACACAACCTGGGCGCGGATAAACCCCCTGGCCAGGTCGGAATGAATCGCCCCGGCCGCGTCCAGGGCCGTCTGTCCTTTGCGGAGGGTCCACGCCTTTACCTCGTCCTTGCCGGTGGTGAAAAAAGATATAAGCCCCAGCATGCCATAGGCTTTTGATATCAGACGGTCCCGGCCCGGCTCCGTCAATCCGAGGTCTTTCATGAATTCGGCCTGCTCGTCGGCCTCCAGCTCCGCAAGTTCCATCTCCATCCTGCCGAATACCCTGACAAGAGGAATTCCTTTTTCAGACGCCAGGGCCCGGAGAGGCTCCAGAAGGGGCAGATCCTCGTCCGTCTGGCCTTCGTCCAGGTTGGCGATGATTATCTCCGGCTTTAACGTTACAAAGGCGAAGCCGCCGAGAGATTTCTTTTCATCGGGTGACAGGTCGAAATCCCTGAGGGGACGCTCGTCCAGAAGCCATGCCTGACATTTTTCAAGCAGTGCGTATTCGGCCTGTTCGGCGGGAGTCATTTTTTTCTTGGCATCCAGCCTGGAGAGGCGGTTTTCTATTACGCCAAGGTCCCGGAAGATCAGCTCCATTTCCACAATGGACCAGTCCCTCAGGGGGTCCACGGAGTTTTCAGGGTGAGGCACTTCGGGGTTGCTGAAGAGCCTTATAACGTGAACAAGGGCGTCCGATTCAGATACAAAGGAAAGAAATGAATTTCCCAGGCCCTCTCCCTTGCCGGCATTTCTGGAAAGCCCCGCGAGATCGACAAACTCCACCGTGGCCGGAGTTTCCTTTTTGGGTTCGAACAGCCTGGCAAGGCTATCAAACCGCTCGTCCGGCACGTTCACCATTGCCCTGTTGGGGTCCGTCTTTCCCCCCGCGTAGGGTTTAACCTCGGCTCCCGCCCGGGTTGCCACATTGAATACCGTGCTCTTTCCGCTCAGCGGCAGGCCGATGATTCCACACTTCAGCATCGCTACTCCTCCTTAATGTTTCAGGCCCTTTCTCCGGTGAATTATAACCGCTCCAGGCTCCGAATGGCTAAAAACCCTGAAGGAAGAACTATCTGGTTTGATCGGGCATTTTTCTGTTATTATATTCTGTAAGCAATCAACCCCGCCGGAGATGAAAAGGAGGAATGCGCAATGAGGTTTATATTAACTTTAATCGCGATACTGTTTCTTTTTATGACGGGGCAGCCGGAAGCTTCCTTTGCGGACGGAGCCCTTCCGCCCCACTCCAGGGTGGACTTTTACCCCGGTGGAGCGCGGGTCCTTTTTGAAGCTCCCGCGGATGGGACGATATCTTTCGTGCTGCCGGGAGCTTTTGACTCTTCCACGCTGCGGCCCCTTCCCGTCGCCGGGCAGAAAGTAATCTCCTTTGAAGCGGTGGATATACCAAGACCGGGGTGGGTTCCCGACCACCTTAAAGACCTTCACGCCTCGATCAGGGAAAAGGAAAAGGCAATCGCCTACCTGACGGCCAAAGAATCGGCGATAAAGCAGTCCTTCAGCCTTCTTTCAGGCCCCCTCCCCAGAGATCTGAAGGGCGCTGAGATGGCCGAATATGTGGAGGCCGCCAGAAGAGTCAGAGAAAAACTTGAAACGGACCTCATTTCCATAGCCTCGGAGCTGAGCGAGAGCAAAATTGAGCTCAATGCGCTGCGGAGCGATTACGAAAACCTGCTGCCTGAAAGCTCGTCCACGGCCGTCTCTGTAACGGCAACTGTGGAGGGCGGCGATAAATTTCTCGTGGAAGCGTGGACCTCCCACGCCGGATGGCATTCTTTTTACAGAATGAACCTGGATACGGACGGGGGTCTGATCTCCGCCTCTCTTATGGCCAGAGCGAACCAGATGACTGGAATCACCTTCGACGGAGACCTTTATTTTCACACCACTGTCCCTTCAACTACGGTGACCCCCCCGGAGCTGAAGCCTCAGATCGCGGACTTTGCCTATGAAACCCGGAGTCCCAGGGGGAGGAGCCTTGATGATTTCAGCGCTCCCACGCTGGGAGCCGCTCCGGCGCCCATGATGGCCGCTCCTCCGAAGATAGTCAGGACCATGACTGATATGTCCGCAAGCGCAAGGGGCTCCATACGGGGAGACAACCGTCAGGGAGAGTTTCTGCTGGGAGAGTTCGAGCTGAAGAGCGACGTCTCCATTATAGCGGCGCCGGTCCTTTCCAAAGAGGCCTGGATTATGGCTGAGTCAAAAAATATCCCCGTAACCATACTGCCGGGTACGGCGGAGCTGTCCGTGGACGGGACTCTTTCGGCCAAAACAAGTCTTGCTGAGCGGGGAGAGGGCGGCGACCTTCTTCTCACCTTCGGCAAGATACCCCTTATTAAATCCGTAAAAGAGAAGATCGTGCCCAAGGAAGGAAGCACCTGGTGGTCGGGCAAGGGGCGCGTGGAGGACGGCTATACCATAGAGGTAACCAACGGCCTAGGCAAGGCCGCCACTGTGCTGCTTAAGGACAGAGTTCCCGTGTCGGCCCAGGAAAAAATCACCGTGGAGATTGAAAAGACTGAACCCAGTCCCACCGAGCGGGACGAAAAGGGAATCCTTACATGGAAGCTTGCCCTGTCCCCGGGGGAGACAAAAAGAGTGGAAGTTATATACAAGATGCAGTATCCTTCGGATGAGACTGTAATTTTCAGGTAATATGAGCGCCTGGGTCACCCTCCCGCCTGTTTTATCCATCCCCATTGCCGCGGCGCTTCTGCTGCTTGGAGGGCAGACCGCGCCCGTTGGAATAGGAGCGCCCTTTTGGGCGCTCCTCATAATAATCTATTTTCTTATAACCGGCGTCTACGTTCTGGCCATAAGGCGGGAATTTATTCGGCTGCTGACCCCTCTCCAGCTTCTCAGCCAGGGCATGATAGTGGCGGGAGTTTCGCTTGAAGCTGGGACTCTCCGGATAGTTCCCTGGACAGGGGTCATAATTGCCGTTTCAGGCGCCCTCATTCTCATGAACCAGTTTCTGGACTTCTCTCAAAGGAATTCAGGCGAAGAAGACGATCAGTCCCCGCTGTATGAATCGCGGAATTCTCATGAATCCGCCCTGGACAGCATACCCGTTCCGGCTCTTACTGTTAATTCCACCGGGGCGATAATAGAGGCAAACAGGGCCTTCTCCGCCATAGCGCCAGGCAGCGACGTCCCCGGCGCGGTGATAACCGACTTTTTAATTCCCGGCGAAGAGACTGCCGACCTGAGCAATAAACAGTACGCCGTATTCCAGGCGCCCCAGGGCGAGCTGTTCTTTTTTGCGCTGGTAGAACTGCCCTCCAGGAAGAGTGGGGCAAACCTATCTTCCGGCAACAGGGGAGGTTTGAGGCTGCTGGACGAAATAACCGGGCTTTACTCCCCTGAATACGCCGCCATCCGCATTCCCGAGGAACTAGGCAGGGCCTTCCGCTACAGGAGGTGGCTCAGCAGCGTCATGCTGGCGGTAGAATTTGTGTACAGCCCGGGACGGAACTACGAACAGGAACTGGAAAAGAAATTTATGAAGTCCTTTTCAGGATTTGTGCGGAGCGTGATAAGAGCAAGCGACATAGCCTTTATTCTGGATGAGCGCAAAATCCTGCTTCTTCTGCCAGAAACTCCCCAGCAGGGAGCCAAAGAGGTCAGCATAAAACTGAAAGAACTGCCCGAACCTCTGGAGGAGCTAATTGACTCTCTTCCCTTTACGGTCGGCATAAAGCACGGTTTTATTTATTATAGCGGGAATCACGTCCTTACCCAGGAGCAGCTTCTTGAAAAAGTCCAGTCCGAGCTGGACAAGAAAAAAGAATGAATCGGACAAAAAACCTTATTTTCGCCCTTTTTATCATAATGCTTTCATCAGTTCCGGTTTCCGGGGCAACCGCGGCAATCCTTTCTCTGGAAGAAAAGGTCGGCCAGATAATGATGTGCTCCTTCGAGGGGCCCTCCCTGTCGCCCTCCCTCAGAAAGCTCGTCGAAGATCTGAAAATCGGCGGAGTGGTACTCTACTCCAGCTGGGGGAATATTGCTTCAACGGCTCAGGTTAAAGAACTTTGCGATGAAATGCAGACTCTGGCCCGGTCATCGGGCGCCCCTCCCCTATTTGTCGCCATCGACCAGGAGGGCGGCATAGTTTCCAGAATTCGCGAGGGGGTATCCCAATTTCCCGGCAACATGGCCCTTGGAGCAGCCGGCGACGAAATCCTTGCCGCCGAGGCGGCCTCCGACTGCGCCAGGGAGCTTTCAGTCCTAGGAATAAATATGAATTTCGCGCCTGTAGCGGACGTCAACAACAACCCTCTGAACCCCGTAATCGGCGTGCGGTCCTTCGGATCTTCCCCCGAACTGGTATCAGAGTTTGCCGTTGCCATGGCTACGGCTTCCCTGAAAGAGGGAGTGATACCGGTGGGCAAGCACTTTCCGGGCCACGGAAATGCTGCGGCCGACTCCCACAGAGACCTTCCCGCCATCTCATCCGATATAGAAAGCCTGGGAAAAATCGAACTCGCCCCTTTCAGGGCTCTCATCAAGTCAGGAATTCCCGCGATCATGACCGCCCACATCCTGGTCTCCGCCCTTGACAGAGATCGTCCCGCGACTCTCTCCCCTGTCGTCATCAGTCTGC
>CAZXOD010000033.1:0-15258 GCA_964642285.1 uncultured Synergistaceae bacterium
CTCCGGGGTAAAGCTGATCTCCACTCCCTCTGTGGCAAGCAGGGCGGTGTACTGTCTTAAAAGGCTGTTCTCAGGCTCCACCAGTATCCTGGCCAAATCCTCCCTGGAGAGGGGCTGAAGTTCCACTCTTATGGGGAATCTGCCCTGAAGCTCCGGTACCAGATCGGAGGGCTTCACGGCGGAAAACGCCCCGGCGCTGATAAATAGTATGTGGTCGGTGTTCACAGTGCCGTACTTGGTCTGCACGGGAGAGCCCTCCACAATGGGAAGAAGATCCCGCTGAACACCCTCCCGGCTTACGTCGGGGCCGCCCGCGCCGCCCCGGCCAACGACTTTATCTATTTCATCAATAAAGACGATGCCCTCTTGCTGAGCCCTGTCAAGGGCCTCCCTGACGACAGCGTCCATATCCACCAGCTTTTCGGCCTCTTCCGCCGCCAGCATGGCCCTGGCCTCGGAGACCTTCATCCTTCGCCTCTTTGTCTTTTTCGGTAGCAGGCCCCCAAGCATATCGTTCAGGTTTATGCCCATGGAGTCCATCCCGGCTCCGCCCAGGACGGGTATGCCCACCGACTGACTCTCGGTCACGTCAATCTCCACTTCCCGGTCGTCGAGCTTGCCCTCCTGAAGAAGGGTAAGAATCTTTCTTCTGGTGGAATCCCTAACTCTGTCGTCCTCGGAAGGCACTTCCTTTTCCTGTTCTTTCTCCCGGGAGGCATCGCCGAAGATGCGCATGAAATCGGGCATCTGGGGCCTCTTCTCGGACCGGGGCAGCAGGGCGTCGGCAAGGCGCTGTTCCGCCCTCTCCGCCGCCGGCTCCCTGACGTCTTCAATTTTACGTTTTTTCACCATGGCCACGGCGGTCTCGGCCAGATCTCTGACTATGGACTCCACATCCCGGCCCACGTAGCCCACCTCGGTAAACTTGGTGGCCTCCACCTTTACAAAGGGCGCCTTGACAAGATCCGCCAGGCGGCGGGCTATCTCCGTCTTGCCCACGCCGGTGGGGCCCACCATTAGAATGTTTTTGGGGGCTACCTCCCTGGCAATGTCCTCCGGGAGACGCCTCCTGCGGATCCGGTTGCGCAGGGCTATGGCTACGGACTTTTTGGCCTTTTCCTGACCGACAATATAGCGGTCCAGGTACTCCACTATCTGCCGGGGCGTGAGGTCGAACCGGCTTTCCTCCATAAGGGTCATTCTCCGATGGCCTCCACGGTTATAACGTTATCTGTGTAGATGCAGATCTCAGCGGCGATCCCGATGGACTTTGCCGCAATCGCGGAAGGGGACAGGTCGCTGCACTCCAGAAAAGCAAGAGCCGCCGCCTGGGCGAACCCCGAGCCGGAGCCGATGGCGGCCACGTTATTTTCCGGCTCCAGAATATCACCCGAGCCCGAGAGCATAAGGGTAAGCTTTGCGTCGGCCACTATCATCAGGGCCTCCAGCCTCCTGAGGGCCCTGTCGGTACGCCACTCCTTGACGAGGGATACGGCGGACCTCATGAGGTCGCCGGAGTTTTCCTCAAGGCGGGTCTCGAACCTCTCCAGGAGGGTCATGGCGTCGGCAGTACTGCCGGCGAAGCCTGCCAGCACCGATCCTTTGTAGAGCCTCCGGACTTTTTTTGCGCCTGATTTTATAATCTGGGATCCCAAAGTGACCTGGCCGTCGCCGGCCATGGCTACTTTATCGCCCTTCCTGATGCAAACAATTGTCGTTCCCCTGAACATCGTCGTTTTCTCCTTTTGCCCTGGGATGGGCCCTTTCGTAACTTTTTTTAAGCCGCTCCGCGCTGACGGCCAGATACCGCTGGGTGGTGACAAGGCTCTCGTGGCCCAGCAGCTCCTGAACAACTTTCAGGGAGGCGCCCCGGTCAAGCAGGTGGGTCGCAAAGCTGTGCCTAAGAGTGTGGGGTGTCGCCCCGGCAACTCCGGCGGCCAGCGCCGCCCGCCGGACTATCCTGTTGATGGTCCTGACCGTTACGGCCCCTTCGCTCTGCCCGGGAAAGACATACTCCCCTTCCAACGGAGCAGAATCAAACCAGGCAGTCAGCGCGTCCCGGGCCTTGCCCCCGAAGGGAACGATCCTCTCCTTGTTTCCTTTTCCCATCACCCAGATCATTCGCTCGTCAAGATCAATGTCTTGTCGGCGAAGGCCCGCAAGTTCCGCGATCCTCAGGCCGCACCCGTAGAGAAGCTCCAGGACCGCTCTGTCCCTGACGGGGTCCGCCCCTGAATCACCCGCCTCCACCAGCCGGGCCGCGTCGTCCTCGGACAGAGCCCTGGGCAGTTTTGACGGCAGCCTGGGACCCTTTACGTCCCTGGCCGGGTCTTTGGGGACGAGGCCCCGATCGAACAGAAAGGCAAACCAGCTCCGGACGGAGGACAGTTTTCTTGCGGCCGAGGTCTTGGCGTAGCCAAAGCCCGCCATCTCCCTCAGCCACGACCTTATCAAAGGCCCTTCCACCTCCGCCGGGTCCGTTACCCCCGCCGCTTCAAGAAACTCGGCAAACTGTGCCAGATCCACCCCGTAGTTGGTCACAGTATGAGGCGAAGTCTCCTTTTCAAAGCGAAGATGATCAAAAAAAAGATCCAGATAGATGGAGATCTTTTCCTGCATGGTCATATTTTATCGTCTTTTTCTAGACTCCCGACAGTTTTCTAAAGAGTCAATAAAAGCATTATATCACAGTGCGCCCGGCAAGCAATAAACATAAGGCATTTTTCCGGAAGGTTTCTCTCATCCGAGGAAGATAGAAATGAAAAGAATTACCGGAGGGCCGTCAGGTCTTCCAGGGCCGCAAGGAAGGGCGAAAAAGCCTCTTCTGCCCGCAGGGCCGCAAGTTCCGACCGACGGGCCTTGTTGCGGATCCTCTCCTCCAGGGGAGGAAAAAGGCCCATATTCATATTCATGGGCTGAAATCTGCGCTCCACGGCGTCACCCAGGTAGTGAAGCAGGGCGCCTATTGCCGTCTCCCGGGGCCATTCGGGGAAGGGTTTTTCAAGGAGCAGGGCCGCCATATTGAGCGCCGCCGCCAAACCCATGGCCGCGCTCTCCAGGTAGCCCTCCACGCCCGTTATCTGCCCCGCCAGGAAGAGATCTTCAGGACCGCTTTTAAACCGGAGGCGGCTGTCGAGCACCGCCGGAGCGTTAACGTAAATATTTCTGTGCATTACCCCAAAACGGGCAAACTCCGCTTCGGCCAGGCCCGGGATCATCCTAAACACTCTCTCCTGCTCGCCCCAGCGGAGGCTGGTCTGGAAGCCGACGATATTGTACAGCGTCCCTTCCTTGTTGTCCTGCCGGAGCTGGGCCACCGCCCAGGCTTCTTTTTCCGTACCGGGAAGGGGCAGCCCCACGGGGCGCATAGGGCCGAAACGAAGAGTGTCAAGCCCCCGGGAGGCCATGACCTCCACCGGAAGACACCCCTCAAACCATGAGGGGGAGTCCTCGAAGTCGTGGGGCAGTACTCTTTCAGCAGTCGTAAGGGCCTCTATGAAGGCCTCGTACTCATCCCTGTTGAAGGGGCAGTTGATGTAGTCGTCCTCCTGGCCCCATCTTCCCTTTCGGAAGGCTATGTTCATGTCGATGGAGTCCGCCTCCACCACGGGGGCGATAGCGTCGAAGAAGGCGAGGTAATCCTCCCCGGCCAGTTTTTTTATCTCCCCGGCCATGGCCGGGGACGTGAGAGGCCCCGTGGCTATGATGACCGGTCCCTCAGGTAGGGACGTCCGTTCTTCCCGGATTATTTCCACCAGGGGGTGCTCTTCCAGCATCTCCGTCGCCAGTCGGGAAAAGATATCCCGGTCCACCGCCAGAGCTTTTCCAGCCGGAACCCGGGATTTATCGGCGCACTTCATCACCAGGCTGCTTAGCCGCCTGAGTTCGTTTTTCAGGATACCCGCCGGGCTTGACGGGCTGTCCGCCCCGAAGGAGTTGCTGCAGACCACCTCCGCCAGCAGGTCCGTCCTGTGGGCGGGAGTGGTGGAAAGGGGGCGCATCTCATAAAGAACTACCTTGATCCCCCTGGACGCCAGGGCCCAGGCGGCATCCGCTCCTGCAAGCCCTCCGCCGATGATAGAAACGGCGGGGCTACTCATCCGCCCCTGCCTCTCCGGGGGCCGCATGGCCGCACTCAGAGCACTTTTCGCTCCCGTCCCGCCCGGCGCCCACCATGGCACCCCCGCATTCAGGGCACTTTTTTCCCGTGGGCTGGGCCCAGGAGGCGTAGTCGCAGTCTGGGTACCGGGAGCATCCGTAGAAGGGCCTGCCCTTCCGGCTCTTTCTTTTAACCACGTCCCCCTCGCCGCACTTGGGGCACTTGACGCCGGTCTTAGCCAGGACGGGCCTGGTATATCTGCACTCAGGGTAGCCGCTGCACCCCACAAACTCGCCAAAACGTCCGTGCTTCAGCACCAGAGGTTTGCCGCACTCCGGGCAGTCCTCGCCTATGAGTTCGGGAGCGAGAGGAGGTTCCGCGGGGGCGGTTTCGGCCTTCTCCATGGTAGCGGTGAAATCCCGCCAGAAATCCTTCATCACCTGAACCCAGGGGGCCTTGCCCTCCTCCACTTCGTCCAGGCTTTCCTCCATCCGGGCGGTGAAGCCCGTGTCCACTATGGACGAGGGACTGTCCTTGTCGAAATACTTAACCAGAAACCGGTCCACCGTTTCGCCCAGGGCCGTGGGCTGAAGCCTGCGCTCCTCGTTCCGCACCACATATCCCCTGTCGTAGAGGGTCTCCACTATGGAGGCGTAGGTGGACGGCCTTCCCACCCCTTCGTCTTCAAGCACCTTAATCAGGGTGGCTTCAGAGAATCGAGCCGGGGGCCTGGTGAATTTCTGCTCTTTTTCCGTACTCTCCACCGTCAGGATCTCACCCTTTGACGCCGGGGCCATGGATTCACCCTTGAGGTCCAGAGGCCACAGGGCGCTCCATCCCGGGAAGACCAGGGTCTCTCCGAGCTGCCTGAATCCGGCCTTACCGGCAACGGCGGTGAGGGTTGCGTTGGCTACCTTCGCCCGGGCCATCTGAGAGGCGGTAAAGCGCCGCCAGATGAGGGAGTAGAGCTTCATCTGGTCAGGGGTGAGAATGCCCTCCAGGCTTTCCGGGGTGATCTCCACATCCGTGGGCCTGATGGCCTCGTGGGCGTCCTGGGAGCGGCCCTTTCCCTCGTGGACGTTAGCCTTTGCGGGAAGGTAGGCGGCGCCGAATCGGGAGGATATGTAGCCTCTGCACTTTTCCAGGGCCTCGGGGGCAATCCTGAGGCTGTCGGTGCGCATGTAGGTTATCAGTCCCGTAGGGCCTCTGCCCGGAATGGCGACGCCCTCGTAAAGCTGCTGGGCCAGGCTCATGGTCCTTCGGGGCGAAAGGCTCGACCTTCTGGCGGCCTCCTGCTGAAGGGTGCTGGTTTTAAAAGGCGCCGGGGCAGTTCTTAAACTCTCCCTGACCTTGAAATCCGCCACGGAGAGAGGGTTGTTTTCTATCTCCGCCAGGATGGCCTCCACCATCTCTTCGGAGTCTATGAGAAGGGGTTTGCCCTCTTTCCAGAGGGATTTGCCGTCGAAGCTGTCGCACCTGAGCACATAGCTTCTGCCATCGGCCGCGGAGGCCGCCACGGTAATAATCCAGTAGGCCCTGGGGACAAAGTCCTTTATCTCCCTCTCCCGGGAGCATATTAGGGCCAGGGCGACGGACTGAACCCTGCCGGCGGACAGGCCCCTGCGGATTTTTTTCCAAAGCAGGGGGCTCAGCGTGTACCCCACGAGCCTGTCGAGAATCCGTCTGGCCTGCTGGGCGTCCACTTTGTTCATATCCACTGTTTCAAGCTTTTCTATGGCGGCTTTTACCGCCGGGGAGGTTATCTCGTAAAAACGAACCCTGCAGGGAGAGGTGGGGTCCACCCCCAGAAGCTCGCACAGATGCCAGGCGATAGCCTCCCCCTCTCTGTCGGGGTCAGAGGCCATGATTACTTTTGAAGCCGTTTTGGCGAGGGCGGCGAGTTCATTTTTCACCGGGGCCTTGCCCTTTACGAGGATGTATTCCGGCGCAAAGTCATTTTCTATATCGATGGCCAGCCGACTTTTCGGCAGGTCCCTGATGTGCCCCACGCTGGACTTTACTGTGTATTTCGATCCCAAAATCTTTGCCAGGGTCTTCGCCTTGGTGGGAGACTCCACTATTACCAGAGTCTTGCCGCTTGCCGATTCTGTCGTCTTCTTCGCGGCTTTCGGTTTTGAAGCCGTTTTTCGGTCCCGGGAGAGGGCGGTCTTTTTCGGGGCGGATTTTACGGTCCCCTTTTTTGTTTCCGCTTCGGGGGTATGTTCTGTCTTTTTTTTGATAGCTTTTGCCATTTGAAGTCCTTGTCAGCAGACCCGGAAGCTTACAGGGTACGCCATGCCCTGGGGGCTGCCTGGAATTTCGAAGGAGCAGTCGTCCAGGACGGCGTCCATAATCGCTTCAAAAAGAGGGGCGTCCACCGAGGAGTGTTTAAGGAAGCTGAGGGAGACCGCCTCCTGGATGGCCCTCTCGATGACCTCCAGTTCGACTTCTTCCGTCGCGAGACACTTGTATATTATTCCCTGAGCCTCAAGGGAGAGGGATCTTCTTTCGCATTCGTGCAGAACTCTGCGCATCAGAAGAGGCGTTCTCGTCCCGTTTTTGCGGGTTCTTTCGGTTCCGGATGATATGGCCACAGGATTCTTCCTTTCCGTTTTAAAGAATTTATCTACCCGGGCGAGGCGCTCCAGCGTCCCGGCCCGGACGGGAAGACGCTCCCCGCCGCAGCCATTACGGCCAGGCAGGATAAGACGTCGGCGGGAGACATTGTACATTCAACAGCTATGTTGTCAACTG
This sequence comes from uncultured Synergistaceae bacterium, assembly GCA_964642285.1. Lineage (GTDB taxonomy): Bacteria > Synergistota > Synergistia > Synergistales > Aminobacteriaceae > Aminivibrio. The sequence goes on from CAZXOD010000033.1 coordinate 6,854, forward strand.
TTCTTTCTCCATATTTTTCTAGAACGGAAAGAATTTTTTGTTCTTTTTCAGTGTAAGGCGTATTTTTCTTTCGAATTTTCTCCTCCGGAAAGAGTGACAGCTGTCTGTCAAAGGCCAGGGTCGTAAATTCCTTTATGGAGACCAGGGGGTGGGCCCCGTCGAAAATCAGCCTGTTTGAGCCTCCGCAGGCGTCTTCGGTGATCCTGCCGGGAACGGCCCAAACTTCTTTTCCCCCGTCCAGGGCATGGCGGGCGGTACTCATGGCGCCGCTTTTATAGGGCGCCTCCACCACCACAAGACGGTCGGCCATTCCGGCAATAATCCTGTTCCGCTCCGGGAAATGCCACTTGCGGGGGGTTGTGCCAAAGGGATACTCCGAAACCAGGGCTCCTCCTCCGTCCAGGATCCTCCGGAACAGGTCCTCGTGGCCGCCGGGGTAGAAAATGTCCACCCCGGTGCCCAGCACCGCAATAGTAGCTCCGCCGCAATCCAGACAGCCCTCATGGGCGGCGCCGTCGATTCCCGCGGCTCCGCCGCTGATCACCACCCCTCCCGCCCCGGCGGCCGCCCGGCCTATCCCGGCGGCGACCTGCCTTCCGTAGGGGCTGCACTTGCGTGTTCCCACTACGGCCACGGAAGGACCCTCCAGGGGCCATTCTCCCCTGACGTAGAGCAGTACCGGCCCTCCGGGAAGTCCCGTCAGCTTTTGAGGGAATTCTTCGTGGCTGAAGGGCAGAAGCTTTACCCCGTTTCTCTTTGCGGCGGCGGCCTCTTCCTCCGGCCACTTCCCGGCGGAGAGCTCAGTCAGTCTTTTGAGGACGGCGGGAGAATAGCCCAGTTTTTCCCAAAGAGGCGGCCCTCCCCGCAGAAACTGTTCAGGATCCACGTTTTGTCTGGCCGCGGCCGCCCACAGGCTCTGAGGCGAGCCCCCCGACGCGGTAAGCAGCAACAGAACCCTAAGCAGAGGGGTCATGGGGCGAGTCCTCCGTCCCTGTAGGCAAGGGCCTCCGCCACGTGGGGAACTTCCACCCGGGGGCTGCCCGCCAGATCGGCGATGGTCCTGGATACTTTCATCACTCTGCTTATGCCCCTGCCTGAGAGGCGCAGGCGCTCCGCCATGGACGCCATAAAGGGGCGCACCTCCTTATCCAGCCTGAGAGCGCGCCTCACCATCCGCTCGGGAAGTTCGGCGTTGCAGGAGAAGCCGTCACCGGCCCACCTCTCCCTCTGAATCTCCCTGGCGACCCTGACTCTTTCAGCAATAGCCCTGCTCTCCTCTCCTCCCCCGGACTCCACCGCCACAAGCTCTCCGGGGAGAAGCCTGGGAACGGGGACGTGGAGGTCGATCCTGTCCAGAATGGGGCCGGAGAGTTTCTTTTTATACCGGTCCCGCTCAGAGGCGGAACAGGTACACCGTTCCACGGGATCGCCTTCCCAACCGCAAGGACAAGGATTACACGCCGCGATCAGCAGAACTCTGCACGGATAGGTCGCCGAGCCCGACGCCCTGCTTACTGTAATCTGGCCGTCCTCCAGGGGCTGCCTCAGGGCCTCAAGAAGATCCCGGCGAAATTCGGGAAACTCGTCAAGAAACAGCACTCCCCGGTGGGCAAGGCTTACCTCGCCGGGCCGGAGGGTGGCGCTGCCCCCGCAGATGGAGACTATGCTCGCCGTATGGTGAACTGTTCTGAAGGGAGGGGCCATGCCGGGATCGAAGGCTATTCCCAGGGTACTTCTTACCTGGGCAGCCTCCAGAAACTCCCCTCTGGAGAGGGGAGGCAGGATTCCTCTCAGGGCCCGGGCGAGAAGGGTTTTTCCGCTTCCCGGGGCGCCGGTAAACAGGACATTGTGGTGACCCGCCGCCGCTATCTCCAGGGCTCTCTTGGCGGCGGACTGGCCTCTTATGTCGGCAAAGTCGGGATCGGGAGCGGATGAAACCGTCTCGGGAAAGGAGGGCTCAATGGGCGAAAGCTCTTTTTCGCCCCTGAGAAACTCAAGCACATCCCCCAGACACGAGGCGCTCCTGGCATCACACCCCTCCACCAGGGAGACTTCGGGGGCATTGTCATCAGGAATAAAAAGAGGAATTCCCAGGTCCTTTGCCAAAATAGCGGCGCTTACGGCCCCCCGGACCCCTCTCAGGCGGCCGTCAAGGGCCAGCTCTCCCATGTAGATGCCCGGTGGAATGGCCGGTATGCTTCCCATGCTTACGGCTATGCTCAGGGCTATGGGAAGGTCCAGGATAGCTCCCTCCTTGGGCAGGTCGGCCGGGGCAAGGTTTACCGCCACCCTCCCTCTTATGGACAGCCCCAGGGAGCGCAGGGCAGCCCTCACCCTCTCCCTGGACTCTTTTACCGCGGCGTCGGGCAGCCCCACTACTGAAATCGCGAAAAGTCCGCCGGTGATCTCCGCCTCCACCTCCACCCTCAGGGCCTCCATTCCCTTAAGAGTGATCCCCCAGACAGGGTTCACGTTAGGTACGCTCCTGCTGTTACATCCTCAAAGCGCTCCACCAGGGGTTTTTCGCCACTCTTTAGCGTTACTGAGACTATATCTATCCTCCAGGGGCCGTCCCATCTCCTGGAATCCGTATAAATTCTGCCCGCCCTGACCAGGCGGCCCATTTTTCTGGGTCCCACGGATTCCTCGCCCCGCTGCATCCACCCCTCGGAGCGGGTCCTGACCTCCACTACCACCAGCTCTCCGTCGGCCATGGCTACGATGTCGAGCTCTCCTCCCCGGAAAGCCACGTTTTTTTCGAGGATTTCCCAGCCCAGACCCTCCAGGTAATCCGCCGCAATGCGCTCGCCCAGGCGGCCTTTTTCAAGGTGTTCTGCCGTCACAGCCCTTCTCCTTTGTCGAGTTTGTAGATAAAAGCAAGAATCCTGGCCACCGCCTCGTAAAGCTCCGCCGGGATCTCCTCGCCCAGCTCCAGGACCATCAGGGCGCTTATCAGCGCGGCGTCCTCCACTACGGGGACCTCCGCCTCCCTGGCAAGGGCGACGATCTTCTCCGCCACATAGCCCTTGCCCGACGCGACCAGCCGGGGGACTTCGTCCTGTTTTTCGTTGTACTCTATGGCGGCCGCCTGAAGGCGCATTTTTCTTTCCCCACTCATACCGTGATATCTATTCCTCTGCCGGGAATCCGGGGAACTCTTCTTCCATGAACTATAGCCAGCCCCTGGAGGGCCGTAGTGAGATCTCCAAGCTCTCTTCTGAGCGCCCGCCTTCGGGCGTTAAGGATCTCAAAAGCCTCCTCCCGTTCTGCCTTCAAAACCACTCCCAGGTTTCTGCCGTCCGTCTCCACGTCCCCCGACAGCAGGCCCAGCCTGTCTCCCTCTATTTCGAAGGAAACGGACCAGAAGGATTTCCCCGGGCGCTTCCACGAGCCTGTGGTGATCCGGGCCATCAGGGCGTCCTCGCCGTCTCCTGCGGGCAGAAGGGCGGGGGCGAGAAGAGAGGGGTCGACTCCGTCCCTGGACGGCCTTGAAAGAAGACCGTGTCCTCTGAGGAAGGCGCCCCGGTCGTCACTGCCGTTCACAAGCTCCTTCAGGACTGTGGCGGGGTTCTCTCCCCGGCCGGATCGGCGCCGCACCTCTTCCCTTATTTTTTTCCAGAGGGATGCCGCATCGCCGTCGCCCAGGCTGAAGTACCAGGCCAGAATCTGAACGTTGCCGGGGGTGAGGGGGATGCCCCGGGCCCAGAGTTCAGCCAGAGGGCCAAGCTGTTCAGGGAGGGCTCCCATGCCTGACCAGGCGGTCCTCAGAGAGGGCAGGGCCTGTTCATTCAGTGGGAGGCCCCGGGACAGGAGGGCGGAGGCTATCTCCCGGTCGCCGGGGGGTAGTTTTCCTATGAGGGCGGTCTCGGCCTGGGAGAGGCGGAGGACGGGGATGTCCCCCGAGGCGTCCCACACCGCCCTAAAGTGCTGCCCTGGAATAAGGGGCAGGTTCGCCCGGGCCAGCAGGGTCTGCCCCGCCACCCTGACCATGTAGGCGCCCTCTTCTTTAGCCTCGAGGACCAGGCCGTTCACCACGGCGCCATTGGCAATCCTCGGCAGCCGGGTCTCCGTAGTCCGTAGGCCCTCCTCCAGCCGGGGCTGTCCCTCCGGCAGGCCGTGCCTTATGTTGGGACCGTGAACGCCTCCTATGCCCTGGGGAGTCACCGGGGAGGCCTCCATGAGAAGCTTCTTCTGTGAACGGGGGAGAGGCCCAGTTTTTCCAGGGCGGCCCGGTGGGCAGCCGTAGGGTAGCCCTTGTGCTTTGCAAATCCGTATCCTGGGTAGACCCCGTCAAGAACGTCCATTATTCTGTCCCTCAGGACCTTGGCAATAACCGACGCCGCCGCCGCGGCGGCCACGAGGGAGTCGGCCTTCGGCAGGGCCAGGGAACGGCAGGAGAGGCCGGGAACGTAGAAAGTTCCGTCGGCTACTACCGTATCGTAACAGGGGGGGAGTTTTTTTACGCTTCGGGCCATGGCCCAGAGGGAGGCCTGCAGAATATTCATCCGGTCGATCCGCCCGGGGGACGCCGACTGGGCGGCCCTGACTACGCCAAGGGAAATCATCCGGCTGAAAAGCAGTTCTCTTTTTGCGGCGGAAAGTTTTTTTGAGTCGGTGAGTCCGAGGGAGAGCAGCTCTTCCTCCTGGGCGGGGGTAAGGACGGCGGCGGCGGCTACCACCGGACCCGCCAGGGGACCCCGGCCCGCTTCATCCGTACCGGCAATCCGTCCCAGGCTGCCTAGGTCCACGGCGAATCTCCGGGAAGCTCCAGGGTTACGGGCCCGAATCGGCCGGTGGAAAAAGCCTCCAAAAATCTCCTCGCAGCCAGAAGACTATCCACCCCGCCGCCGGAGACAAGGCATCCCAGCCTTCTCCCCAGGGCCTCAAGCATCTCTTCATCCCGGGCCTCTTTGGGAGCCGGCACGCCCCATTTTTCCTCGACCATGGACCACAGCTCCCTCCGCCTAAGCACGGAGATAAGATCGAGGGCGATAACATCGTACCCTCCGATGACCTCAGCCCTGCTGCTGCCAAGCCACGCCAGGCATCTCTGGACTCCTTCTCCTGAGCGGGGATCAAGGATGCCCGGCGAATCCACAACCAGCATACCGTTTCCCTTGTACCATGAGACGCCCCTGGTAATTCCGGGGATACCCCCTACGGGAGCGGAGGATTTTCCCACCAGGGCGTTGAGGAGCATGGATTTTCCCACATTGGGTATGCCCACGACGGCAAGCCGGACCTCCCGGTGAGATGGAGCCAGGGCGACAAGATCTTTTCTGACGGGGTTCATCCTGGGCTTCAGAAGATTCACCGCCCATGCTTTCTTCCCCTTCGAGGCATACCAGGCAAGCCAGGAGGCGGTGGATTTTTTATCTGCGAGATCCTCTTTCGCCAGGACTACGGCCATGGGACAGATGGCCGCAAGTTCCTCCGCTACCGGCGACGATGTTACCCGGGGCGCCCTGGCGTCCCGCACTTCAAGAATAATATCCAGCTTTCCGGCGAGTTCGGCCAGCTTTCGCTTTCCCTTCGCCATATGTCCTGGATACCAGACGGTACGGGCCAATCAGTCCACCGTCCCGATCCTGCTCAGGGGCCAATACCTGAAAAAGACGGGGCCCCGGACGTTCTGCTTAGGGACAAAACCCCAGAAGCGGCTGTCCTGGGAGTTGGGACGATTATCCCCCATGGCGAAGTACTGGTTGTCCGGCACCTTTACCGGCACCTCGGGAAAGACGGGCCCCGCGGAGAGGGAGAAGGAGTCCCGATTTTTGACGTACTCCTCCCTTAACGGCTGCCCGTTGATGAACACGGCGCCGCTTCGGATCTCAATAGTATCCCCCGGAAGGCCCACTATTCGTTTTACAAAATCCCGCTTGGGGTCTACGGGATACTGAAAGACAAAGAGCTGCCCCCGCTTGGGTTCGGCGAACCGGTACCAGAACTTCGCCACCAGCACCCTGTCTCCCACCTCCAGAGTGGGGATCATGGATCCGCTGGGAATCCAGAAAGCCTGAACTACAAAGGTACGGAGAACGAGGGCGAGAACCAGTGCCCAAAGCACTGTCTCGATAGTCTCTCTCCACCATGGTTTTGCCGCTGCCGCCATTAGGAACAACCTCCATTTTCTTTCTGCGTCCCCCGGAAGCCGGAACGTCTTTTCAATTATATACCCATAACCCGGACTGTTTTCAATCCCCGGGAGGTTTATCCCTGTAGGCTACCCTGCAGTAGGGAGTCACGACAATATACCTTACTGGCCTTCTTTTTTTTGAAGAAGAGCCTACTTCAATGGTAAAAGCCGGGGAGATAGTGTTCCACTGGGGGGAAAAGACGCAGTTCGACATTACGGCGCTGCGGTTGGTAAACCACGCCCGCCCCCGGCCGTCGTAAATCTCCGTGGTGTTGTCCTCCCATATTACCTTAAGCTTTTCCTGGGGGACGGAGGGAGAAAGCCTGAAAATAAACGATCTTCGGGACACCAAGGCCTTGTGGAATATCCTCTGCATCCAGTGCGCCGCCCACTTCCCCTCCCGGATCACCGTCGCCTCCGACGGCGGACCCAGCCAGGATGAAACCATGGCTGCGGATATGCCTCCCCCGATAATCATGAAAATAAGAAGGGTTGAGAGGAGCTCCGCAAGGGTAAATCCCCGCTCTTTAAAAAGGGGAGGCCTTTTCCGGCCTCCCCTCGTTTCCGGCTTCCCGTTCACCTTCAGCTTCTTACGGAATCGGCCCCTATGGCAAAAACCTTCATATTTGCCTCTTCGAACTTGGGAGGAGAGAGCTCCTTTACCGCCCGGGACGTCTCCTCAAGGGTAAGGTCGCTTACTCCCGCTCCGCACATGGCGCCCATAAGGAGCACGTTCAGGAAAAGGAAGTTGCCGCCCATATGCTCCTTGAGCAGGCTGTACCCCTCGAGCCAGTGCACGGTGATCTCCCGTTCCTTTATAAACTGCGCCAGGGACTGGTTTTCAAGGACGCTCTTATCGTGGACGTTGACCACGAAGGCCCCCTTCTTCCTCAGAAAATGAAGATTCCTTATCCCTTCGTTCTGATCGAAGGCAAGGAGGATATCCGCCTCGCCGGCCATTACCAGGGGGCTTTTGTAGTCGCCCGATTTGAAGTGGCTGATTACCGAACCACCCCGCTGAGCCATGCCGTGGACCTCGCTGCCTATGGTGGGCTCGCCCCGGCGGAGGGACACTTCTCCCAGCACCCTGCTTGAAAAAAGAATACCCTGGCCGCCTATGCCCACTATGACGTACCGCATATCAGTCTACCTCCCCGGAAACTTCCCCGATCGCCCCGTGGGGGCAGACGGAGATGCAGACTCCGCAGGAAACGCAGAATCTCTCGTCAATAAAGGCTTTACCCTTTTCCTCGTCAAAGACCAGGCCGGGACAGTTGAAGAAGTTTATGCAGAACTTGCAGCCGATGCATTTGTCCGGGTCTACCGTCACTGAAATAATCGGCTGCTGGGGCCTGAGCAGCATACAGGGATGACGGAAAATTATCACCGCCGGCTCGGAGTTGGTTTTGGCATGCTCCCATGCCTCTTTAACCGCCTCTTTTCCCGCCGACACGCTGTAGGCCTCCACAGTTTTCACGTAGTTAACCCCGCACCCCCTGCAGACGCCTTCAATGTCCACCCTGCGGCCCTCGTCGCCCTTTCGGAGCTTTTCCCCTACTGCAGGGTTGGCCTGGGCGCCCGTCATGGCGGTGGTTCCGTTGTCGAGGATTGCCAGGACGAAGGCGTGCTTGTTGTACACGGCGCTTACCAGCCCGGGGATGCCCATGTGGAAAAAGGTTGAATCCCCTATGGTGCTGACTATGGGCCGTTCAAGCCCGGCCGCCTTATGGGCCATGAAGAAGCCCGAGGCCGCGGTCACCGAGGCCCCCATGTCCACCACCGTATCGATGGCCTTCTGGTTGACGCCCAGGGCGTAGCAGCCTATATCGGAAGGATTTATCGCGCTGGGCAGCGCCTGCCTGATGGAGAACAGGCTCGCCCTGTGAGGACACCCGGGGCAGAGCATGGGCCGCCGCGGAGTGATCTTCAGCTCCTCTATGGCCTTTTTAAGATATACTGCCTCGTCTGAAGCTGGCAGGGCGGTTCCGAGGGCACTGGCCATAATCTCCGCCACTACCTCGGGAAGGAGCTCCCCGGCGGACGGCACAACGCCGTTCCATCTGCCCAGGATCCCCGTCCTGTCGTGAAGCTGCATCTCCATCACAGGATAGGTCTCCTCCAGGAAGAGGATTTTAGGATGGCGGGAGATAAAGTCGTTAACCATCTTCAGAGGCAGAGGTTGGGGCGTGCCTATCTTCAACAGCGCCACGTCCTTCCTTCCCAGATCGGAAGAGCGTCGTGTAGGGAAAGAGTGTACGTCCTGGTGTAG
>CAZXOD010000034.1:0-9894 GCA_964642285.1 uncultured Synergistaceae bacterium
CCCTGTCAATGCAGACCGGACCGTACTGGTAGGAATTTTTTGTATCGAGCACCCGTCCCAGATATGTAATTGTGTGCAGATCGGCAATCATATGCTGGAACAGGGGCCAGGGCGACCAGTACTCCCAGGAAGCGGCCATGGCGTAGGAGATGATCCTGTCACCGTCGCAGGCTACCGCCAGGCCGTTTTCGTCCTGAATCAAGGACAGAAACTGCTCCGGCGTGAACAAAGTGGTGACAAACCCGTCCGCCTTGTCCTCCTCCCGGATAGTGGAGACGTGGTATTTCTTCTGCAGTTCGCTCACCCCGGGAAGGTCGCCGGGCGCCGCGTTTCTATATACGATCATAGGACCGCCTCCTTTAACAAAAAACGCCGCGCCCCAATACCGCCCGCGGGCAGCAATAAGATGGTACCGGGGGGACTTGCGGCGATCTGCGGATATGATACCAGATACCAATCAGGTTTCCCAGATTCAGAACATTATCCCGTCATATAAAGTTATCGGCTTTTTTTCTTCTGGCGCACAATTTTGCCGGAGAAAGGATCGATGTAGAGCTTGATCTTCTCCCTTTCAGCATAGATTTTTACTTCCCATAAGCCGTCGTCAAACTCCGCCTCGGTTATAACGCCAAGATTTAGGGCCTCCACCGGCCTGATGAGGGCGGAAAGAACCATGGCGCCCGCGGGAGGCGTTTCGTCGGGCTTTACCCTCCTGCGCCGTATCTCCTCGCCGGACCCCGGGGCGATATACAGCTTTTGAAAGCGGTCTCCGTCGCGGGTCTTTATCTCCCAGAGGCCATCGTCAAACTCGGCCTCAAAAATCACGCCTCCCTCCCGTTTTTCCACCATGGCCGCTATTTCGGAGAGAGGCTTACCGCCGGAGGGCGGCCAGTCCAGGGCATAAGCCCGGCCCAGGGGGAGGGATGCAAAAAGGGCAAGGAAGAATATGGTCTTGAAAACCCTTTTCATTTTATTCACCTCTTTAACAAGCTATTTTCAAAGACTACTATACCAGAGCGGGAAGACTTGACAGCTCCCCCTTCGAAAATCTAACATGGCTTCAGCTCCACATGCTCAGCGGCCCGTGGATAAATTTCACAACCTAGGGAGGATCATCATGTTTTCAATCGAAACCGCGCCCCTCGAACAGAATGGCAAAAGGCTCCACTTGAGGCGCATAGGGGCGGAGGGAGCGGTGTGCGCCAAGCAGCTTCTTATGGTTCACGGGGTGACTTATTCATCCCACGAGTTCGACGTGGAAGCGGGGGACTACAGTCTAGCCCGGTATTTCGCCTCCCGCGGCTACGCCGTATGGCTGCTTGATATCGCGGGCTTCGGTCTGTCCCAGGAGGTGGAAGACGGTTTTTTGCCTGATTCTGACTACGCCTCGGAGGACATTGTCGCCGCGGCCGCCCTTATCCTGAAAGAATCGGGACAGGAGCGGCTGGACCTGCTGGGATGGAGCTGGGGAACCGTAACTGGGGGGCGTTTTGCCGCAAAACACCCGGAAATGGTGAGGAAGGCCGTTCTTTACGCCCCCATAGTGGCCGGGCTAGGGGAGTGCCATGTGGCGGAGCCCTTCAATAAAAACACCTGGAAACATGCCGCGGCAGACTTTCAGATGAAAGAAGACGGGGAGATTGATTACGATATCACCGAACCCTCCGTCGTATCCGCTTTTTTGTCCAACTGCTGGAGGTACGACGGGAAGGGCAGCCCCAACGGGGGACGCCGGGATTTGATGGTAAGCCCTAGAAAGCGCCTTATCCCCGTGAGCTCTATTGAAGCGCCAACCCTGATAATAACCGGCGACAAAGACCCCTACGTCACGGTGGATCTTTGTCGGGAGGCGGCGTCCGCCCTCAGGAACGAGGGCTCCCGCCTGAAAGTGATCAGAGGCGCGTCCCACTCCATGATGATGGAAAAACCCTTTTACAGGGAGTTCCGCGAGGCGGTGCTTGATTTTTTAGGGTAGTCCACGGGCGCGGGAGGTCTGGACGCCGCCCTTGCGATGGCGGGCGTCCCCTTCTTCATACCGCGGTAGATTCAGCCATAAGGGGAGAAGTTATCTAACTGATGCGCGTCACGTCGGACATAGTGATGGCAACGCTTCATGGTCTCTTCCCAGGCAGAGGGAGATTTTGCTTGCCGGAGGCTCGCTTAACTCGGTGAAAAACAGTCTGAATAAGGCTGCGGCCTGACGAAATGAGGGCAGATCATGATCGGTTTGATAGAGCGCGTACTTGTCGCGCCGGCGGAAATGGAAGAGCGGGCCGGGCTGCTTGCCGCCCGGGGGCTTAAAGTTCCCGGCGGGGAAGACCTTGTCCTTGGCTTTTTTGAGGAGGAGCGGCTGGTCGCCACCGGCGCCCTCGTAGGAGACACTCTTCAGGGGATTGCCGTCGACCCCGGGGCGGAGGGGGAAGGCATTGCGGCAAAGGTGATTACTTCCCTTATTAAAATAGCTGTGGGCCGGGGGATGAGCAGGGTTTTTTTGTATACATCCCCTGACGATGCAAACCGGTTCGAATTCCTTGGCTTTTCCCTGCTGGGCTCCGCCAGGGTAAAGCGGACAGGTTTGGCGGCCGCCCTTCTGGAATGGGGCCCGGATGACATCCAAAAGTGGAAGGAGTCCATCGCCGCGTATACTGCGGGAGGCCCTGACGGCGCGGGGGTTGCGGTGGTCAACTGCAACCCCTTCACGCTGGGGCACCTTAGTCTTATAAAGAGGGCCGCCGCATTAGTTCCCAGGCTGTACGTCATGGTGGTGGAAGAAGACCGCTCTCTTTTTCCTTTCCATGTGCGGCTAAAACTGGTTGCCGAAGGGACGGCGGCTATTCCCAACGTCACGGTGCTGCCCGGCGGGCCTTACGTTATCTCCTCCGCCACCTTTCCGACTTATTTCACCCGGATAGAGGCGGAGGACGAAGAGGCGTTCAGTGAACTTTACGCCGCTCTGGACGCTGAAATTTTCGGACGACACATTGCGCCGGCTCTTAAGGCCTCCCACCGGTTTGTAGGCACGGAGCCTTACTGCGCCGTAACCTCTGTCTACAATAAGATAATGATGGATCTTCTTCCTGGCGGCGGAAGGGACCGCCCTCCGGTGCAGGTTCATGAGCTGCCCAGGCTTGAGCTGGAGGGGACTGCTGTGAGCGCATCTTTGGTGCGGAGTCTTATTCGCTCCGGAAAAATGATGGACGTCCGCCCCCTTGTACCCGAATCAACCTGGAGATGGCTTAACTCCCCGGAGGCAGACAGCGTTATTAAAAAAATCATGAACACTGATTCGAGACATTAAAAACGGCCCCGCTATGCGTCCGCTGCAAAGTAGGCGGATAATCAAGCTATTGCTTCCAGGCTCCTTTAGCCTACTCCAGATTGATCTTCAGGAGACGGCTTGGGCGGCCCACTTCGTGCCTCATGTCGGAGCCCATGTTCTGTACGTAGCTACCCGCCGTCTCAAGCTTGGAAATGATGCGGTTCATGCTCCTGGGACTGACGCCGTAAATTTGGGCCAGGTCCACCGGGGTGATTACGTCAATGCGGTACTGCTTAAGCACCTGGTCCAGCTTTTTAAGAGTGGTGAGCCCAAGCCCGGACTTGCGGGATATCTCCTGGAGCCTGCTGTTTGTTTTTTTAAGGGGGTGGCTTCCCAGCGGAGTCAGAGGTCCGTGGACGGTTTTGTCGCTGAAGACCATGTAAAGGCTGTTCTGCCCCGAGAGGCTCGATCTTTCCCTGCCGTAGTCGGCGTTGCTTTTCGCCTCGAAAGCGCTCTTCCCTATGCCTAAGCCGATGTGCACCCTGCTTACCCCCACGTCCGACGCCAGCGTGCCAAGCAGATCCAGGGTTTTAAAGTTTCTTGTTTCATTTCTTAAAGTAACGGTGTTTGTAAAAATATAGTACCGGCCGTTAGTGGCCTTCACTACTGCCGCGCCAATCCTTTGACCGAAGACGTATATGGATTCGGCGGCCTGCTTGGATTTAAAAAAACTCTCAAGTTCGCTTTTTCCATAGACGGCGTAATGATCCACCACGTCCATCTCCACCGCAATTACGGCAACGGCCCCGCCCCTGGTTTCGCTTATCTGATGGCGAAGACGCAGCTTTATAAGCTGGTCCCTTACTGGCTCTGAAAAAAACAGGCGGCGGAAACAGGGAAACTCAGTCTCTTTCATCCTGGCATAGCATTCGCTTAGGCCATGAATCGAACAGCTGATTTTTTTATTTTCAAAAAGATTTGTGTGAAAATCGCAGAGATAGTCAATGTAGCTATCCTCGCCGCTCTTGCGCCTCCTGGGGACATGAATCTGAAGCTGATCCGGCGTATAGCCTATCTCCATGTAGGCGTCAAGAATTATATTGTTGAGGGCGCCGAATCCATCGAAGCTCATCCTTGTTACGTCGTACCCTCTGGATCCCGCCAGCAGAATGGTGCAGGAGAGGGTCATAGCGTCGCAGGTGGTGTACTCCCAGGGCACAATGGGTTTAACGAAGCCGCTGACGTAAGTAAACAGGTCGAAACCCGTAAAGAGAACCCCCTCAAACTCCCTCTGTCTGGTCTGCAGTATGTCCACCGCCTCTGTGTAGCTTTTGTAGACCATGGGGACCAGTTCGAGGTAGGGTTCATTTTTCTCGGCTACTTTAAGGACATGGGCCACACTGTCTTCGGGACCTAAGACACCCATAACCAAGACGCATCACCATCCTTTTGCAGCAGCGTCCCGGCCGGAGCCGGGACGCTGCTTTTTTAACCGTCCTTATTGTAAAGCACGCAGGCCACGAAATGCTCTCCTCCCGCATCCTTGAGCTCAATGTTCCTTCCGGTGCATTGAGGCGTGGCATAGTCGCACCGGGGGGCAAACCGGCAGCCCGGCGAGGGGTTGATGGGGTTTCCCACCTCTCCCCTTATTACCGTGGGCCTGATATGTCTCTTAGAGAGATTGGGCACGGGAATGGCCGCAAGCAGGGCCTTGGTGTAAGGATGCATCGGGTTGGCAAAAAGTTCGTCGGAAGTGGCTTTTTCGACGCACTGGCCCAGGTACATGACGGCAATCTCGTCGGATATATGCTTTACCACCGACAGGTCATGGGTGATAAAAATATAGGTCAGCCCCTTCTGCTCCTTCAGATCCATCAGGATATTAATTATCTGGGCCTGAATCGATACATCCAGAGCGGATACGGGCTCGTCGCAGATTATAAATTTTGGATCGAGGGCCAGGGCCCTGGCGATTCCTATCCTCTGCCGCCTGCCTCCGTCAAGTTCATGGGGGTAGGATTCTTTAAGACGGGGGGCGAGGCCCACAATCTCCATCATGCTGTCCACCCGATTGTCTATCTCTTTTTTGCCGCTGCAGACCTTATTGACCACCAGTGGATCGGATATTATCTGGGATACACTCATCCGGGGGTCGATGCTTGAATAGGGATCCTGGAAGATCATCTGCATTTTGAGCCTTGTCTTTCTGAGCTTTGCGGGCCCCATGGAGACAATATCCTCCCCATCCAGAAACACCTCCCCCGACGTGGGTTCGGTAAGGCGTATTATCGTCTTTCCCAGGGTGGACTTTCCGCACCCCGATTCGCCCACCACTCCCAGGGTTCTGCCCTCGTCAATGGTGAAGGAGACATCGTCCACGGCGTGGAGAAGGCCTTTTTTTGTGCTGAAATACTTCTTCAGATTATTTACTACCAGTATGGGCTCTTTCTTCCCCGTCATGATCTCTCCTCCTCCCCCGCTCCGCCGTATAGATGGCACGCCACCTTGTGAGTTCCGTCAACTGTGAAGCCAGGCTGAACCTTTTTGCAGATATCCATGACCCGTGGACATCTGGGGTGGAACTTGCAGCCGGGAGGCAGCTCAGTGGGATCGGGCATTAGTCCGTCGATGGGGTGAAGGCGGTCGGCTTTTTTATCCAGGTCGGGCAGGGAGCCGAAGAGTCCCGTAGTGTAAGGATGCTGGTTTTTGCCCGAGTAGATTTCCTCCACCGAGCCCATTTCGATAATCTCACCTGCGTACATGATGGCCACGTTGTCGCACATCTGGGCCACTATCCCCAGGTCGTGGGTGATGAGGATCATGGCCGTGCCGAGTTTTTCCCTCAGCTCGTCGATCATGGCCAGAACCTGGGCCTGGATGGTGACGTCCAGGGCGGTGGTAGGCTCGTCGGCAATGATAAGCACAGGCTCGCAGACGAGGGCTATGGCTATAACTACCCGCTGCTTCATTCCTCCGCTCAGCTGATGGGGGAAGTCGAATTTGCGCTCCTTCTGAATTCCTACCAGCTCCAGGGTACGGTCCACCTGCTCCTCTATCTGCTCTGCCGTCAGCTCTTCCTTGTTGTGGAACTTTAGGGCCTCGGCGATCTGCTCCCCCACTTTCATTATGGGGTTGAGGGCGGACATGGGGTCCTGGAAGATAAGGGCTATCTTCTCTCCCCTTATGGCGTGCCGCATAATATTCTCAGGCACTTCAAGCAGGTTCTGCCCCTCAAACTCTATGGAGCCCTTTACTATCCTGGCCGTCCGGTCAGGCAGCACCCTCATGATCGAGTAGGCGGTGGTGGTCTTTCCCGCCCCCGTCTCCCCTACCAGCCCCAGGGTCTCTCCCCTTTTTATGGAGAAGCTTATTCCGTTAACCGCCCGGACCGTCTCCCTCCGGGCCTTGTATACCACCTCAAGGCCATCCACTTTCAGAAGCACATCGTTAGTAGTGTTCATCGGCATTTCCTTCCTCTAGTCCCTGAGCCTTGGGTCAAGAGCGTCCCGGAGGCCGTCTCCTACCAGGTTAAACGACAGGGCAGTCAGCAGAATGGCAATTCCCGGGAAGATGATAAGGTGAGGGGCGGTAATTATGAACTCCCGGGCCTCACTTAGCAGCGCTCCCCATTCCGGAGTGGGAGGGCTTACGCCCAGGCCGATGTAGGACATGCTGGAAACCTGGAGGGTGATGGCGGAGAGGTTTATGGTCATGCTTACAATCATGGCGCCCAGGGCGTTGGGTATCACGTGCCGGAATATAAGGTGATAATCCCTGCTCCCGTAGGACCTGGCCGCGTCGATATACTCCTGCCCCACCAGGGAGAGCATGATTGACCGGGCAGTCCGGACGCTGGCGGGAATGCGGGAGATCAGCATGGCGATCACCAGGTTGAAGAGGTTTGCCCCGAGAGCCGCCACCACCGCGAGGGCCAGGAGCTGGCCGGGGATTGCCTGAAACACGTCCAGAATCCGCATGAGGATGTTGTCAAACCACCTGCTGTAAAAGGCGGCGCAGGCGCCCAGAATTATGCCAAGCAGTTCGGCAAAAAAAGTGGCGGGGAAGGCGATCAGCATTGTATATTTGGTTCCATGAAGAACTCTGGTGAAAATGTCCCTCCCGTAGGCGTCGGTGCCGAACCAGTGGGCTGCGCTCGGGCCCTGGAGGCGCATCCGTATGTTCTGTTTGACTCCCAGCTCGTAAGGGGAGATGTACTCGCCAAAGATAATGACGAGGAACAGCAACACCACCACGGCCAGCCCGATGAGAGAAACCTTGTTCTGGCAGAACCGGTAGATCGTCTCCTGAAGGGGCGACATGCTCCTTGTCTTTTTGTACATAAACACGGCTACTTCGCCCCCTTTACTGTGTAGCGGGCTTTAATCCTGGGATCTACAAAGGCGTAGATAATATCGACCGCCAGCAGGATAAGGGCGAAAATTATGGCCAGGAAGACCGTTCCTCCCGTGACGGCGGGGATGTCCTTGCGCTTTACGGAATCAATGATAAAGCTGCCCAGGCCGTTGCACCCGAACACGTTCTCCGTGACCACCGCCCCGCCCAGCAGCCCCCCCATGTACACGCCTATAGTATTGATCACAGGCAGACAGGCGTTAAGGAAAGCGTGCTTCCAGATGACAAACCTCTCGGGCACCCCCTTGGACCGGGCGGTGCGGACAAAGTCCTGCCGGACCGCCTCCAGCATGAACCCTCTGGTGCTTCGGAGGATTCGGGCGGAATAGGGCAGGCCCAGAGTCATCATGGGAAGAATGTAGTGCCTCCAGCTGCCGATTCCGCTTGAGGGAAGCCATCTCAGTTTCAGGGCGAAAAGAATGGCAAGCATCATCCCCAGCCAGAAGACCGGCACCGCTGCCAGGACCATGGCCGTAAGACGGGAGATGTAGTCAAGCTTTGAATACTGCCTCACGGCGGAAATCACCCCGATGGAGACCCCTATCACGCTGGCGAAGGTAATGCTTGATATGGCTATGATGAGGGTCACGGGAACCCGGGCTTTGAGCGTGTCAAGAACCGGCCTCGACGTAAGCCATGAGGTCCCGAAGTCCAACCTGGTAAAGAGCTGCAGAATATAGTTAAAAAAGCGATAGTAAAAGGGCTTGTCAGTCCCGAATTTCTCGTTGAAAGCCTGAAACTGTTCAAGGGTAGCGCCGTCGCCCAGCATCATTTTGGCCGGGTCTCCCGGGGTCATCTCCAAAATAGTGAAGACGACCAGGGTCACTCCGATGATGATGGGTATGAGTATGAAGAGTCGCCGGATGATGTATTTAATCATTATTTTTTCGCTCCGTCCGATTGCTGGAAATTGCGCGCGGCCAAAAGATCAGCCCCCGGGCCGCGCGCCTTTGGAAAAATTACTTTTCGTTTCAAAAATTACTCCTGATCAATACTCTATTTCCAGTGGAACTTGTAGATATAGTAGTAGTTGGTATTGATCTCGTCGCATACCAGGTCTTTCTGGTAGGCGTAAGGTATGGCCTTGTGGAAGGTGGGCAGGGAGTACTGCTGGTCCTGAAGGATTCGGGCCACTTCCAAATAGGCTCCCCTGCGTTTTTCACGGTTCATCTCAGTAAGCGCACTGCGGTAGGCATCGTCCAGCTCCTTATCCTTAAGCCTGAGCTCCGATCTGTCGCCTGCCGCATAGGCTTCGTCTGTAATATATTTAAAATACATATATCCATATGACGCCTCAGGAGTATAGTTGGTCCCCGTATTGGCAATTCCGTAATCCTGCTCGTAGCGGCGGGCTCTGGCCGATGCCGAGTCGCTCATCTCAATGCCAACCTTAACTCCTATGTCGGCCAGGTTCGCCTGGAACACGGTGGTCATCTTTTCCCAGTAGCTTCCGCTGATGCAGAGGACATTGCCAAGGTCCAGGCCGTCCCCGTAGCCCGCCTCTTTCAGCAGGGCTTTTGCCTTCTCGGGATCGTACTGGTAAGTAGGTATTCCCGCTTCCTCAAGCTCTTCCACTGCAAAGCCGCCGAAGACTGAATCAGCGTTGAACATGGAGTAGGCCGGCTGGGCAATTTCGTCATAGGCGGCTATGATCATGGCTTCCCGGTCCATTGCGTAGGAGAGGGCCTGCCGTACTCGCTTATCTGAGAGGGCGTCGCCCCTGGTGGTATTAATATGGAAGAAGCTCGTATGGTTGGTGGGGGAAAGATAGGTATTAAAATCATCGTTATTCCTGAATCTTGCCCAGGAGGCAGTAGGTACCACAATAAGATCCAGCTCTCCCGATTCAAAGGCAACCGTTATGGTGTTGTTGTCCATCAGGATTTTGTAGTTTACGTTTTTAATCGCCGCGGGCCCCTGATAGTAGTCCTCAAAGGCCTTAAGCACTATCTCGGTGTCGGGATTGTAGCTGGTGACCACATAAGGGCCGCATCCGGCGGGAATCCACTCTATCCCGAACTTTTCCCCCGCCGCCAGCACTTCCTCTTTGCAGAGAATCGGAATCCACATTCCGATGTTGTTCAATAAAACAGGGTTCGGTCCGTCCGAGACAATCTGGAAGGTAAGGTCGTCGATCACCTTAACGCTCTTATAGCCGGGCACCTTGGTCCTTGTCACGGTATAGGGTCCGGATTTAAGGCAGTAGTCAACGGACCAGGCGG
>CAZXOD010000034.1:9904-15000 GCA_964642285.1 uncultured Synergistaceae bacterium
CCTCCGCCGTGACTTTTTTCCCGTTGTGGAACTTCACGTCGTCCCTAAGGTGAACAGTGTAGGTGACATCGTCGTCCGCAAGCTCAAAGCTCTTCGCCAACCGGGGTTCAAGCTCCCCCTTATCGTTATGGAAGAACAGAGTATCGTATATCTGGCAGTACAGCTGGGTGCAGATAATCGTGTTGGCGTTATAGGGGTTCAGGGTCTCAATAACCTGGTTCAGCGACACGTTGATATCATCCCGGGCCGCCAGCGCAGCTCCGTTCACCGAAAAGAGAAGGACCAGCGCAAGGGCTGAAGCTGCAAAAATCTTAAACGTTTTTTTCATATTGATTCCTCCCGTTTTTCTCGTTTTTTATTTCCAGTGGAATTTGTAGATATCGTAGTAGTTGGTGTTGATCTCGTCGCACACCAGGTCCTTGTGGTAGGCGTAGGGTATGGCCTTGTGGAAGGTATGCAGGGAGTACTGCTGATCCTGAAGTATGCGGGCCAGTTCAAGATAGGCTTCCCGGCGCTTTTCCCGGTTCATCTCGGTAAGGGCCTTCTGATACGCATCCTCCAGAGCCTGATCCTTGAGGCCAAGCTCGGTTCTGTGTCCCGCCGCCCTGGCTTCGTCGCTTAAATACCTGAAATAAGTATATCCGTAGGATGCCTCGGGCGTAAAGTTTGTGCCGGTGTTGCCCAGATCGTATTCCTGTTCATAGCGCCGGGCTCTGGTTGAGGCCGAGTCTCCGATTTCAATGCCGACCTTTACGCCTATGTCGGCCAGATTTGCCTGGAACACAGTGGACATCTTCTCCCAGTAGCTGCCGCTGATGCAGAGTATGTTGCCTATGTCGAGACCGTCTCCGTAGCCCGCCTCGGCAAGAAGAGCCTTCGCTTTTTCAGGATCGTACTGGTAGGTTGGTATTCCCGCCGCCTCAAGCTCCTCCACTGTAAAGCCGCCGAAGACTGAATCGGCGTTAAACATGGAGTAGGCAGGCTGGGCAATTTCGTCATAAGCGGCTATTACCATCATTTCTCTATCCATGGCGTAGGAGAGGGCCTGTCTCACCCGCTTGTCCGCAAGAGCGTCGCCCCTGGTGGTGTTTACCTGGAAGAAGCTGGTGTGGTTAGTGGGAGAGAGGTACGTATTAAACTCGTCATTCGACTTGAATCGGCCCCAGGAAGCGGTAGGGACCACGATAAAGTCAAGCTCACCCGACTCAAAGGCGATGGTTATGGTGTTGTTGTCCATAAGGATCTTGTAGGTCACATTTTTGATCCGGGCGGGCCCCTGGTAGTAGTCCTCAAAAGCCTCAAGAATTATCTCCGTATCGGGGTTGTAGCTGGTGATCACGTATGGGCCGCATCCGGCGGGAAGCCACTCGATGCCGAACTTGTCCCCTGCCGCCAGCACTTCTTCTTTGCACAAGACAGGAATCCACATTCCGATATTATTCAATAAAATCGGATTAGGACCCTCTGACATAACTTCAAAAGTATGCTCGTCAATCACCTTTACGCTCTTATAGCCCGGTACCTTGGAACGGACGGGAGTGTAGGGTCCGGATTTGAGACAGTAATCGATGGACCAGGCGGCGTCCTCCGCCGTGACCTTTTTCCCGTTGTGGAACTTAACGTCATCCCTAAGGTGGATTGTGTAGGTCACGTTATCGTCCGCAAGGTCAAAGCTTTTTGCTATCCGGGGTTCAAGCTCGCCCTTGTCGTTATGAAAGAAGAGGGTGTCGTATATCTGGCGGTAAAGCTGAGTGCAGATAATGGTGGTGGCGTTGTAGGGGTTCAGGGTTTCAATCACCTGGTTCAACGAGACGTTGATATCATTCCGGGCCGCCAGCGCGGCTCCGCTCGCCGAGAAGAGAACAATCAGTGCAAGAGTTGACGCCGCCAGAATTTTAAGCGTTCTTTTCATCTTGATTCCTCCTGTTTTTCCCGTTTTTTCATCTTTGCAGGCTCGGAATCCGCCTTTTACGGCGCGGGCCCCCGGCCTCCGCTTCCTGTTGCTTTGCGCTTGTCCGGACTATCAGCTCCTTTCCTCCCCATTCAGGCCATTAGCCTAAAAACCGTGGCGCTCAGCGCCTTCACTGCCTTAGGCAGGGCGTCATCGTCGTTAAAATCGTATCTCTTGTTATGCCCCACCGCCGCTGTCTCGGTGAGGATGCGAAGCATTGAGGCCTGGCCGCCCTGATCCTGCACCCTCTTCATCATGTAAGAAAAGTCCTCGCTTCCGTTGGCCTCCCGACGGAGTTCCGGATGAACCCTGACGGTTTTTAGGCCGTTCTCGCATACGTCCCTGATCAGCTCCATGAGAGCCTTATCGCTCTCAAGCAGGAAGGCTGCACCCATCATTTTTATTTCGCAGGTGCAGTCGTGCATATCGGCGGCGGCCTTGATAATGCGCCTGGCCCACTCCTCCATGTAGATATTGCCCTCGCTGGTCTTTCCCCTTACCTCCAGCTCCATTTTGGCGAACTCGGGGATGACATTTCGGCCCGAACCGGCTTTAAGGACGCCGATGTTGATTCTGGTGTCAGATTTGCTGTTCCTGGGGATGGCGAGCAGGTTCTGAGCCGCCGTTACCGCCGCGGCAAGGGCGTTCTTTCCGTCCTGGGGATTCCCCCCCGCATGGGCGGATTTGCCGTAGAAAAAAGCATCCAGCTTAGTGGTGGCCAGGGAACCGCCGGAACCAGCAGTAATATCGGACACCTTGTCCTCTTCTGTGGCTCTTTCGTTTATATGGCACGCCAGGACGTAGTCAACGCCGTCCAGATGCCCCTTGTCCACAATACTCTTTGCGCCCCGGACCCCCTCCTCGGCGGGCTGAAAGATCAGCTTCACTGTGCCCTTAAGGCTGTCTCTTACGCCCATAAGCACTTCCGCGACGCCCAGCCCTATGGCGGCGTGGCCGTCGTGGCCGCAGGCGTGCATCATGCCTTTATTTACCGAACTGAAGCCCTCACGCCAGGGGCGGTGCTCATCAGACTCGTCCTCCACCACGCCCAGGGCGTCGATATCGAACCGCATGGCCACCACCGGCCCCTCGCCGCAGCGAAGAATTCCGATGGCTCCCGTGAAGCCTCCCCTGGTTTTTTCCAGAAATTCAGGGTCAGCTCCCTGTTCCTTTGCCCGGATGTAGCTCGCCTCCATCTCTTCGCCGGAGGGCAGGCCCATTCTGGACTCGTCAAGACAGACGTCCTTCCCAACGAGAACTTCGTAGCCAAGATCCGTCAGCCTCCTGGCTATGAGAGAGGTGGTTCTCATCTCGAACCATCCGCTCTCGGCGAACTTGTGGAAATCCCTACGGCAGCCGACCAGTTTAGCTTTCAGGTCGTCAGACAGCTTGTTGATTTTTTCGTACATGAAAATCCCTCCAGACTTCCCCTTGCGTAAAGACGGCCCGGTTCGGGCCTTTTTTGTTTGTCAGATTTTAACCTCAATGGCCCCGTCCTTCAATTCCAGTTCCGTACCATAAGGGGCGCTCAGTTTTGAGAGGATGTCAAAGATTTCCCTGCTTTCCGCGTCATCGGCAAACCTCGGCCATGTGGAAAAATACCGGGGAAGGTTCTGCCCCAGGGATATGGGCTTCAGAATCAGCTTTGTAAGGTTGTCGCCATCCATGCGAAACCATGGGAGGATTGAATAGAAGTTTGCCACGTCGGCATGGAGGGAGACGGTCGCCCGCGCGCTCCGGGCCTCAAAGGCGGAGGCGGTCCCGGTATTGAGGGGAAGATTGTTTTTCTCCATATAATCGGGCGGAAGTTTTTCAACAAAGGCGTTCTGGAAGATGAAATTGCCAAGTGAGTAAAATATCGGCCGCTTTTTGTAAATTTCTATTCCCTTCAGCTGATGGGTGCCTCCTCCCACTACGGCGCAGGCGCCGGCGTCGATGCACTTCCGGGCGAACTCCTCGAAGAAATAGTCGGGCTCGTCGTTTGTATCGCCCTTGATCTCGTGGGAATGAACTGACACAACCACATAATCTGCCACCAGAAGAGCGTCCTTAATTGTGCTCGTCGTCCTGGCGATGTCGGCCTCATTAGCCTTTGTCATCCGCCCCGGAACGTCTCCCACGGCAAAACGGGAAGTACCAAAATCAAAGGTCCCTTCAGGCTCCCTGAGGGTGTAGCCCTGCACCTTTGAAAAGTCGGCCCTGTTGTTAATTCTTGTGCCTGCGGCTATCTCCTTAAGGATTTTCATCTGATCCTCAGTAACGGTATACTGGGATGAAAACCGCAGAGGGTTAAGCCCGGGCCTTCCCGGCTGGCTCTGGGACTGGATTCCGGCTCTTGCAGCGGGGTCGTGGGTAGAACAGATTGAGATTACCCCGACCCTCCCCGACGGAAGATCCACCATAGCCGCCTTTGATGCCTCGTAGAGATTTTCCCCCACTCCGCAGTGAGCCACCCCGGCGGCGTCCAGATTTGCCTTTGTCATTCTTAGGCCGTCGTAGGAATAGTCCATGGTGTGATTGTTGGCCCAGCAGAAGATGTTGAACCCGAATCTTTTCAGATCCTCCACTATGCCGGGACGAGATGTCAGCCATGTCCCCCCTGAGAAGGCGGAGGGGAAGCAGCTTCCGTCAGTGAGGGTGGTTTCGAGATTGGTTATCCTGGCCTCGGCGGTCATGACAAAATCCCTGAGCTCGGCAAATTCAGGATAATCCGGGATATGCTTCAAGATAAGGGCGTCTCCGGTGGCTGTAAAGGTCATTGTTTTTTCCATAGGGGCTCTCTCCTCAATATGTATTGTGATCTAAAGCTTTTGCGTCCGATTCCTGCATCCTGAAACAACAGGAGTCTTACCAACAGATGCGAAAAGGGGCGCGCCCGGCAGGTCAATAAACTGAATTTCAATACAACATCCCGGCCCCCGGGTGCGTTCAAGTTATTTCATCATAGCCTTGCTGTAAATTGTCCTTAATCATGTCCCTAATTAAATGACGGGCAGATTCAGCCAGCGCTATAGAGAATATTGCAACATTATGGCCGCCCTCTTGACACGAAAGGAATGCTCGCTTATCATGTTCCGGCACATTCAGGAATGGGGAATCGTCCAATGGCAGGACACCTGACTCTGGATCAGGCAATCTTGGTTCG
>CAZXOD010000035.1:0-6730 GCA_964642285.1 uncultured Synergistaceae bacterium
ATCAGGGGCCAAACAGAGAAAGAAAGGCTGGAGGATGGGGAGAATCGATGGTGCGAAGAGGTGCTTTGGAAAGATGTGAAACGGGCGCAAACCCTTTAGAAACAAGGGGAAAAAGAAAACCCGTCACCCCGGAGAATGACCCCAGAGAGACGGGTTTGTCTTTTCTAAATGGTGGAGCCGGGGGGAATCGAACCCCCGTCCGACAAGGGCCGGCCGTGGAAGCGCTACGGGCGTAGTTCCCGATTTAGTGTCGGCTCAAAACTCCCGGGAACAGGATTTTCTCGCCCAAGCCCCCTTATCTTTTTTCCGGGACCGGAGACACTCCCCGAAAAGCATCCGCCATTTTGTGTCGCCTTACGCAGTAACGGCGGCTGCTGCCGCGTAAGACGTGGCTGCATTAAGCAGCCAGTGCGTAGTTATTGTTGTTGACGTTTGTTTTTGTGTCCGCGTTTAACGAGGTTCGGACGACCTCGGCCCGCTCTTCCAGACCCTCCGTCTTGCCGTCGAGACCAGTCGGCCCCATAGTTTGCGCTTAAATTTCCCTGCTTTTCTGCCGGACTGCCCGCTCCATGTCCCGCTTCGCGTCTTTTTCCGCGATGGAGTCCCGCTTGTCGTGAAGCTGCTTTCCCTTGACAAGGGCGAGTTCGACTTTCGCCCGTTTCCCCTCCTTGATGTACATGGAGAGGGGTACCAGGGTAAGACCTTTTTCCCGAATCCTGGAGAACAGCCTCAGGATTTCGTTCTTTTTCATGAGCAGCTTGCGGTCCCGGAGAGGCTGATGGTTGTAGTAACTTCCCTTTTCATAAGGGGAGATATGAACTCCTGTCAGCCAAAGTTCGCCCTCTCTTATAAGGGCATAGCCTTCCCTGAGGTTTACTCTGCCGTCCCGGACGGATTTTATCTCTGTTCCGGTAAGCACGATGCCGCATTCGAAGGTCTCAAGTATAAAGTAGTCGTGCCTGGCTTTTCTGTTTTGAGCTACTGTCCGGTTTGTCATCTTTTTCTCCGACAGATATTATAGCAGTATGGTCAGACTTAGTCAATGCATTCGGTTCGACTGTTTTAGAAAAAGAGGTTCCGGCAAATACCGGAACCTCCCTCGCAATTTATTATGGTCGGGGCGAGAGGATTCGAACCTCCGACCTCCTGGTCCCGAACCAGGCGCGCTTACCAGACTGCGCTACGCCCCGAAACAGACGCCCGCGCCGGAGGTGTTTCCCGGCGACGGCGAAGATTGTATCACTCCCGGGCTACCTGGTCAAACGGTCGTCTTTTTTTCTTTCGTCGTCTCCGGGGAAGGCCTCTCCCCGGCGATTATTCCAGGATATTCTGTTTCCCGAGGCGCTCTCCGCCGCCAGGGGAATTTCCGTCCACCCCCAGGGGGTTACCAGCAGGAAGCGGAAGGCTATTCCCTGGGCGTTCAGGGCGCGGATGTGGGCAGTGTAGCGATAGATGTCGCCGATTATGAAGGTGTCGCTTATCACCCACACCCTGCGGCAGAGCCTCCGGTTGAACAGGGAGGCGTAGTCGATGGCCATTCTCAGGCTGTCCTCGAAGTCGGTGGGGCCGACGTTAAGCACTACGGCGTCCTCGCGGCCCACGGGCTTTTTGAAGTTCGGAAGAAGGTCGGCGTAGTCGTCCACCCATTCCAGCTGGGAAAATAGTTTTTCGCCGTCTCCGTCCACGGCGTTTTCAAAGAGCATTTCGAGAGGGTCGCCCTCGTGGGCCGCTCCCTCCGCGGCGATGGACTCGTCCATCCACTGCTGAAGCTGCGAAACAATTTTCTGTATGTACCGTGGGTATTCCGTTCCCGCCATGGCTGAAAGAATCTCCCCTACTGTCCAAGTTTCATCATTTTTTTGTTCGAATGTCATGGGAACCTCCGGAACTTCCGTTATAACGGAAGCATAACATATAGCCGTTTCGGCCACAACAGAGGTTTAAGGAAGTTGCGCCTTTTCAGCAGGTTACGCTCTCTATCCTTCCTCTTCGCATGGATACGCGCCAGGCGTCCAGACCGTCCAGCCACTGGATATCGTGAGAGGCGATGAGGGATACGGTGCCCCATTTTTCCCCGGCCTCTTTAATGACCCGGCCCATGAGAAGGGCGTTTTCTTCATCCACGTTGGCGGTGGGTTCGTCCAGCAGCAGCGCGGGAGTCCTCAGGACAAGTCGGGAGGCCAGGGCAACCCGCCTGGATTCTCCCCCTGAGAGCCTGTACCACTCCCTTTTTCCGAACTCCGGCGGAAGACCTACCATATGAAGGGCTTCATTTACCCTCTCCTGCAGATTGGCCGTCTCTCCCCTTGCCCTCAGGCCGTAGGCGATATTTTCAAAGACGGAACGCTTCAGCAGATAAGGGTCCTGCAGCAGGAGGGGGGCCTCTTTTCTAAGTTCTCTCTCTTTATTTTCGGTTGCAGCGCCCCGGAACCTGATTGTGCCCGCCACAGGTTTAAGCAGAAAGGCCAGGGCCTTGAGCAGCGTGCTCTTTCCGCTGCCGTTATGGCCCACGAAGGCCGTAGCCCCTTTTGAGGAAATGGAAAATTCTTCTATCTGGAGCACCGGCTCGGCGCCGTAGGAGCATACCAGGTTCCGGATTTCATAAAGAGGCCCTGTCACGACGCCGTCCTCCTTCTGAGGGCCGACAGGGACCAGTTCAGAATGAAGGACAGTGCCAGCAGCATCACTCCGAGGGCAATCCCTGTAGAAAATTCTCCTTTGCCGGTCTCCAGGGTTATGGCGGTTGTCACCGTGCGGGTCCGCCACTTTATATTGCCCCCTATCATCATGGATACGCCCACCTCGGCGGTAATTCTGCCGTAGGCCGTTACGGCGGCCATAAGGATCTGATGGCGGCTCTCCCAGAGGGTGGAAAGGGCCAGTCGCCTTCCTCCCGCCCCAAGGGTGAGTAGGGTGAGGTGAAGGCGGTCGTCCACGCTTTCCACTGCGGAGGCGGTGAGAGCCGTTACGATGGGCAGGGCAAGGATCGTCTGGCCAATGGCCATGCCCGGCAGGCTGAACAGAAGCCCGTAGCCGCCGAAGGGGCCCCGGTTTGATATGAAGGCATAGACCAGTAGGCCTACTACGACGGTGGGAATGGACAGAAGAGTGTCCACGGCAATTCTGACCAGTTTTTTGCCGGGGAACGAAAAATAGCCCAGGATGAAGCCCAGGGGTACTCCCACCGCCAGAGTGGCGCTCATGGAAAGGCCGGTGAGCTTAAGGGTGGTGAGCACGGCAGTCCACACTTCGTCGTCCATGGAGAAGATAAGCTGCAAACCCTGGAAGAAACCGTCGGAGATATAGTTCACTGCTCTTTCGTCCTTTCAAATAAAAAATGCCTCTCCCCATGGAGAGGGAAAGGCGCGCGGTCGCGTCCTTCCCTCCTTGCCGAAACGGGAGGCGTTCTCCGTTTCCGGAGAAGCCCTGACGGCCATGAATCCATGGGCCTGGACCTTTAGGTTTCATGGCTCGGAGGGAGTATGCCAAAAATATTGTACCCTGCCTCTTATTGGAAGGCAAATAAAAACGGGCTTCCATAGGGTACAATAACTTCCAGAACAGCATCGGAGGTGGAGATATGATACCTTTCAGACTGCGGCGCGCCGGCGCCTGCATGGTGATGGTGGACATTCAGGAGAGGCTTCTCCCTGCCGTTTCGGACGCGGACAGCATAAGGCGCAACGCCGTAAAGCTGGCGACGGCAGCTGAAACCCTTTCCGTGCCCTTTGTCTACACAGAACAGTACCCTAAGGGGCTTGGGCCCACAGACGGAGAGATCCTGAAAGCGCTCCCGGACGGCGCTTCCTTCTTTGAGAAGAACACTTTTTCCTGCTGCGACGAGGAAGGTTTTGACAGACTTCTTGAGCAGACAGGCCGTTCAGTGCCGGTGATCTTCGGCATCGAATCCCACATCTGTGTACTGGCCACCGTTCTTGATCTTCTGGAGAAAGGCTGGGAAGTCGCCGTGGCCTCCGACGCCTGCGGCAGCAGGGACCCTCTGAAGTCAGAACGGGCCATGGCGGCCATGACCGCCGCCGGAGCGATGGTTGTTCCGGTGGAAACAGTCATTTATCACCTGATGGGAAGATCGGGGACGGCAGAGTTCAAAGAGCTTCTGCCCCTCTTCAAGGAATAGCGGAAATATGGAAGGAGGTACGGCGACAAAGTGATCATCGACAGGGAAGCAGCGCTGCTGCTCCATCGCAAGGCCGGGGGAAAGATACGGATTTATCCCACGGTTAACATCCGCAACGAAGAAGACCTGGGGCTCGCCTATATTCAGGGAGGCGCCTTCGCCGCCGGAGAAATCGTCGGCAATTCTTCCGCCGTCTACGATTACAGCGGCAAGGGAAACAGACTGGCTGTAATCAGCGACGGCTCCGCCGTGCTTGGCATGGGCAATATTGGGCCGACGGCGGCCCTGCCGGTGATGGAGGGCAAATGTCTGCTTTTTAAAACCCTGGGCGACGTCAATGCCTTTCCCCTCTGCATAGACGCCCGGAACGGCGATGAAATTGCCGATATGGCCAGGCTGATAGCCCCCGGCTTCGGCGCTGTCAACATTGAGAACGTATCAAGCCCTAACTCTTTCGACGTGGTGGAGCGGCTCCAGTCCGAGCTTGACATCCCCGTCTTCAGCGACGACCAGCACGGCTCCGCGGTGGTGGTGATGGCGGCCCTGATCAACGCCCTGAACCTGGTGGAAAAGGAGATCTCCGACGTCCGTGCGGTAATCTTTGGGTCGGGGGTGGCGGGAGTTGCCGTCGCCCGGCTCATGAAGTACGCCGGAGTCGGGGAGATCACCGTACTCAACAAGTGCGGAATTCTGGGCCCCGGAAACGAGTGCATGAACTTCGTACAGGAGGAGCTTGCGGCGCAGCTGGGGCAGACCCGGGGGGGCGGCTCCCTGGAGGAGGCGGTCAGAGGGGCGGACGTTCTTATAGGGCTTTCCTCCAAGGGCAGGTTTACGGCGGACCATATCCGCTCCATGAGGCCTGGAAGCGTCGTCATGGCCCTGTCCATGCCCGAGCCGGAAATATCGGTGGCGGAAGCTCTGGAGGCGGGGGCCGACGTCTTCGCCGACGGGCTGCCCTGGACGCCCAACTCCATGCCTAACCTCCACGCATACCCTGGAATTGCCAGGGGTCTTCTGGATGTTAGGGCCAGGGGACTGAACGAGAATATCCTCATGGCGGCGGCCCGGGCCATTGCGGGTTCCGTGGACAGAAAAAGGCTCAGGAAGCGGCACATTGTCCCGGACCTGTTCTCCGACGAGGTAACGCCCAGGGTGGCGGAAGCGGTGGCCCAGGCGGCCATAGCCGAGGGACTTGCAACCCACCCTCTGCCGCCGAAACAGGTCTATGAGGAGACGTGGCACCGCCTTTTCGGCGGAATTATGGTAATGGAATAGGGGTATACGAAAGCCCCCCGTAGTACGGGGGGCTTTTTTACTTCCAGAGTATCCGCGCCGCTAAAAGAGCCGTACCCGCCACGGTGACAAGGGCGGAATATCTCTCGCTCTTCCATAGAATGGAGGCGTCGAAGGGCCCCTTTACAGCTCCGGAGGAAAATCTGCCAGGGGAAAACCGGCCGGTGCGGGCGGCGTATTCTTCAAACTGCCCGCCGAACTTCTGCCTGAGGAAGGCCTCCTCCCAGGGGATTATCAGCAGGCAGTAGATAACAAAAAATGCGGCGGCGAACAGAAGGAGGGCCTTCCACCCGGCCATGAGCCCCCATCCGGCGCCAATAAGACCGTTGCCGATGTAAAGGGGATTTCTGGCCAGGGCGTAAGGTCCCCAGGTGACCAGCCTCTGGGCGCCCACTTCTTCTCCCCGGTAGCGGGCTATGGAGCCGGCCGCCCAGAACCTCAGCCCCTGTCCCAGGACCACAAGAACGAGCCCCGCCGCGATCGCCGGCAGAGACGCCCTTTCGGCGGCAGTCAGGACGGCGATGAACAGGATGGTCCACAGGCCGCCTCTGAGCTTGAAAGCAGCTGCTCTTATTTTATTCAGTTTCGTCGTCTTCCGGGTCATAGCCTGAATCGCGGCGCATGTAGGCGACAATGTTTTCGTCCGGGTCCGGCTCTTTATCGTAAATCTCTTCAGTTACGCCCCAGCCCAGCATCTTTACCGCCACTATCACGCCCATGCCTATGGCAAGATATTCGGTGAAAAACCGCCACGCGATGGCCATGACCCCCGCCATGTTCCACGGCACCAGGAGGCCGAACAGGGCCGCGCCGCCCCCCTCCGCCACTCCGCTGGCCCCCGGGGTGGGGACGAAGTACAGAAGGAACATGAATACGGCCTGGGCCAGAATCGCCTGAACATAGTTAAAAGGAAGGCCTACCGATGCTATCAGACAGGGCAGCACCGAGAATATGGCCAGCAGATGCATGAAGGAAAGAAAAACCGCCAGGAGAAAGTATTTCAGCCCGCATGAGAAGAACATCCTGAAGTTAAGGTGATAGTTGTCCACCTCGAGATTTATCCGCTTGGATATCTTAAGAACCCTTTCGGGCTTAACGATTCCGAACCGCTTGAGCCACAGGGTGAAAACTCTTCCCCATCGCTTGATGAGCCCGGGCCTTGCGATGCTCAGGACCACCAATATCCAGGATATTATTATGAAGGCAAGGACGTAGGAGAATACTCCCTTAAGGAAGAGGTGCCCCCGCAGCAGTTCCGGCTCGATGGCCGGATCGGCCCAGGGACCCACCGCCTGCCCG
>CAZXOD010000035.1:6740-14792 GCA_964642285.1 uncultured Synergistaceae bacterium
CGATGACCACCGCCACCGGGACCATAACGCCCAGGATGAGGATGGTGAGCAGGGTGCGAGTAAGGGTAATGGCGATGCCTTTGCCTATGGGGACATCCCGTTTATACAGGGCATAAACCTGAAAGGGTCCGCCGCCGCTCTGCATGGGGGTTACGGCGCAGCCAAAGTAGTGAAGCCACGTGAGCACCAGGCCGAGCTTGAAGCCTATCCTCTCCCCCGCCGATCTCGCCAGGGCGCAAAACCGGGAAGAATCGCAGAACCAGGCGAAGAAAACAAAGCAGAGGGCAAGCAGGAGAAGCCTCTTGTCGGCCCTCAGGATGGTCCTCCAGGTTTCTCCGTCCACACTGTAAAAAAGCACAACCGCGCTTACCCCGAAGGATAGCAGCAGGAAAAGCACCAGTCCTCTACGCAGAGTCAATGAAGGGAAAACCTCCTCTTATAAGTGGGAAAAACCGGTCTCCGCTTGTTCTACAAGACTCGCTGCGGCGCGAAGATCATCGGCGACGGAGAACATTGTACCAGATTTTTCTTTTTGCCCCAGAGTAAAAGCGGAAGAAAATTCAAGTTCCGTCTCCCGCCCCCGGCCCGTCCTGACAAGGATAGTTCTGCAGCCGCAGTTCAGACCGGATTCGATATCACAGACCGAATCTCCTACCATCCAGCTTTTCTTAAGGTCCAGCCCCAGATCTTCTGCCGCCCGCACCATCATCCCCGGCGCCGGCTTCCGGCAGCCGCAACCTTCCCATCCTTCTTCGGCGGGACCGTGAGGGCAGTAGTAGAAGGCGTCCACAGATGCCTCCTCCGCTGCCAGGAGGTCTCTTATCCGGTCGTGGACTCTTTCAACGGCTGATTCGTCAAAATAACCCCTGGCAACTCCACTCTGATTGGTGACCACCACCAGGCGGAAGCTGAGCGCCCGCAAACGGCGCAGCGCCTCCGCGGCTCCGACAATCAGCCTTACTCTCTCCGGGGAGCGCAGGTAGTGTTCGTGTTCAATGAGCGTGCCGTCCCGGTCCAGAAAGACAGCCCTGTCCATTACTGAACAGGCCCGGCGACCATCTCCTCCATGGCGGCGATAAATCCGCCAAGATTTTCGATATGGGGAAGAATTCCGGCGCGTATAGTATAGGCCAGCTCAAGATGCTTTCCTTCCTCCATAAGGGAGGAAGCTTTCTCGAGTTCCGGCGCCAGGGCCTCGCCCAGTCCGTCAATCCCCCGGGCTACTTCGCAATCCTGAAGGCCCAGCAGTATCCGGCTGTTTCCCACCACGTTTAAAATCCAGCCGATACCCTCCGCCGCCTGTCCCACAAGCTCCAGTCCTTCCCTGGTCTTGTCGGACTCCAGTCGGTCCGCGGCGCCTTCAAGGCCTCCTGCCAGTCTTTTCTGGTAGCCGGCGGCGTCTGAAAGAGTTTCCGCAAGAAACTCCCGGACAGGCCGTCCGGAAAATCTTGCCTCCACTCCTCCCGTGAGAGCCAGGAAACCTTCTTCATCAAGCTCCGTCCCGTCCACTTCAATGGAGACGACGAGCATTCCTTTTTTGGCAGCGGCCTCTTTGGCGGACGTCAGAACGTCCTCCTTGGAGGGGCCGGCCCCGGTAAGGGTCAGCTCTTCTCCGTCAAAAAAAACTTTCATTTGCAACCCTCCTGTACAACCGCATTATTTCTGTATTTTACCGGCAGCGGGATAAAAACCCGCCTATGTCCCTAAAAAGAACATTTTATCACATGAGAAGGGCAACCGCAGGACCGGTCAAGCCCATGTTTAATTCAGCCGATAAGAAAGGGAAGAGGCATACCCTTTTTCAGGGAGATGATTAGATGTCAGACTACGAGTCAACTTTTTCAATACCAGGCATATCCTCCAGCATCGACTGGGGCGCCATGGCGGATAAGCTCATTGAAAACGCCAGAAAGCCCCAGCAGGTAATGGTGGCAAAGCAGGACACTCTGGAGCTGAAGATCGGCCTTTTCAACGAATTTTCGGCCTCCATGAAGACCATGAGGAACACCCTGGATCTGCTTAAACTCGGCTCCACCTTCAATGCGAAGATGGCGGAGTTCACCGTTCTTTCCGGCCTGAACGCGGAGAGCGTGGTCTCCGCCTCGGTCTCCGCCGACGCGTCCGTAAGCCGCCACGAGTTAAACGTGATACAGAAAGCCCTGGCCCAGAGCCGGTACAGCGCCCGAATTGAAACCACCATGGGAGATGCGGGCCTGGAAAGCACAAAGGAGTTCTTCATCAATGTGGGAGGAAGAAGGGCTAAAATTGAGGTCACCGCCTCCGACACACTGGCCACCATCGCACAAAAGATAAACGACGCGAAGGATATCACCGTGGATCCCGCTACAGGCAGCGCTTACGGCGAAAGCCTGGGAATCACGGCCTCAGTGATAGACAACAGGCTGGTAATAAAAAGCATTAACACCGGCCTGGGGGAGACCACGGACAAAACCAACATCACCAGGGGCACAGGCGACAGGGACAAACTGGGTTTCACCGTCAAGGATCCGCCCTTGGACCGTGATCTCACGGTGAAGGCTGGTTCTGTAGTCTACGTAGAGGGAGACCACTTTACTGTGGACTCCGGAAGCGATGAAATAGTATGGCTCCCGGGGGAAGGCCCTTCCGCGGGGACCAGCTACGAGGTAACTTACAAGGTAAACTCTCACGTCTTCAACCTTGACGGCGACGGGGATCTGTTGGCGCTGCTGGACCTTGAGAACGGCACTGACGCCCAGAACGCGGAACTAACGATCGACGGTGTTCCAGTGATCCGGTCTTCCAATGTAATAGACGACATAATCGAGGGCGTCACGCTGACGATCAACGGCCCCGGAGAGGTGGTAATGGACGTTACCCAGGACGCGGAGAAGGCCGTGACCGCCATCCGGGACTTCGTGGAGGCGTACAACGATCTTATGGACTGGATCAACATCAGGTTGAGCGAATCAACTACCGACACCAGCTCCAAGAGCAGCAGCTCCACAAAAGACGACGACTTCTACAAGAAGTTCGGTCTGCTCCATGGAAACTCAACCCTTTGGCAGGCCAAATCCCAGCTGAGGATGCTGATGACGAACCCCGTAACGGCGGGATACTCCTTGAAAACTGGGAGCACCGTCCTGGGATCGCTGGGAGCGCATGGGCAGTCCGAGAACTCCTCTTTCGCTCTTACCGTGGGAGTCCGAACCGCCACCATAGAGGTGACTCCCCAGGACACCCTGCAGACCATTGCCAATAAAATCAACAGCTCCTACGAGATGAACCACGACCCCCAGGGCCGACAGTACCCCATAAGAATGGCCAGCGCAAAGGTGGTCAACAACCAGCTTGTGATCGAGGCGTCCCCCAACCGCAAATTTTCTCTGGCGGCCTCGGACAGCGTGCTGGACACTCTTGGACTGGGGACTCCCTTCACGCTGCTCTCCCAGATAGGGATCTCCACCGAGAAGGACGACTACGGCAAGAGCGGCAAGCTAGAGTTCAGCGCCGAGAAATTCATGGAGGCCCTCCGGAAAGACCCTGACGGCGTAGCGGCCATCATGAACACCACCATGGAAAAGATGGACGAGTTCGTGGGCAACATGGTGGACGCCACCCAGGTAGAGGTGGGCTCCACCACTGCGCCCAGGGGAAGAATAGCCAGCCAGATAAGCACCTGGCAGTCCGAGATCAGTACCATCAACAAGAGGATAGCGGAGTTTGACAGGCGGCTGGAGCTTCGCGCCAGAGGGCTTTACGACCAGTTCTCCCAGGCGGAGGTGCGCCTGGCAAAACTTCAGCAGCAGGCTACCTGGCTGGCGTCGGTGGTCAGCCAGCTGACGTCGGCAAGCTCAAGCTAGCCCTTGGGAACATAACAAAGACAGGCGTCCCGGAGGAGCTGCAGCTCCTCCGGGACGCCTTATTTAATCCCGCCTATCTCCCGTCGCTGCCAAGCAGGTTCAGGAGGGTTTCCGGGGAAATCTGAGCGAAACCTATCCTCCACGCCAGCACCGTTGCCTGGGTGCGGTCCCGTAGGTCCAGCTTTTTCAGAACGTGGCTTACGTGATTTTTTACGGTCTTCTCCGAGAGGACCATCTTGTCCGCCACTTCAATGTTGCTCATCCCCTGGGCAAGCCAGTAGAAGATCTCCTTCTCCCTGGAGGTGAGGTCGAAAAGAGGGTCGCTCTCTTCCTTTCTTCTGGAAAAAGAGGTGAGCAGCTTTCCCGCCACCCTTGGATCCACATAGGGCTGGCCCCTGGCGGCGGAGCGGATAGCGGAGAGGAGCTCCACTTTGCCCGACGCCTTCACCACAAAACCCAGCACTCCGGCGGCGGAGAGGGCGGTTATGCACTCCTCGTCGTCGTAGGCGCTTACCGCCACATATCTTGTCCTGCGGGAGAGGGCGTTCATCTCCCGGACAAGCTGAATTCCATCCATCCTGGGCATGTTTATATCGAAAAGAAGAATATCCGGGTCGGTCTCCATGGCGAGGGATACCGCCTCGCAGCCGTCCTCGGCCTCGCCGATAACGTCAATGTCCGATTCCAGCTCGAGAAGTTTTTTTACCCCGTCGCGGAAAAGTTTATGGTCGTCCACAATCAGAACTCTGATCGGTTTCATCTCCGGCCTCCTCCCGTCGGTGCGCGGTTCGCGCCTTCCCTGAGCGAAATGTGATATATTTATCCGTGGTTTCAATTAAAGGTATACCAATTCCATGAAGCCTTATAGGTCTTAAGGTCTATTCTACCATCACTTTCATAAAACATGAGTAAGGAGGAACTCCTTGGCCCCCCCGATGGAACTCTCGCTGTCGTTAAGAAAAAAAATCGGCCTCGCCGCAGGCCGGTTTAAAATGATCTCCCCCGGCGACAGAATAATGATGGGCCTCTCCGGAGGCAAGGACAGTCTGGTTATGGCCGTGGCCCTGGCAGGCCTTAAAAAGCGCAGCCCCGTACCCTTCTCTCTCTCCGCCTGCTTCGTTGATGTCTCCGGAGGCGAGAGGGACGTCGGGCTTTTGCAGGAATTTTGCGATTCTCTGGACATTCCCTTCTTTGTCCGGCCTCACCCGATTGAAAAGATAATAGAGACAAGAAATGAGCGATCCCCTTGCAGCTTCTGCGCCAACATCCGCCGGGGGATCTTAAACTCGGCGGCCCTGGATGAAGGGTGCAGTCTGCTGGCCCTGGGGCACAACCTGGACGACGCCGCTGAGACGGCTCTGATGAACCTGTTCCGGACGGGCAGATTCCGGGCCTTCAAGCCAAAATTATGGCAGAGCAGGACAGGGATGACCGTAATCCGGCCTCTGGTCTTCGCCGAGGAGCGCAAAATCGAACGGGAGGCCCGGAGGTTGGGCCTCCCCGTCTTGCCCTACGTATGCCCCTTCTCCCTGGATACGGAGCGGAGCAGGGCAAAAAAAACCATAGAGGCGCTCAGCGCGGGTAATCCGGGGGTGAAGTACAATATAATTCACGCCCTCCAGTGCCTGGACGAAGACGACCGCTGGGAGGCGCCAACAGAATAAAAAAGCCGGAGGTCCTTCCCTCCGGCTCCCCATTTTTCTCTGATTCAGACAGAAACTTCCCTCATGGAGATCTTCTCCGCAAGATTCGTCACCTCAAGGGCCTGCTCGCTGTAGTCCGGCCGCCCCATGAGGCCGTATGTATAATTCTTGCCCCGCTCCACCCCCGGCTGGTCGAAGGGGTTCACGTCCAGAAGGTAGCCCGCGAGGGCGGTAACGTACTCGTAAAACTGGATAAGGCCGCCAAGCCGTCTTTCGTCCAGCCTGGGAAGCTCCAGGGTTACCGCGGGCTTGCCCGATTTTCCTATGGCGGCGGCGGTTGAAAGGGCTTCGTAGCGCCTCAGGGAGTTCATGGACTGGCCGAACAGATAGGACAGAGAGGCCAGCGAACCCTCCTCGCTCTCGGGGATGGTGATCTCCTCCGAAGGCTCCGCCACCGTAATGACGGTAAAAAACTTATCATCTGGCCCCTCGGTGTAGAGCTGAATCTGGGAGTGCTGGTCGATGGCCCCCAGGGCTCTCACCGGGGTTGACCCCATGCCGTTCTTGCCCAGGCTCTCACCCCAGAGCTGGGCGAACCATTCACAAAACCGCTCCAGGGCGTCCTCGTAGGGCATCATTACCGTCATGTTCCTTCCCTGGCGGTAGTGGACCGTCGAAAGGGCGGCCATAAGCCACGCGGGGTTATCAAAGACCGACTGCTTTCGGGCAAGTTTTTCGTCCATCTCCGCCGCCCCAAGAAGCAGCTTTTTGATGTCTATCCCCAGGGCCGCCGCCGAGAGAAGACCTACGGAGGAGAGTACGGAAAACCGCCCTCCCACGTCCCCGGGCAGCACCAGACTCCGGCAGCCGATCTCGTCGGCAAAGGGCCTGAGGACCCCTTTTTCCTCATCAGTGACCACGACTACCCGCTCCGCGGCCCTTTGGGGGCCCAGCTCCACCTTTAGGCGGTCCCAGAAGAACAGGAAGTTCGCCATGGTCTCGGCAGTGCTGCCGGACTTGCTTATTACGGTGAAGACTGTGTCGGAGGGGTCGATAAGGTCCCATATCATGCGGTTGTCCGCCGGGTCCACATTATCGGCCATGAAAAACCGGGGGGCTCCCCTTTTTGCCGGCGAAAGTTCGTTCCAGTAGGGAGGCAGCAGCGCTCCGTGAAGCATCAGGTTTCCGAGAGACGAGCCTCCTATGCCCGCCTGAACCATGGCGTCGAAGCCCGATATCCACTTTCCCGCCTCTTCAATGTCGGAGATATCCTTCTTCGGAAGATTGATCCAGCCCACGCCGTCCCGCCCTTCGGCGGCGGACGTCCTCAGATAAGCGTCCCCCCTGGCGAGGGACTCTTCGCAGCCTTCGAGAAGACCCGGACTCACGCCGGACATCTCGTCGCCAACGGCCATTCCGTAAGAGATCTTCAGCAGTTCAGAACCCGTTTTCCGCCCCTGAGGCACTACGCCAACCCCTTTTCCTGAGAATTACCTCGACTCTTTAGCCAGTTCCGCGTCGATGGCCTCCGTATTGTACCCCACGATATACTTCTCGCCTATCTGGGTCACCGGGACCCCCATCTGACCCGATTTCTTTACCATCTCCATGGCGGCCGCCCTGTCCGCCGATACATCCACTTCCTCAAAGGCCGCGCCCTTTTCCTTAAGATAGTCTTTAACCTTGGTGCACCAGGGACAGGTCTTCGTTGAATATACTTTTATCATTTCATCCACCTCCGTTGAATTTTATACCCCAATAGGGTATACATCAAAGAAGCCCGCAAGTCAAGTTATTATATATCCGCTTTTACCCCTGAGGAAATCCTGCATAGGGAGTATAATACATGCCGTGTTGGGGTATTTTCCCAAATCAGCGCAAGGAGGTAACAGAATGACCACATCTGCGGCAACAGCGGCGGGCTCCGAATTGGTGGCCCGCCTGCTTCCGATTGCAGACCTGTACAGAGGAAGAACGGGCGCTGCCATCCCTCTTCTGGCGGATATGCAAAAAGAGATGGGATACATCTCCCCCGAGGCGGTGGATTTCATGGCCCGGGAGCTGGACATCCCCGCGGCGGAACTGTTTGGAATAGCTACCTTTTACGCCCAGTTCCACCTGAAGCCCAGGGGAAGGCACATCATACGAGTCTGCCGGGGGACGGCCTGCCACGTCAGGGGAAGCCTTAAAATCCTGAACAACATAAAGGAAGTCCTGGGAGTGGAGGAGGATCAGACCACGGAAGACCTCAGGTTCACCCTTGAGCCGGTGGCCTGCCTCGGAGCCTGCGGCCTCGCTCCTGTTATTACCATCGGCGACCGCACCTTCGGCCGTCTGACCCCCGACAGGGTCAGGGGCATTCTCGACGAGTTCGAGTAGAGCGGAGAGGGAGAAGAAATTATGAATATTTATCGTTCTCACATCCTTATCTGCAGCGGTACCGGGTGCGTTTCCGGGGGCTCGGGAGAGATCCAGGAAGAATTTAAGAAAATCCTCCGGGACCGAAAGATCGCCGACGAAGTCCTGGTCGTCCCCACGGGGTGCCACGGCATGTGCGAGATGGGTCC
>CAZXOD010000036.1:0-9007 GCA_964642285.1 uncultured Synergistaceae bacterium
GCTCCACGGAACGGACCCATACCGCCCAGACCCAGATAACATGTCTGGTGACGGACGTCCTCCCCAACGGCAACCTCATCATCGAGGGGACCAGGGACGTAGCGACCCACGAAGAGACTTTGCAGCTTCACATAGTGGGGGTTATAAGGCCTCAGGACGTAAACAGCTACAACCAGATAACCAGCGACAAGATAGCCAACGCCGAGATCGGGGTAAAGGGCAGGGGGGCGCTTACCCGCCTTCAGAAGCCCGGAATCCTCACCCAGATCCTTCAGGCGATCTTTTAGGAGGGGCTGTTGTGAGGCTTTTCAAGCTGCCCTGCGTTATCGTACTGATCTGCGCGCTGGCTCTTACCGTCGCCCCTCTTGAGGCGCAGGTTCACCCTGCCGTAAGAATCAAAGACCTGGCCGACGTGGAAGGCGTCCGCTCGAACCAGCTTGTAGGGCTGGGGATAGTGACGGGCCTCCAGGGTACCGGCGACAAGGGTTCCATGGCCACCCAAATGCTGAGAAACCTGATGAGCCAGTTCGGCGTAACGGTGGACGACAAGGCCGTTAAGAGCAAAAACGTGGCCGTGGTCAATATCACCGCCGACCTTCCCGCCTTCGCCAGGCCGGGGCAGCGGATCGACGTAACAGTCAGCGCCATGGGGGACGCCAAGAGCCTCCAGGGCGGTTCCCTGATACAGACGCCCCTTAAGGCCGCCGACGGCGCAGTTTACGCCGTGGCCCAGGGGCCCGTGGTGGTGGGCGGATTTTCCGCCGGGGGCCAGGGCGCCTCGGCTACAAAAAATATCGTCACCGTGGGGCGGGTGCCCGGAGGCGCCATTGTGGAGCGGGATGTGGAGAGCGAATTTGCCATGGGCCGCCAGATAAGCCTCCTGCTGCGGAACCCCGACTTCACTACATCGGACCGGATGGCCAGGGCGGTAAACGACGCCTTCGGCGCCGTTGCCTACGCCGAGGATGGGGGAAGGGTGACGGTAAACATCCCCTCCTCCTACGCCCACTCTCCGGCGGCTTTTATCGCCAGGCTTGAAGGCATTGCCGTAAGGCCCGACAGCACGGCCCGGGTAGTGGTCAATGAGAGGACGGGGACGGTGGTAATGGGCGGCGACGTCAGAATAAGCGCGGTGGCCGTGGCTCACGGCAGCCTCACTGTCCAGGTGGCTGAAAGTCCCCTTGTGTCCCAGCCCCAGCCCTTCGGCGGCGGGCAGACGGCAGTAGTCCCCCGCACCGACGTGGGCGTGCAGGAAAGCTCCGCCCAGCTGATTGCCCTTGACGCTACCAGCACCGTAAAACAGCTTGTAGACGCACTAAACTCTGTGGGGGCCTCCCCCAGGGATATTATAGCCATTCTCCAGGCCGTAAAAGAGGCCGGAGCGCTCCATGGCGAACTGGTGGTGATGTAGTCGTGCAGCTTTTTCACCCTCTTTCAGCGGCGACCCTGGCATCAAAAACTTCTGAAGGAGACGACTGGAGGACAAAAAAAGAACAGGAAAAACTTAAGGAGGCCTGCCAGCAGTTTGAATCCATCCTTCTGGCGGAGCTTTGGAAAAAGATGGCGTCTAACGCCCGAAAGCTCGGAGGAAAGGATGACAGCGAGAGACACTTCGGCCCCCTGGAGGACCTCTCCATGGAGATGAGCGCCGAATATCTGTCCAAAAGCGGCGGCGCCGGAATGTGGAAGATGCTCTATGACTCTTTGGCGCCTCACCTTGAGGCGGGAGAAAAAGACAAGGGAGCGCCCGTTTAAGTGTGGTGGGATGAAGGGCTTCGCTTTTCCTGCATCGGCTGCGGAAGATGCTGCAGAGGCGAGCCGGGAGCCATATACTTCACCCCTGAGGAGGAGCAGGCCCTGGCTTCCCGGCTGGGGCTGGACCTTCAGGAGTTCAGAGACAGCTATGTCACGTCCAGGTGGGAAGCGCCCAGCCTCAAAGAAAAAAGAGGGGGGGACTGCATCTTTCATGATGAAAAAACCAACC
This sequence comes from uncultured Synergistaceae bacterium, assembly GCA_964642285.1. GTDB lineage: Bacteria > Synergistota > Synergistia > Synergistales > Aminobacteriaceae > Aminivibrio. The sequence continues at coordinate 1,985 of CAZXOD010000036.1, forward strand.
TCTGCCTGGTCTATGAGGACAGGCCCATGCAGTGCAGGCTGTTTCCCTTCTGGCCCTCCCTGTTAAGAAGCAGGGAGGCGTGGGACAGGGCCGCCCTGTCCTGCCCGGGCATGAACGAGGGGGACTTCCACGACGCCGGAAAAATCGCCATCCTCCTGGAGGCCTGCCCTTTTCCGGACCTCCTGTAATCCTGTCTCCAAAACTGAAATTTAAATTCTCTGGCCCATCGGCCCCGACTCGTCTATAATAGACGAGTCTTCTTTTATATTGCGCACAGGTTGCGAAGGAAGACGAAAAACTTCCGGGGAGAACTGCCATGCAGCTTCAAATCTGGTCGGATATGAACTGGAGGCTCATCCTTCCGCTGATCGTGGTCAGCGGCGTCCTTGCTTACCTGGGGGACGTGCTGGGAATGCGCATTGGGAAAAAAAGAGTCTCCCTGTTCGGCCTCAGGCCCAGGGCCACCAGCCGCTTCATCACCGCAGTAACGGGAATCTTCATCTCCATAGCCATCCTCATCACCATGACCATCTTCTCTGAAAACGTCAGAACCGCCCTCTTCAGCATGAAATTCATCCAGGGGCAGCTGCAATCCCTCACCAGGGAACTCCAGCAGAGTCGGGATGAATCCCAGCTCATGGGCATAAATCTTCTCGACAGTGAAAAACGCCTCAAGGAGCAGGAGGAAAAGCTGGTGGAGGTGCAAACTGAGCTGTCCACCGCCCAGCCCCTTCTTGATGAAGTAAGGTCCAGCCTTGCCGTCACCCAGAAGGAGAGGGACCAGCTGGAGGAAGAAAAACTGGCCTTGGCGGAGTCCGTGGAGGAGCTTCGGACCGAGGCTGAAGAGCTTCGCAGGGGCCTTATCCAGATCCGGAGCGGTCGCATCGCCGTCTTCGCAAAGGAGATACTGGGCCAGACGGCCATCGAACCCATGAGCGGCTCCGCGGAGGTGGAGCAGGCCTTCAGGGACCTCCGGAGCAGGGCGGAGTACGCCATAGCGGCCCGGACGGAGCTCAATCCCTCTGAGGTAACCCTGACCGCGGGCGACGACGCCGAGAGGGAAAGCATAGCCTCATGCACCAATCAGCAGGGCAGAAAATTTGTGAGAATAGTGGCCGAGGCCAACGCCGTCTTCGGGGAGGAGATCCGGGCGGCCTACGAGGTCAGCGACAGCTTCCTGGTCTACACCAAGGGAGAAGTCCTCTGCGTTCAGACGGTGGAGCCCGCCACGGCCAGGGAGAACGCCGAATCGGAGATGCACCTCATTCTGCGCATGGTCAACAGAAAGGCCGTTCAGGACTCCATAAAACCGGACCCGGTGACGGGAAAGGTGGGTGCCCTGGACGCGGTGGAGTTCTTCGACGCGGTGGACCTTCTGGGCAGGGCTGAGACGCCTATGACCGTGGAAGTTATGGCGGCGGAGGATATATATACTGAAGGACCCGTCCGGGTGGCTCTTTCCATACGCCCGGCGGAAGGCAAATAAAACCGGAGGCTGAATAATGCTAATTGTTGCGTGTCAGATATGCGGAGAATCAAAAGTCATCGCGGGGACTCCCGACGCCGACGGAATGGCCAGGGCCACGTGGATCTGCCCCTGCTGCGGCGCGGGGCAGGTGGTTCAGCTTCCCGTATCCGCCGACGCCAGAAAGATGGACCTTCGCAAGATAGTCTGCGGAATGGCCCTAGCGGGCAGCCCCTCCGGACAGGACGAACAATGAATGGCGGCTATTTTTACTACGACAGCAAACACGCCGTGAGCCCCGACGAGCTGGCCAACCTCTACCGGTTTACCCGGTGGGGAAAAAGCCGCTCCCTGGAGGATATAGCCAGAATGCTCGCCGGCACCTCCATGTGCTTCAGCGTACGGCACGACGATCACCTGGTGGCCTTCTGCAGGATTCTTACCGACTTCGTGTACAGGGCCTCCATATGGGATATCATGGTTCATCCCGACCACCAGGGAAAGAAAGTGGGCACATCCCTGATCGACTACGCCCTCAACCACCCGGCGATCAAGCATATCCCTCTGATCATTACCTACACCACGGAGCTGGCCTCCTTCCTGACCCCCCACGGATTCGGCCCCAGGGAGGGTACCCTCATGGTGCTGCGGCGCCCCATTGAGTATTCCTGAAGAGGCGCTCCGCTTCTGCGCCCACCTCTTTTGGCCCTCTTCCTGCCCCTTCTGCGGCGCCCTGGGCGAGGCGGCCTGCGTAAAATGCGTCCTGCCCCTGCTGGCTCCGCCCCTGCCTTCGATTCTGGACGGAATGCCTCACGAGGCGGGGGGAATTCACGAAGGAGTCCTCAGGGATATGGCGCTGGAGCTTAAATACGGCCGGAACCGCCCCCTGGGCGAGGTCATGGGCAGGGCTCTGGGGCGCATCTTTCCGAAACCGGACTGCGACATGCTGACACCCGTTCCCCTGCACAGAGAGAGCGACCGTGGCTACAACCAGTCTATGGCCCTGGCGAAGGGCGTCTCCGCGGAGTGGAAAATTCCCGCCGCGGAGGGGTTGCGTTGGAGAGAAGACAGGACGGCCCAGACCGCCCTGGGCAGGGTGGAACGGAAGGACATGCCGGCGGACGCCCTCGCGGGCCTTGGAAATATTCTTGCCGGAAAGAAAGTTGTGCTGGTGGACGACGTCTCCACCACCGGAACCACCCTCTTGCGGGCCGCCCGGGCGGTTGATCGGGCCGGGGGCAGGGCGGTTCTGGCGCTTACATGGACAATTGTCCCCGGGGCCTAAAGCCTTAAAAGGGACCGTCCGATAATCAATGTGAAGAGAAAAGCTTTTTCTCATACGGGGTGATCGACATGATTGAAAAGATACCAGGAGTGTACGGACCAAAACCGGTAAACAAAATAAACGTAAAAAAAAGCCGCCTCCAGGGCGCGGGCCAGGAGGGCAGGGACGGCGTGGAGTTCAGCTCCTTCGCCGTGGAGCTTTCGAAAATATCGGCGGAGATGAAAAAGGTCCCCGATGTCCGGGAAGAACTTGTCGAAGGCTTTAAAAAACAGATCCAGCAGGGAACCTACGCCCCCGACCTGCAAAAAGTTGCCAGGAGCCTTATAGTGGCGGGCCTCCTCGACCGGGAGGACTGATTATGGCATCTCCCGCCGCCCTGGGCGAGCTGCTGGGCCGGCTGGCGGAAACGCTGCAGGCCATGGCGGACGTCACAGTTCAGCAGAGAGAGGCGCTCCGGGAAGGGCGCCTCGAATTTTTACAGGACCTCTTCCGGGAGCTGCAGAACCTCGGCTTTTCCGCCGAGGCCCTGGAGAACCACCGGGCCAAAATGGCCTCCAAACTGGCGGAACAGCTGGATTGCGGGGAGACAGTGTCGGCAATCTGCGGCCGCCTCGGCCCGGAGGAGTCCCTCTCCCTCAGGGAAAAGGCGGACGAGCTGGATCTGGCGGTAAGAAAACTTCAGTCGGAAATGCAGATACTATCAAGCCTTGTGGATGAAAATCAGCGCCTTGGCGGCATGCTTATCGCCGAGTGGAGGCGCCTTCAGGGAATGTACCCCTCCCAGCCGGGAGTGGACTTCAGGGGTTAGGAGGCAGCGGTTATGTGGAACAGCTTCTTCGGACTTGAAATGGGACGCCGGGCGATGGACTACTTCCGCCGGGGAATGGAGACGGCGGCCCACAATATATCAAACGCGGACGTGGAGGGCTTCTCCCGTCAGCGGGTAGAGCCTTCTACCACAAACCCCTTCACTAACCCTGCCTTCAACAGGCCCAACACCCCCGGACAGATAGGCACCGGAGTTCAGATCGACGCCATAGTGCGCCTCAGGGACGCCTTTCTTGACATCCAGTACAGGGAAGAAAAGACAGTACAAGGGTACTGGGAACAGATTCAGAAGGTGCTCTCTACGGTGGAGGTCTACGTCAACGAACCGGCGGGAGCAGGCCTGCAGGTGGCACTGGACGACTACTGGTCCGGCCTCCAGGAGCTGAGCAAGCGCCCTGATGACTCAGCCGTCAGGGAAAATCTTGTGGAGAAGACCAAAAACCTCGCCGTCTACCTGGATCAGCTGGTCCGCAACTACGACGAATTCCGGGCCGACCTTAACAGGGACATCAAGCTAATGGTGGACGAGGTTAACACGCTGATAGACCAGATAGCCGCCCTCAACGTCACTATAAAGCAGGTTCAGGGCGTGGGAGGCAACCCCAACGACCTCATGGACAAGCGGGACCTCCTGGTGGACAAGCTGTCCAAGCTCATCGACATTGACGTAAACCCTCCCTGCCTTGAGGGGGACGGCGACTTCAAAATAGACCTGGGCGGCAAGCTCCTCGTCCAGGGGGAAAGAACGCGCCACCTGGTGGCCGTGCCCGTGGCGGGCAATACGGGATTTTTCGACGTGCAGGTGGAGGACAACCTCTTCGACCACGTCTCAAACACCTCCGTCCTCTTCGCCACTATCGAGCAGGGCGCGCCGGAGGCTATACATACGGTAAACGTCCATCGCCTTGCGTCGGAGTCGGCGTGGTCGGTGGGCTTTGGCGAATCCACCTGCCCCGACAGGGTGAAGCCCGAGACTATCACGGAAGCCCTCAACCTCAGAGGCGCCTTCTCCATCCAGGTGGGAAGCCAGGGGACCAGGGTCGCTTCCTCCGTTATGGCGTCGGGAAACGCCCTGGCCGCGGGAAGCGCCGGAGACACGCACACCTTCAGAATTTCGGCCGGCTCCTTCGAGCGGGAGATCACCGCCGCATGGGACGATGTGGCAAGCGTATGGGACCTCTCCGACGGAACCACCACCACATCTTCAGCCGGAGCGGACCTCACCATGGCGGAACTTCAAGCCTTCCTGTCGACCAGTCTCGGCGGGGATATAGGGACAACCCTTAACGGGGCGGGAACTCAGATAACTCTTACGAGCACTTTAAATCATCTGGTCTCCATTACGGACGTCAAGGGCGGCCTTGCCTCGGCCCTGGGGCTGGCCAACGACGCCCCCGTCATCACCATCGACGTAGTGGAGGAGGATACCCTTGAGACCATAAAGAACAAGATTAACGCCATGTACAGGGAAGAAAACGGCCTTACTAAGCCGGAGGAGTGGCTTCATGCCTCTATAAAACTGGACGCCGTCACCAATACCTACTACCTCTCCCTGGAGAGCAACGTGGCGGGGGAGTCCTCCCGGATAAATATTCTGGGGGATGAAAACGGCTCCCTCCAGATAGCAAAACGTCTGGGCTTCCTGAACGACGACGGCAGCAGCAACTATCTGGAGTACGCCAGGGACGCCGCCTTCACCTTCGACGGCAGGCTCTACCTGTCGGAGAGCAATACGGTGCGAAACGCCCGGCAGGTGCCCATCCTCAACGACTACAGCGCGAAGACCGTCTCGGAGGTCTCGCCGGGAATCAGGCTTGAGCTGCGGGCGGTGGGAGAGGCCGACATAACGGTGCGCCACCACATAAAGGGAGGCGCACTGAGAGGCGCCCTCGAGGGCAGGGACGACATCATCCTGGGCTTTCTGGGAGCACTGGACGAGCTTGCCTACGGTTTGGCTTCGGAGATGAACGCCCTCCACTACGCGGGACACGGGATAGGAGAAAATATCTCCACTACCGGCTACGCCTTCTTCGACCCCATCCTGGTTCAGTCCGGCGCAAGCCGGATGCTTGGCCTCAGCAGGGCTATCCAGGAGGACAGGAGCCTCATCGCCGCCGCTGAGGGGAACGGCCACGGCTTTTCCAACGGCTCCGGCGACGGCAGCAACGCCCTGCGGATGGCCCAGCTGAAGCAGAGCAAGGTCCTCCAGAGCAGGAGCGCCGACTTCAACGAGTTCTACCAGGCCTTCATAGCGAGCCTTGGCGCTCAGGGCGACCGGGCTACCACCATGCTGAAGAACCAGAACACCCTCATCAACCAGATCGACAACCAGCGCCAGTCGGTGATGGGGGTCAACATAGACGAAGAGATGATGGACATAATAAAGTTCCAGCAGGCCTTCAACGCCATCGCCCGGTACATAACCACCGTGGACGAGATGCTCGACCGCATAATAAACGGCATGGGCATAGTGGGCCGGTAGGGGAGGGATAGCCATGCAGCGCGTCAGTAACCCCATGATTCAAAATCTGATGCTGTCGGACATGCACAATAACCTGTCCAGACTGTTGGAGTACCAGCATCAGCTGGCCACGGGCAAAAAACACTCCCGTCCGTCGGACAACCCCATCGACGTGGTGCGGGAACTGTCCCTGCACACGGCTCTGACGGAGAACAGCCAGTACATACGCAACCAGGACGACGCCATGACCTGGCTTTCCAATACGGACACCGCCCTCAACCAGATGATGGACATAGCCCACCGCATAAGGGAGCTGACCATCTACGCCGGAAACGGCGCCCTGGGCCCGGGAGAGGTGGAGGCCATCGCGGCGGAGATAACGGAGCTGCAGGAAGAGCTGCGCAACACGGCGAACTACTCCGTGGAGGGCAGGTATCTTCTATCGGGCCTTTCCACCGGTGTGCGCCCCTTCGACCGGGACGCCTCCGGCAACGTGGTCTATATGGGCAACGAAGGCAAAGTGGTCTACGAGCTTGAGAAGGGCGTAACGGGCAACGTCTCCTTCCATGGGAGAGAAGTTTTTCCCGTGGAATACCAGACCAACACCCTCACCAGCGTGGAGCTGCCCATGGACTTTTTGTGGACAGGGAGAGACGAAAAACTGCAGATCTTCGTCGGAGGAAGGCAGGTAAGCGTCCATATCTCCGAGGACTGGACCGACGAAAACATCAACGGCATCGACGATATTACGGACTACAACCGTTTCCGCGACGACGGAGAGCTTCGGGGGCTCACCCTCGACCAGATCGCGGATATCATCAATGAAAGCCTGGACATGGGCGATGTGGGCCGCCTCCTTTCCGTCACGGTTAAAAAAGACATGGCGGCGGGGACCCAGAGGCTTGTCTTCCAGAGCCACACGGGGGAGCCCATCCAGGTTACCGGCTGGCCCGCCACGGACCGGCAGCAGGAGGCCCAGACCAT
>CAZXOD010000036.1:9017-14757 GCA_964642285.1 uncultured Synergistaceae bacterium
GGCGGGGGACGGTACTATCCGGGTCTTCTTTCAGCAGGGGGAGGACGTTACTTTTGACATAGACTCCTCCGACGACCTGGAGACCATCGCGGCAAAGCTCACCACCGTTCTGGGCGTGGCCGCCAGGGTATCCGTCGACGGAGACAGGCTGGCGGTGACTGCCATAAGCCCCGGAACCCAGTTCAGCATGGAGCTGACCGGCGCGGCCCGGGGGCTCTTCTCCACGTCGACGGACGAAATAGTTACGGTAAGCTCCCAGGCAGTGGAGCGTCCCGTGGACCACAGCCACATCGACCTCGCGGCTCTGCTGGGGATGGAGACAACCCTGAAGAGCAGGCAGTTTGGCGACGGCGAGCTGATTACCATAGGGCCCGACCTTCACATGCGCTTCGAGAGCGGCCTGAACCGGGCGGAACTTAAGATCAACGGCGGCGTAACCCTCACCATAGACGAGCTTGCCGATCGAATCCGCCAGGTGGCCGGCGACTGGCTGGAAGTGGTGGTGCAGGAAGATGATACCGAGGGGGGCCTTGGTACTTCTGGCAGTCTGGAGGAGCTGACAAAACGGCTCATCCTGCGCCCCGTCGCCAACGAACCACTGGTCGTCTTCGATAAAAATACCTCCGGGTACGCCCACGACCTGGGCCTATCCACGGCCGTTCAGAGCAACGGAAACCCGGCCGTAGCTTTCCCCGACATCCTCTGCGTAGACCCCAACATGGCCGCCCTCGTAAAAGTCACCGTGGGCGGGGAGGATTTCACCGTAAAAATCTATCCCGACGAGGTCATGTCCGATACAGGAACGCAGATTGACCAGGTAGAGGTAATGAAGCAGATAGTCGGCCAGGTAAACGGCGCCGCAGGGGCGGAACTGCTTGCCTATACCGTGCTGGACGCCTCCACGGGACAGTCGGCCCTCTACGCCAAAACAGGAGAACCCCTGCGCATAGTGGACCTGCCCATCTCGGACCCATCCTTCAACCCGTCCTACTCGGCAGGAATAGCCATGCAGATGGGCATCGCTTCCGGGATAACCAGCCCCGTCCTGACGGACTCCGCCTCGGCGACGGCCGCCGGGACAATCCGCATCGAAACTCCGGGCAGAACGGTGGACGTTGCCATCTCCGCTGGCGATACCTTAAGAGAGATCGCCGACAAGATCAGGACCGCCGCCGGAAGATGGCTGGACGTGAACTTCTTTGACGCTCAGCTGCCCAATACGGGCTCGCCGGCCATGATAAACATCGCCGCAAAGGACGGATCAGCCGTCTCCATGTTCGACGTCGCCGGAAACGTCGCCTCATCAGTTCTGCTGACGGATAACGCCATCAGGGGCTCCGTCAATGTTTCAAGCTGGGCTCTTGACTCCGACCCGACAAACAACATGCTTTCCATAAAAGTGGACGGCTACGAGCACATAATAGACCTGAACGCCATCTTCGACAGCAACGACTCCGGCGCCATAGACATAGACGACGTGGCCGCCGCTATAAACGCGCGCTTCCAGGGGATGGACGTAAAGGCTGTCGTAGTGGACGAAGGGGCGGCAAGGCACTTGGTCCTCACCTCTCCGAGGGGATACAGGATTGAAGTGGGCGGCTCCGCCCAGCCGGACCTCACGGGAAGTGCCACAACCACCCCGTCGCGGGCGGGGGCTCCCTCCCTGCGCTACACCCAGAACGTTACGGTAAGAACCGCCTCGGACCAGAAAAGGACGGACTTCTTCGGAGTGATGGACAACCTGGCGAACTCCGTAAGGACGGAGGACCGGGAGGGGCTGAGTAACATTCTGCTGAAGCAGGTGGACGACTTCATAGACAACCTTCTGCGCTGCAGAACGCAGGAGGGCGCGCTGTTGAAGCGCTACGAAAACAACCAGGCCCGGTTCAAGCAGAACAACATCTACCTGACGGAGCTCTACAGCAAGATCTCCGACATAGACATGGCGGAAACCAGCACCAAATTCGCCATGGCCCAGTCTATCTACCAGGCAAGCCTGGCGGTAATAGCCCAGATAGTTCGGCCTACTTTGGTGGACTTTTTGAGATAAACACAACGCCCCCGAAACCGGGGGCGTTGGTTTTGCTGAAGGCGGTCTTCCATGCGGTCGATGTATGCCTCTGCCGCTTTCCATGTGACAGAGTAATAGGTTTGTCACAAAACCATATATCACATTATTATGCATGTTTGCGTGTTAAAAATCACATAATCCGTGGTATTTATGTGATATGCAGGTTGTATCTCATTTGCCATTCTTACCGAAACGGCAGCGGCCTCACTCCAAAAGGGAAATCAGGCGGTCGGTCTGGTCGGCCATAAAGAGGGGGATGTTAAGCAAATCGCCGTCCAGTTTAAGATTTCGCAGGGAGAACCGTATTCTAAAGGATGTTTCGTCGCCGAAATTTTCCCTGAATTTTTTAAGACTGCGGCTCTCCACGTTGCCTCCTGCCTTTACCTCTATGGGATAGACGGCATTTTTGCGTTGAACGAGAAAATCCACCTCATACCGCGGAGAACCTTCCTTTGTCCAATACCTGGGCGGTACCTCGAATTGATCTGCGAGGGCCTGCAAAATATAATTTTCACTAAGCGCGCCGTTAAAATCCAGGAAAAGGCGTTCCCCTTCGGCAAAGACTGACGGATCAAGAGCCGCCATGCGCCGCAGCAGTCCCGTATCCACCATGTAAATTTTGAATGCCGAAACGTCGTCGTAAGCCTTCAGGGGGAGCCTGGGCAGCTCGTTCCTGTAGATTTTGTGAACGAGACCGGAGTCGCATAGCCATTGAAGCCCGTCCTCGTACTCCCTGGCCCTGGCGCCATCTTTAAGAACCTTATAAATAAATTTTTTGTTTTCCTTTGCCAGCTGTGAGGGAATTGAGTTCCATATCAAAGAAATTTTGGGGACGTCTTTTCTCTCCGGATGCTTGGCAAAATCCCGCTCATAGGCGTTCAATATGTTGGAAAGAGCCTGTTGAACGGCTTCAATGTTGTGTTGCTGCGTCCAGATTTTTACCGGCTCAGGCAGTCCGCCGGTGATGAAGTACATTTTAAGGTTTTCATAGAGAGGGTTAAAAAAGGCGTCCGGCAAGGGTCGCAATTCTTCAATGCCGCCTATGTATTCAGCTAGGTTGCCGTAGCCGTTTGCGTCAAGAAACTCGGAAAACGTCATGGGGTTAAGGTGCATAAAGTCAACCTTCCCCACCGGAAAGGAAGCGGGGCGGGCAAGCATGACGCCAAGGAGGGAGCCTGCGCAGGTCACGTGATATTCAGGAGCATTTTCGCAAAAATATTTTAAGGATGTGAGCGCCTCGGGGCAGTTCTGTATCTCGTCAAAGATGATAAGGGTTTCCCCGGGGGCTATTCTTTGAGCGCCGGCCATGGAAAGGTTTTGCAGGATTCGCCCCGGGTCCATGGTGGTCTCGAAGAACTGCCTGTATTCAACCCGTTCCTCAAAGTTAAAGTAAGCGACGTCACGGTAATATCTTCTGCCAAACTCTCTCAAAGCCCAGGTTTTCCCCACCTGACGGACTCCGCCCAAGATAAGCGGCTTTCTATTCAGGGAATCCTTCCACTGTTTCAGCCGACTGAGAATTTTTCGCTCCATCGCTACCCCCCCTTAAACACATGGTAGCGGAGGGGCAAGTAGAAGTCAACGGAAAATCACACTATTATGCATATTTATGTGTTAAAAATCACATAATCTGTGGGTTTTATGTGATATGCAGATCCGGGCTTCTTCAATCATTCTGGCCGGATTGCCTCGGTCTGCCGTCCCGAACGCGCGAGGTAAGGAGGGATTCGTGCCGCAAGTAAACTTGTCGTCTCGAACCGACCAACGGGAGGGAGAGACCTGTTTTTTAGGTTTTAATACTAGAGCTGTAAAACCCGGGCCCAGATCCCTCCTCCTGTCGGTCGTCGGGATGACAAAAAACACAAGATGACGTCAAAAAACAGTTATCCCCTGATTCCGCCATACCTAAAGCCTGTGCAGATCATGGTTCAAATTCTTCAATTTGGCGAATTGCGCTCCTCCAGGGGGACGACCTTCAGAGTTTTCCCCAATGAAGCCAGCAGTTTTAGCAACGTCGAAATCCGTGGATCAGTCGTGCCGCGCTCGACGCGCGATATTACCGGCTGCGCCACTCCGCTGGAGGTTTCAAGCTCCCGCTGACTCAATCCCAGAACTTCTCTGGCTTTGACCATCTCGGTTATAATTTCTACCCTCAGGTCAAGTTCCCGGCGCTCTTCGGGAGTCAAGAGGCGTTTTTTGAAGCTCTCCCAGCTCTCTCCTGTGGGCAAATGCTCAAGATTTTTTTTCATTGCTCGGCGCTCCTTTCAAGAAAATCTTTCATGTGATGTTCCGCTCGCTCTATTTCCCTACGGGGCGTTTTCTGTGACTTCTTGGTAAAATGATGCAACAAGACAAATGCGACGCCGTTCCACCAAAAGAAGAAAATGCGGTCCGAAACTGGACGAAGCTCCCAGATGTCCCCTCCAATATGTTTCACATACGGCATTCCGGCGCGGGTTCCTGTGGAAGAAAGGACGCCGAGATACTCGTAGATCTTTTTCAGCTTCGCACGATGCTCCTTGTTATGCTCAGCGCTCGCATTAAGTTTCTCCAAATACTCTTTTACCGGCTCTCGCCCTCTTCGGTCTTTGTAGAAAACGACGGAAAACAAACGGCCTCGACCCTCAACGAATTTTATGATAACTAGAAAGTATCAAGATATCAAACAGACATTTCAAAAAGCGACGGAACATAAAAGCCTTAACTAGCTTCAGGAAGGTTAAGTTAATCTCGTCCGCGCAAAACGCCGATAATCAAAAAGCGCTTCGGCAGAAGTTTTGTTCCGATGGTCGGGGCGATCAAATGCTATCCGGAGGTGCCGTTAAGTGCCCGAAATTATAGAAACCACCCGCTTCGGCGAATTCACCGTCAATGACGAGGACATGATCCACTTCCCCAAGGGAATCCCGGGGTTTGAAACCCACAAAAAATGGGCCCTTGCCGGGGAGGATGACAGCCCCATAAAGTGGCTCCAGAGCATGGCCGACGGCGATGTGGCCCTGCCGGTGGTGATTCCCCAGATTATCAAGACCAACTACAATGCCCGTCTCCCCGAGGGCGAGATCGCTGTCCTTGAAGCGTCGGAAGTGGAAGATATGGCCCTGCTCATAGTCCTCTCCATCCCTCTCGCGGCTCCCTGGGACATGACCGCCAACCTTCGGGCCCCCATAGTGATAAACCACAAAAAGCGCATAGCCTGCCAGGTCATCGCCGAGAACGAAGAGTACGACGTCCGGGCCCCCGTCCTCAGCGACACCATGAGGGAGACCATGCGCACGAAGGCGGCCGCCGAAACAGCCGAAGCCGCCCCGGGAGCCTGATTCATGCTGGTGCTCAGCCGAAAGCCCGGCGAGGCAATCCGCATCGGGGAGGACATTGAAATATCCATAATCGAGGTCCGGGGCGACACGGTGCGCATCGGCATCGACGCCCCAAGAAACGTGCCCATTTTCAGGAAGGAACTCATCGCCGAGGTGGCAAAGACCAACATAGAGTCCGTCAAGGCGGCCCCGAAGACAGTGGACGTGCTTAAACACATCCTTGGCGGCGAAGCGGGCAAGGACGAGAAAAACGGAGGCATACAGAAATGAAGGAAATCCCGGCCCTGCTGGAAAAAAACCTCCAGGAACTTCAAAAATCCCAGCCCAAGCTGACGGCCAGGCTGCGCCA
>CAZXOD010000037.1:0-14750 GCA_964642285.1 uncultured Synergistaceae bacterium
GCTCAAGTTTGCCGGCTTGTAAGTCCCCTCCGCAACCCAGATTTCAACCTTTTTTCCCACAGAGGTGTGGGTTTTTGCTTTGTCAAGCGCAGTCTGAAGATCTTTGCATGCTTTTCCCCACGTTGTGCCGTCGGCACCTGAAGCTTTCTCGTTAACGTAGATGATAACAGGCTCGTCCCCCGACGCCGAAGTCGGCGGGAAGGCTGCCAGCAGGCAGGCTATTGCAATAAAACAGCAGGTAAAAAGGCGTAATTTCAGTTTCTGGGGTTGGTATTTTGGCATGGACATGGAATAGCTCCTCTCCAGGGCGTGGAATAAAGACATATTGGTGAAACAATATCACATTTCTATTGATGTTCAATCAGACGGGTGGAGGATAGGAGGATCGGCCCGGCGAGGCTTCCATCTCTCCTTCGCCCCGCCCTTACATGGTGACGGGGCCTTTTACCTCTTTCCGTCCGCCGAGCCGTAGGGGGAATAGCGCTTCCGGTACCGGTCGAACATGGGCCTGGTTAGCTCCTTGTGGCCGTAGAGGTAGGCCATGCCCCGGCGGATGGCAAGGTCCCCCCAGCTGACCACGTCGGGGCGGCCCAGGGTGAAGATGAGGAGCATCTCGGCAGTCCACACGCCAACTCCCTTGATGGATGACAGCTTTTTTATCACCTCTTCGTCGTCAAGGGACTCCAGTTCCTGCTGGTTAAGCTCGCCCCTGAGGTCGGCTTCAGCAATGCCCTGCATGTAGGTCACCTTTCTCATGGAGAGGCCGCAGCTTTGAATTTCATCAAAGGAGGCGGAGAGCAGGGTTTCCGCAGTAAAGGGAGTGAAGCGCTCCTTCATTCGCCCCCAAACGGTGGCGGCGGCGGCCTTGGAGATCTGCTGGCTTACTATGGAGCGGATGAGGGCCGTGAAAAGGTCGGGGAAGCCCTCCCGCTCAAGGGGGCCGATGCGCTCAATGGCTGAGCCTAGCTTTTTATCCTTCCGCGAGAGGTACGCCAGGGCCTCTTCGTTGCAAACCATGAGGGAGGTCATTTCCCTCCTCCTTCAGCTTCTCCCCTTTTCGGGAAGGTGCGGCGGGTTATGGACCGGTCATTGGCGACAGGGGAAGAATCCTTTTTTCTGTATAGAAAGCCTCCAGTATCCGCCCTGTTCTTCGGGAAGGCGCATTTCATGGCTGCCTGCATGCAGATGACCATGAGAGCCTGGATAAAAAGCCGCAGCATTAGTTTTTGGGGATGTTTTTCGAAAGTTGATATAATAACCAGCTCCTTCCTCCGGCACGGGATTGGAGGTATATTTCCGAGATAATATCATGGTTTCGCCGCCGCGGGGTGCGCAGCGGATGTCATGTCGGCCGCATTCAATCTGGTACGTTGCCGTCAGCATATCCAAATTGCCAAAACGCTGATCCGCGAAGACGGGTGAAGGACAGGGAAAAGCGCCCGACAAGCTTCCTTACCCCTCCCCGTCGCCGGGGGAACTTGCGCTTTGTCCGGAGTGGTGGTAAATTTACGTTATATCGAACAGTTTATGGAATCATGACGATAGTTTTCGATATATTACCATTTCAGGAGGAACAGACATGATACCCCGAAACGGATATCTGGATGCGATAAGGCCGTTTATGAACAAAAAAATAATAAAAGTGCTTACCGGGATGAGAAGATCCGGTAAAACAACTCTGCTTCAGCTGCTGCAAAAGGATTTGACGAAAAAGGGAATCCCGGAGGGCCGGATTTTTTCGGCGAACTTTGAAAGCATGGCTTATGTAAATAGAACCTCCGCAGAGATGTACGAAGAAATCACCCGTTTTATCGAAACAGCGGGGGGGAAATGCTACGTTTTTTTGGACGAAGTGCAGGAGCTCCATGGCTGGGAACGGGTCGCAAACTCTCTGCTTGCAGATACCGACTGCGATATTTACATCACCGGATCAAATGCGAAACTCCTCTCAGGTGAGCTCGCTACCTTTCTTGCAGGCCGCTACGTGGAGTTAAAAATATATCCTTTTTCGTTCAGGGAAGCGTGGGAGTGCGGGGGAAAAACGGGAGGCGTGGAAAGGGCATTCAGAAGATACGTTCAGCTCGGGGGGATGCCCTTTATTTATGCCAATAGTCTGGATTCAGAGGCGGCCGCGGCCTATCTGAGGGACATTTACAACTCCATTGTTCTGAAGGACATCGCGGCCCGGTACTCGGTCCGGGATTTGGATCTGCTTCAGAGAATCATGCAGTATCTGATCTCCAATGTTGCGAATACTTTCTCAGGCCCGTCCCTATCGAAGTTTTTAAGGAACGAGAAACGGAGTCTTTCTCAGGAGACGCTGTACAACTATATAAACTATGCTAAAGAGGCGTGCCTTCTTCACCTGGCTCCCAGGGAGGATGTTCTGGGCAAAAAGGCGCTGAAGTTCCAGGAGAAAATCTTCCTTGCAGACCATGGAATACGAGAGGCTCTGACAGGGAATAATGAGAGGGATATTAATCAGGTGCTTGAGAATATCGTTTATATTGAGCTGCTCAGAAGGGGGTATTCCGTCTCCATAGGCCGGGCCGGGGATAAGGAGATCGATTTCGCCGCCGTTAGAGGCAGGGATAAGCTGTACATTCAGGTGGCCTACCTCCTCGCCGACGACTCCGTTATAGAAAGAGAGTTTTCGTCCCTCATGTCCGTTCGCGATAACTTCCCGAAGTTTGTTCTGTCCATGGACTCTATAGACAGAAGCCGTGAGGGGATCAATCACAGGAATATAGCGGACTTTCTTCTGGAAGACGAGGTCTAGCGTAGGGCCTGACAGGGCGCCCTCCATGGATTTTGCAAGGGGGTCATGGCAGGCAGGGGAGAGTATTGTGGTTACGGCGTGGAGTTGTAATAGGCGGATGGAATTTATCGGCGCGGTGGCTCATAATAGTATGGGGTATGTTAGGGGGGATTGAGTTTTCATTATTATTATAAAAACCAAAGGCAGATCCCTCCCTGCGGTTCGGGATGACATAAGCAGGCGACCAAACGGACGGTTTTTCCGTTTGTGTCGATCGCTTATGCAGAGCAAAGCAGGCGACACAGGTGTCGGTCGCTTATGCGGCACGTTCCTGGCCGCTTTCCGAGAACCGGACTTGTTCAGGATGACTAATTTATTAAAAATAGCCGGGGGCTTTCGCCGCTCCCGGAGACAGGACGGTGGATACAGGCTTGTTTGAAAAATTTATCAGCGATCTGCGGACCGAATTTTCCGGGTACGGCCCATCGGGGCTGACGAAGGACCTCATGGCCGGGATGACGGTGGCCGCCGTGGCCCTGCCCCTGGCCCTGGCCTTCGGGGTTAGCAGCGGCGCCGACGCCGCAGCGGGGCTTATTACCGCCATTGTGGCGGGGCTGCTGGTCAGCCCCATAAGCGGGGGCTATTATCAGCTTTCCGGCCCCACGGGCGCCATGGCGGCAATTTTGATCTCCATTACGGCGGAGTATCAGCTTCAGGGGGTTTTTATCGCCACTTTCATCGCGGGGGTGATTCTGCTTCTGTGCGGAGTTTTCCGGGTGGGGCGGCTGGCTTCTTTTCTTTCCTCCTCGGTTATCGCGGGCTTCACCTCGGGGATTTCGATCATCATTGCCTTTGGACAGATAGACAACCTATTCGGCGTAACGTCCAGGGGCGAATCCCTCATCGGCCGTCTGCTCAGCTACCGTACTTTAGGGTTTTCTCCCTGCTGGGGGAGCGTGGCGGTGGGGCTTTTTGTCGTTCTTTTTATGGTCTTCTTTCCTAAAAGATGGCAGAGGCACGTGCCCGCGTCCCTGCTGGGCATAATTGCGGCCACCGCGGGGGCTATAGCCCTGGGGCTGGATATACCGTCCATCGGGGAGATCCCCAAGACCCTCTTCCCGGCGGAGCGGCTCACCCTGGGCATGATGGACTTTCAGCGGGTGTCGGCGCTGATTCCGCCTGCCATCTCCATAGCCATGCTTGGGATGATCGAGAGTCTGCTGTGCGGCGCAAGCGCGGGAAAGATGACAGGCGTACGGCTGAATAACGATCAGGAGCTTCTGGCTCAGGGAGTGGGCAATATGGTGATCCCCTTCTTCGGCGGCGTTCCCCTCACGGCGGCCATCGCAAGGACGAGCGTGGCCATAAAGTCCGGGGCAGCAACCAGGCTCACTGGCGTTATCCACGGCATTGTGCTGCTGGCGGCCATGTTTCTTCTGGCGCCCCTTATGTCCCGCATTCCTCTGTCCGCCCTGGCGGGAGTGCTTATAGTCACCGCATGGCGGATGAACGACTGGTCTTTTATCAGGAATATCTTTGCCAGACGGTTCAAGGCGCCCATGGTTAAATTTACCGCTACCATGGCCTCCACGGTGGTATTCGACCTCACCGCGGCGATCCTCATCGGAGTGCTTCTCTCCTTTGTACTCCTTATCATCCGCCTCTCCAGGCTGGAGGTTAACTACGAAAAGGTGGACATGAGCCGGATAGGCTGCACCGACGACGCCCTGGCCGGGAGGTATGCTAACGCCGTTGTGGCCTATATCACCGGCCCCCTTATCTTCTCCAACGCCGAGGCCATAGAGGATATTTTTGAACATGCGAAAGAATACGATACTCTTCTGCTCTCCATGAGGGGAGTGTCGCTGATCGATATCTCCGGCGCCGAGGCACTGTCGGAGGGGGTAAAAATGCTGAGGGAGAGGGGCGCCGACGTGATTATTTGCGCCCTGCCGAAGAGCACCATGCAGATGATGGAGCGCTACGGAATCCGGGATCTGCTGGGGAAGGGCAGCTTCTACTGGAGCGTGGAGCGAGCCCTGCTGGACCACCGGCCCCGGCCCGGAAGCGCGGCCTGAACAAAATATCCGAATCGTTTGCCCTGGTCTGAAAGGAGCCTCTTTTCTTGACATAGAGGCTCCAAGGCAGTATGTTATCGTTATTTTACGGTAAAGGGTCAGATCAGGGAGGGGGATAATATATGGCCGTAAAGCAGGGGAGCTGGGTCCAGATCGAAGAGGTGCTGCTTGAGCCGCGACAGCGGTCGGAGCGCCTTCCGGCGGAGACGAGGCAGGTTCCCTTCCGTCTTAGGGCGAAGGGCATTCTGACCGGGGACTGCGAGCCGGGCGGAGAGGCGACCATAACTACCGCATGCGGGAGGCGGCTGAAGGGCGTGCTGGTGGCGGAAAATCCGGCCTTTACTCACTCCTTCGGCAGTCAGGTCACCGAGTTTCTGGGGCTTGGCGACGCCCTGAGGGCGCTTTGGGAGGAAGAGCGATGAGCAATTCCTACGAAAGGGTTATGGCAAGAAAGAACGAGATTATGAAGAAATCCCTACTCATGGATTTCGACCAGTTTGAGAGGGGTACCCTGGCCTTCGACTACGAGGGCATGATGAACCAGTTTGGCTACGAACTGGACCGGGTGCGGGCGATTCAGGCGGCCACCCACGTGGGAAATACCCCCCTGGTGGAGCTGCATAACCTGACCAGGACGGCCCGGGCCCTGGCGCCTAAGGGCAAGGGGGCCCGAATCCTGATGAAGGACGAGGCTGCCAACCCTTCCGGGAGCTTCAAGGACCGGAGGGCGTCCCTGTCTTGCCATTTCGCGTCGTCGAGGGGCTTCAGGGGCGTGGCCGCCGCCACGAGCGGCAACTACGGGGCGGCTCTGGTTTCCCAGGCCAATATGTACAACCTTAAGACGATCATCGCTCAGGAGGTCTTCGACAGCCGGGACAGGGGCCAGCCGGAGATAGTGGAGAAGACCCGCAAGTGCGAGGCCTACGGCGCGGAGGTCATTCAGACCAGCGTGGGGCCGGAGCTTTTTTATTATCTTCTGCGCGTCCTCGAGGAGACGGGCTTCTTCAACGCCTCCCTCTACACGCCTCTTAGCATCTCCGGAATCGAGACCATAGGCTGGGAGATCGCCGAGCAGTGCCGCAGCCAGTACGGCGGCCTTCCCGCAGCGGTGGTGGTTACCCACGCCGGGGGAGGCAACGTTACGGGCACCGCCCGGGGGCTTGAGAAGGCCGGGGCGGGAGATGTGCCCATCATCGGGGCCAGCGTGAACCTTGAGGGGCTTCACATGGCCAGCGACAGAGATTTTAATCTTAAATCGTTCACCACGGGACATACGGGCTTCGGGGTTCCCTTCGCCACGTGGCCCGACCGGTCCGACGTACCCAGGAACGCCGCCAGGCCCCTGCGCTATATGGACAGGTACGTGACGGTAAACCAGGGGGAGGTGTTCTATATTACAGAGGCCCTGGCCCAGCTCGACGGCTTTGAGCGGGGGCCCGCGGGCAATACGGCCCTGACGGCCGCCTTCGCCCTTGCCCGGGAGTTCGACGAGGACGAGATTCTGGTGGTACAGGAGACGGAGTACACCGGGGCGGGGAAGCACCACTACGCCCAGATAGCTTTCGCCAGGGAAAACGGCGTAAGGGTGGAGACGGGAAACCCGGAGGAAGAAAAGGCGGGGGAGAGCATCATAATCCCCGATCACCCGGACAGAATCCGCGCCCGGGAAATGGACATGGACTCCATGAGGGCTTCCCTTATCAGAAACGCTCTTAACAACAGGAACCTTCGTCCCTCCGACCTGACCGGCGCGGACCTTGAATTCCTCGCCGCCGAGACAGGCAGGGACGGCCCGTTTGTGGAAGAAGTGCTGCGCGCTCTCTGACCGGCGGGAAATATTAGGAGGCTGAATGTATGAAAAAGCTGTTTGACGCAGTATGGGTCCTGCTGAGAAAGATCGAAAACTTTGTGATGATCGTAAGCGCGATCATTCTGGTATTGCTGGTGCTTACCCAGGTGGCGCTGCGGTATATCTTCAAGCTGCCCCTCATGGGCGTGGAGGAACTGGCCACCATGACGGGCTTCTGGATGTACATGCTGGGAGCGGCGTCGGGGGCGAGGGAGAGGAACCACATCAGGGCAGACCTTGTCTACACCGTAGTAAAGAGCAAAAGAGCCTTCCGTATGATCCAGTCCGTGGTCACACTGGCCACGGTCATTCTGGCCTGCATTATGACAAGCTGGTGCTGGGACTACGCCCTGTGGTCCATCAAGTCCTGGGAGCGGTCTCCCGCCCTGATGATACCCATGGTATTTGCGCAGGTGAGCCTTCTCGCCTCCTCGGCGCTCATGGCTTTTTATTTCTTCATCGAGTTTCTCGACAACCTGAGGCAGGCGGCGGGGAAACCGGCGCTGGCCCTGCCCAAAGCCCCCTACGACGAGTAAGGGGAACGGAGGAGGAGTACCATGGAGCATATCGCTATCGACCTTGTAATTTTGATCGCAAGCATAATCATAGGAATCCCCGTGCCGTTCTGTTTTATGCTGGCCGCCATCTATATGGGCGTAATCTATTTTCCGGATTTTTCATTTCTTATGACCATCGGCTTTCGGGGCCTTAACTCCCTTACCATTCTCTCCATACCATTCTTTATCATC
The DNA here is from genome assembly GCA_964642285.1 of uncultured Synergistaceae bacterium. GTDB lineage: Bacteria > Synergistota > Synergistia > Synergistales > Aminobacteriaceae > Aminivibrio. The sequence continues at coordinate 7,435 of CAZXOD010000037.1, forward strand.
GCGGGGGCCCTCATGGGCTCGGCGGGGATCGCGGAGAGGCTGACAGAGTTTGCCAACTCCATGCTCGGCCGCCTCAGGGGCGGCATGGGCGCTGCAAGCATCGTGGCCTGCGCCATCTTCGGCGCCATCTCCGGCACCGCGTCCTCGGCTGTGGCGTGCATCGGCAGCATCATGATCCCCAGGCTGGAAAAGCTGGGCTATCCCAGGGGCTACGCCACGGGAATGCTCAGCTGTTCGGCGGTGCTGGGGCAGCTGATACCCCCAAGCGTCCCCATGATCCTCTACGGATGGGTCACCCAGCAGTCGGTGGCGGCCTGCTTCCTGTCCACTGTGGTGCCGGGAATCCTAACCACCACCATCTTCTGCGTAATAAACTATGTCATGGTGGGCAAATTCCCCGACGTTAAAGTCGAGCCTCCCATTTCAAGAGGGGAGCGGAATAAGCTTATAGTGCAGTCGGGCAAAAAAGGCTTCTTCAGCCTTATGATGCCGGTCATCATACTGGGCGGCATCTACGGCGGGGTGACCACCCCCACGGAGGCGGCGGCGGTGGCGGTGGCCTATGCGGCTCTGGTGGGCTTCTTCATCCATAAAGAGCTTACCCTCACCACCTTCTTCCGGTCGCTGAAGTCGGCGGCCACTACCAGCGGAGTCATCGTGCTCATGCTGTTCTTTGTCACCATTCTTGGCCGCCTATACACCATGCAGCAGGTTCCCATGAAGATCGCCAACTTCCTTCTGGGCACCTGGAGCAACAAATATGTCCTGCTCTTCATGGTGAACATCTTCCTGCTCATCATAGGAATGCTGATGGACGACCTCAGCGGCACCATGCTGGCGGCGCCCCTTCTCATGCCCCTCATGCTCAAGATAGGGGTGCACCCCATTCACTTTGCCGCCATTCTGGGCACCAACCTGGGCCTGGGCAACGTCACTCCGCCCACGGCGCCCATCCTGTATCTGGGGGGAAGGATAGGAAACGTGTCCTTCGACGAATACCTGAAGCCGGCCCTGATCTACATGGTCTTCGGTTTTATACCGGTAATCGCGCTTACGACCTACGTGCCAAGCCTTTCGCTCTTCCTTCCCAGGCTTTTAATGGGAATTAAATAAATTTTCACGCCCTTGGCAAAGGGGGGAGATAGGCGAAAAACAAAACATGCGTCCAATATCCGTTGGAGAAAGTCGAATGCAGTTTTTGAGTGAACCAAGAAAGGGAGGTAATATTTTATGAAAAAACTTACAGCATGCCTTCTTGCCCTTGTAATGGTTGCGGCTCTTTTCGGAGTCGCCACGGCGGCGGAGCCCCAGTTTAAAATGCGGATTGCCCAGGTTCACCCCGTAGACAGCGACTACGACCACAGGGCTCTCTCATTCGCCAAGAAGGTCTTCGAGGGCACCGACGGAAGAATCCAGATCGACGTCTTCTCGGGCGGAGTTCTTGGAGACTGGACAGAGATCTTCGAGATGGTCTCCAGGGGAACCATCGAGATGAGCATGGGGCAGGCCAACGCCAACTTCGACCCCCAGCTCAACCTCGCCTACTACTTCCCCTACATAGTCACCAACGCCCAGGAGGCCCAGCAGGTTTACGGGCCGGACGGATGGGCCTACAAGATCATCCAGGACCTTTGGGCCAAGCACAATATCCAGGCCCTGGCGGTTATGCCCCTGGGCATGTCCGGCGTATCCCTCAATAAGGCCCCTGAAAAGTACGCCGAGCCGGGCGCCAAGCACGGCATGAAGGTGCGGGTAATGCCCATTAAGCCCTGCGAGTGGACCTACGAGGCCCTGGGCTACATCGCCACCCCCATCCCCTACGCCGAGGCCTACAGCGCCATTCAGACGGGCATCGCCGACGGCCAGATGGGAGGGCCCCCCTTCCAGGCCTGGCAGTTCAAGGACGTGAACAAGACCTGGATTCAGTACAACGACTACTTCGAATCCTGGTGGTTCAACATCAATATGGACCTCTGGAACAAGATCTCTCCTGAAGATCAGGCCGTAATGCTCAAGGCGGCCGTGGAAGAATCGATGATCCAGTGGGAGCGGGCAGAAGCGGTGGATCAGGAGTACCGCCAGAAGCTCGTGGACGAGTACGGCTGGAATATAGTCATCCTTTCCCAGGAGGAGCTTGACGCCATCGCAGGCCACGTTAGAAAAGAAGTGTGGCCCAAGATGGAGGAGATCGTGGGCAAGGAGCTTATGGACCGCATCTATAAGGAGTCGGGAATATCCCGCTAGAGGTTTTCGCGCATAAAAAGGCGGGGGGCTTTTAAAGCCTTCCGCCTTTTTTGTAAGTATCGGGAAAGGAGCCGCAAGATGTTTGTTGATAATAAAGACAGAAGCCGCTGCATGGCCCTGGTGGAAGAGGACAAGAGGATAACCTCCCCCGCGGCCAAGATTCCCTACTTCCCCCTGGCAGTCAAACGGGGAAGGGGCGCCACGGTGGAGGACCTGGACGGAAACAGCTACATAGACTTTCTGGCCAGCGCCGGCGCCATAAACGCGGGCCACTGCCACCCGAAGGTGGTGGAGGCCATAAAGAAGCAGACGGAGGAGCTTATTCTGTACACCCCCGTCTATATGTACCACGAACCCCTGATCAAGCTCACAAAGGAGCTTATTTCCATCACTCCCGGGGACTTCAGGAAGAGGGCCTACTTCGGCCTGGCGGGCTCCGACGCCAACGACGGGGTGATCAAGCTGGCCAGGATAGCCACCGGACGGCCAAAGATCATGGCCTACCTCAGGGCCTACCACGGCAGCACCTACGGCGCCCTCTCCCTGAGCGCGGTCAGCCTTCCCATGCACCGGGGGCTGGGGCCCACTCTGCCGGATATCCATCACGTGCCCTTTCCCGACACCTACCGCCCTCCCTTTCCGGGCATGACCGAGGATGAAGTAACGGATTTCGCCCTGGAACAGATTAAAATCGCCTTCAGCACCAACGTCCCCCCTGAGGAAGTAGCCGCCATAGTCATAGAGCCCATCCAGGGGGACGGAGGACTCATCGTGCCCCCGGTTAGGTACATGAAGGAGCTGCGGAAGCTCTGCGACGAGTACGGGATTCTGCTGGTCTCCGAGGAGGTCCAGCAGGGCTTCGGCAGAACGGGCAAGTGGTTCGGCATCGAAAACTTCGGCGTAGTCCCCGACGCCATAGTAATGGGCAAGGCCATAGCCTCCGGGCTGCCCCTGGGCGCCTGCGTGGCCCGGGCAGACCTGATCGAAAAGTGGGAGGCCCCCGCCCACCTCTTCACCGCCGCGGGAAACCCTGTCTGCTGCGCCGCGTCCCTGGCCACCATCGGGGTCATCAGGGAGGAAAATCTTCTTGAAAACGCCCTCAGGATAGGGGAGCGGATTAAAAATAAATTTCTCGAAATGCAGCAGAAGTACGAGATCATCGGCGACGTCCGGGGCATAGGCCTCTCCATCGGCGTCGATCTGGTCACCGACAGAGAGACGAAGGAGCGCCACAGGGCCGCCGCCGCGAAAATCTGCTACCGGGCCTGGCAGCGGGGGGTTTTGCTCTCGTTCTTCAGCGGATGCGTCCTGCGGATCCAGCCGCCCCTGGTCCTCAGCGAAACTCAGGCCGACGAGGCCATGGAGATCATTGATCAGTCCTTCAGGGATTTTATGGACGGCGACATCCCCGACAGCATTTTCGAGACGGTAAAGGGATGGTAGGGCTGATTTTATCCGACGGTCTTGACCAGGGCGCTTACCTTGGGTATTGTTTTAACGGCTAGACTTTTTCAGGAGGTTTTTTGCAAATGGATAATGCCCTGTTCGCCCTGGGACTGACCCTTCTGGCGGGCCTGTCCACAGGAGTAGGAAGCGCCCTTGCCTTCTTTACAAGAAAGACGAACACCCGCTTTCTGGCCTTTTCTCTGGGCCTGTCGGCGGGAGTTATGATCTATGTCTCCCTGGTAGAGATATTCTTCGAGGCCAGAGCCGCCCTCCAGTCCGACCTTGGGGAAGTAAAGGGGGCCTGGGTTACAGTTATTGCCTTCTTCACTGGGATGTTCGCGGTGATGATGATAGACAAGTTCGTCCCCTCCCATGAGAACCCCCATGAGATGCACAGCGTGGAGGAGATGACGGCGGGAGCGGGAAAGAAGGCCCGGGAGAGCGCACTCATGAGGGTGGGCGTGCTTACCGCCCTGGCCATCGCCATCCATAACTTTCCAGAGGGGATAGCCACCTTCGTGGCGGCCCTCAAGGACCCGAAGCTGGGCCTTCCCATAGCGGCCGCCATCGCGATCCACAATATCCCCGAGGGAGTCGCCGTCTCGGTGCCCATATACTACGCCACCGGCGACAGAAAGAAGGCCTTCTGGTACTCCTTTCTCTCGGGTCTGGCGGAGCCTGTGGGCGCCATGCTCGCCTATTTTATCCTCATGCCCTTCCTCAGCGACGCCCTCTTCGGGGTAATCTTTGCCGCCGTGGCGGGGATTATGGTCTTCATCTCGGTGGACCAGCTTCTGCCCGCCGCCCGGAAGTACGGCGAGCACCATATCTCCATCTACGGGCTGATCATCGGCATGATGATCATGGCCGTCAGCCTGCTTCTATTTATGTAAAACCGGGAGGTTATATTAATGAAACGCACCCTTGACCTTGACCAGTTCCTGAGAGACCTCGAATATCTGGTAAACATCGACAGCCAATCCAGCGACCCCGAGGGAGTCGCCGCCGTTTCGGCCTTCTTCGAAAAAGCCTTCGCAGAAATCGGCTGGAAAGTAGAAAAAAAGGAGCTGGACCCCACCGCCGGGCCCTGCCTGAAAATTACCAACGGAGAGGCCCCTTACGACGCCCTTCTCCTGGGCCACATGGATACGGTCTTCCCCAGGGGGACAGTGGCGGAGCGCCCCTTCACCAGAGATGAAAAACGAGCCTACGGTCCCGGAGTAAACGACATGAAGGGGGGACTTCTCTTCTCCCTGTACGCCGCCAGAGCCCTTGAGGAAAGCAAGGCCCCCGGCTCCTTCTGCATCGCCTTCAACAGCGAAGAGGAGATAGGCTCCCGGAGGGCCCGCCCCTGGATAGAGGAGCTGGCCCGGCAGAGCCGCACCGCCCTCATTATGGAGCCCGCCAGGCCCAACGGCGACCTCACCAACGAAAGAAAGGGCCTGGGGCAGATAAGGATCGAGTTTCACGGCAGAGCCGCCCACGCCGGAGTGGAGCCGGAGAAAGGCGTAAGCGCCGTCAACGAAATGGCCCACTGGATTTCGGCCCTCCACGGGCTTACCGACTTTGCAAAGGGCACCACCCTTAACGCCGGCGTCGTGGCGGGAGGTACGGCCCCCAACGTGGTGCCCGAAAAAGCGACCATGGCGGTGGACGTGCGGATAAAGCAGGCCGGGGAGAAGGACCGGATAGAGGCTAAGGTGGAAGAGCTCAAGGCCAACCCCGCCACGCCAGGAATTAAAGTGGACGCCGACTTTTTCATCACCCGTCCCCCCATGAACCCCTCCCCTGAGACCCTGAAACTCTGCGCCCTGGTGGAGGAAGCGGGGCGGGAGGCGGGCGTGAAGTTCGGCTGGCAGGCCACCGGCGGAGGCTCCGACGGAAACTTCACCGCCGCGCTGGGAGTGCCCACCGTGGACGGCATGGGCCCCGTGGGAGGAGGCTCCCACGCAGTGACGGAGTACATGGAGATCGATCAGGCTGCGGGGCGGTTCGCCCTGCTGATGAACGTGCTGGAGCGGATTCCCTCCGCGACCTTTTAATAAAAACAACCCGGGAGGCAGATAAAAATGGGCAGATTCGTTACCTTCGGAGAGATAATGCTGAGGCTCACCCCGCCGGACCACGAGCTGCTTTTCCAGACAAACAGGCTGGTGGCAACCTTTGGCGGCGCCGAGGCCAACGTGGCCGTCTCCCTGGCCAACTACGGCGAAAATGTATCCTACGTTACGGCGGCCCCCCAAAACCCCGTGGGAGACGCCATGGTGAAGGAGATGCGATCCTTCGGCATAGATACGGGCCACATACTCCGCAGGGGAGACCGGCTTGGCATCTACTACACCGAGACGGGGGCTGCCATGCGCCCGTCAAAGGTGGTCTACGACCGGGCGGGATCCTCCATCGCCGAGGTAAAGAGGGGCGATTTCGACTGGGATAAAATCCTCTCGGGGGCAAAGTGGTTTCACACTACGGGTATAACCCCCGCTCTGTCGGAGGGGGCCGCAGAAGTAGCCCTTGAGGCGGTGAAGGCCTGCAGGGCAAAGGGGATAACCGTCTCCTGTGACCTCAACTACCGGAACAAGCTCTGGAAGTGGGGCAGGACCGCCCGGGAGGTAATGACTGAGTTTGCCCGGTACGTGGACGTCACCATAGCCAACGAGGAAGACTGCCAGAAGTGTCTGGGCATAGAAATCGACGTGGACGTCACAGCTGGAGAGCTGGACGTCTCCAAGTACAGGGTGCTGGCGGATAAAGTAATGGCCGCCTACCCGGACATGAAGTACCTGGCCGTAAGCCTGCGGGAGAGCGTGAGCGCCGACTGGAACGGATGGTCGGCAGTGCTGGCCGACAACAAGGGCAACTTCTTCAGGAGCAAAAAATACGAGATCAGGGACATTGTAGACCGCATAGGAGGGGGAGACTCCTTCGGTTCGGGGCTCATCTGGGGCCTGAACAACCTTGAGACCCCCCAGGAGGCCCTGGAGTTCTCCGTAGCGGCCTCCGCCCTGAAGCACACCGTCTACGGCGACTTCAACAGGGTAACAAAGGAGGACGTACTGAAACTGGCAGGAGGAGACGCCTCGGGAAGGGTCCAGAGGTAGAGCGGCCAGAGGCGTGCCGCATAAGCGACCGACACAAACGGGAAAACCGTCCGTTTGGTCGAGAACGGCCGAAAGCGGCCAGAGGCGTGCCGCATAAGCGACCGACACAAACGGGAAAACCGTCCGTTTGGTCGTCTGCTTATGTCATCCCGAACTGAGCAAAGCTCAGGAGGGATCTGCTTTTGGAATTTTGGAATAAAAAGCAAGGTCAAATGCAAATACAGGTCCCCCCTTCGCTTTGCTCAGGATGCTTCGCGATCCTCCCTGCGGTCGTTCGGGACGACATAGACTTCATTTCGTTTATTCAAAATGGGGGGGTTGTCATCCCGAACTGAGCAAAGCTCAGGAGGGATCTGCCTCTGGAAGTTGCGACCACATAAGTCAAACCCAGATCCCACCTCCGCTGCGCTACGGATGCTACGCGATCGCTTCGCTCGTTCGGGATGACTAAATCCCCCCTCCGGTTCTGGACGACACCTCTGCCTTTTATTTTTGCAGCAGATGGAAAATAAACCCGCCGGCGTG
>CAZXOD010000038.1:0-14688 GCA_964642285.1 uncultured Synergistaceae bacterium
GGTGCCCCCCGGACGCAGCGCCCTGGCGCCCATGAACATGGCCTTGTGGGCCTGATACATGTTGATGTCCTTGGGATACCCTCCCGCGGAGAGGAACACCACGTCAGCCTTTTTGGGGATGGGGGCGAAGTTATACTTTTTGAAGGTGTTTATGCCCTCTCGCCAGGCATCGTACCAGTGCCCCCCCACCACCCTTACGATACGCTTGGAGCTGTCGGACACGCAGTTGAGGATGAAGTGAAGGGGGCAGAACTCCCTAACCGCCTCCACCATCTCCTCGCTGACCACGTTGCCGTCCACTACGCCTATGCCCACCCCCGGGGCGGTCATCATGCGGTGGTTGGTCATGACCGTCTCCCGGCCCGCTACGCCGGGAAAGACGCTCTTTCGCCCCCCCGCGAAGCCGGCGTAGTAGTGAAGAAGCACTTCGCCGATGGCAAGCCGAAGATCCGCCTCCGCCACGGTTTTGTTTACCAGTACCCTGTTCCCCGTGGAGAGGGTCCCCATATCGACAAGGTCCGGAGAGTCGCAGTCGTGGTTTTCCACTTTGTACCTGGCGAAGACTGCTTCTCCCACCGTCTGCCTGGTCTCGTCGTCGCTCATGGGACGGTGAGTCCCCGTGGCCACCACTATGGAGATCCCCTCCCGGGGGACGCCCGCCCGCTCCAGCTCCGCGAGGAGGGCGGGCAGCATGACGTCGGAGGGGGTGGACCTGGTCATGTCGTTTACGATGATCGCCGCGGTCTTCGGTTTTTTGGAAGCCACAATCTCCTCAAGGGAGGGCCCCGCCGTGGGCTTCTTCAAAAGCCCCGCTACCTCCGCCGCAAGATCGGCCACAGGCTCTCCCCCGGAGGGTTCAAGCACCGCGAGCACGTTTTTATCCGGGATACTGAGGGCTATCTCGCCCTGTCCCCATTTAAGCGCCGCTTTCATTGCAGGATCACTCCCTTTAACCAGAAAATCCCGGCGTCGCGGCAGTGTTTCTCTGAGCTCTCTGCCACAGGTAGACGCCCGCCGCAAGAGCTATCCCCGCTGTATCGGTAATGACGCCGGGGAAGATCAGCAGCACCGCTCCGATAAACATGGCGAGCCGCTGGACCACGTTCATGCGGACAAATATGTAGTTTTGAAGCGAGGAAGCCAGGGCTATTACCCCGATAAAGCTGGTAACGGTGGACAGGGCTATGGCAAAATAGTCGCCCCCCTCCAGCAGCAGCGTGGGGTTGTAGATGAAGGTGAAGGGGATGAGGAACCCCGCCAGGGAGATTCGGAAGCCCGCCCAGCCCACCGCCGAGGGGCTCTGTCCCGAAAGGCCCGCCGCGCCGTAGGAGGCGATGGCCACGGGAGGAGTCAGATTTGAAAGGCAGGCGAAGTAGTAGGCGAACATATGGGCAGCCAGCGGGTTTATTCCCAGCTTTACCAGGGCGGGCGCCGCTATGGTGGCGGTTACGATGTAGCATGCCGTAGTGGGCAGTCCCATGCCCAGGATGATGCACACCACCATGGCCAGGAAAGAGGTAACAAGGATGCTGCCTCCCGCCAGGGAGACTATGTTGTCCCCCAGCACGAGCCCGAGTCCGGAGAGGTTGGTAATGCCTATGATGTTGCCCACCACGGCGCAGGCGATGCCCACGCCGACGCTCTGCCGGGCGCCCGACTCCATGGCCCGCAGGAAAGAGGTCCAGGTAAGCCTGGTCTCTTTGGTTATAAAGCTTACGGCCACGGATATGAGGATGCCGTAAAAAGCCGCGTAGAGGGGAGTCCTGCCGATGAGAAGCAGGTAAACGATAGCTACTATGGGGACCATGAGATGTCCCCTCTCCCTCATAACTTTACCGATGGGGACAATCTCTTCCCTTGGTATGGGCTTCATGCCCATCTTTACCGCCTCGATGTGGATATAGGCGTACTCAGCCACATAGTAGAGCACCGCCGGTATGGCCGCAGCCAGCATGATCTTGGCGTAGTGCACCCCGAGGAATTCCGCCATAATGAAGGAAGCGGCGCCCATGACCGGGGGCATGATCATGCCTCCGGTACCGGCCACCGCCACTACCGCGGAGGCGAAGACGGGCTTGAAGCCCGCTCCCGTCATGAGGGGTATGGTAAAGGTTCCTGTAGCGGCCACGTTGCCCACGGCGCTTCCGTTTATCATGCCCATAAGGCCGCTGGCCACGATGGAGACCTTGGCCTCTCCGCCGATGGTTTTTCCCGCAAGGGACATGGCCAGATCCTTGATAAAGCGGCCCATGCCCGTCTCGGTCAGGAAGGCCCCGAATAGGATGAACAGGAAGATGTAGGTGGACGAAACGCCAAGGGATACTCCGAAGATGCCCTCCGACGACAGGTAGATCTGGTAGATAATCCGTCGCAGGCTGAAGCCGGTGTGCCCAAGCACGCCAGGGATGTATTCGCCCCAGAGCCCGTAGGCCAGGAAGACCAGCGACAGGATCATAAGCTCCTTGCCCACGGTGCGCCTGGTAGCCTCCAGAACGCATACTATAAGGATAGCGCCCATAATGTAGTCGGGGGTTATGGCCTTTCCCCTGATGCTGAAGGCGTCAAAGGCAAAGAATATGTACAGGCTCGATGCCAGTGATAGGGCGAGCCAGACATAGTCCACTGCCGAGGGACGGAGCCGGGGCGCCTTCTTGGAGCCGGGGTAGAGGATGAAGGTGAGCAGCACGAGGAAGCCCAGGTGAATGCTCCGCTGTTTCATGGCCATCAGGGTGCCGAACCCCGAGGTATAAAGGTGGAACAGGGACATAGCCACGGCGATTATGGTTATGACCGCCGCCCATCTGCCGGTGTACTTCCTGAAGCGGGATTCAGCGTCGGCCTTTGCAAGAACCTCCTCCGCCTTTTCCTCCGAAATTACTTCCACGATCGGTTCATGCTCTTCGTGGAGATTGCCGCTTTTCTCAGTCATGAATTCTATCCTCCCTGTGAACGAGCGAGGGAGGGGACTCCTGCCCCCTCCCCCCGCGTCCCGTTTTTATACGGCTAGTCGACGATCAGCTTCTCAGGAACTTCCACTCCCATTTCCTTCAGATATCTGATGGCGCCCTTGTGAAGGGGGATGGGCATTCCGTTGAGAGAGTTCTCAAGCACTGTGTACTCGGTGGCTTTATGGGCCGCCACCAGATCGTCGTGGTGCTCGAAAGTGGCCTTGGTAAGCTGGTAGATGAGCTCCTCGTCCTGTCTGGCGTCGGTAAACAGGATGTTGGCTACGGCCACAGTCTGAATGTCCGATGTCTCGCTCGCGTAAGCTCCTGCCGGGATGGTAAAGGGGAAGTACCAGGGGTACTTCTCACTTATGGCCGCAATCTTATCTTCCTCGAGCGGAACGAGATATCCCGCTCCCGAGGAAAGGGCGTCCAGCACCGACGCCGTGGGTACGCCGCCGGCGATATGGGCGCCGTCGGTCTGGGCGTTCTTCATGAGGTCCACCGCTTCGTTGTAGCCGAGGTAGTCGGCGGTGACGTTGGTCTCACCCTTATCCTTCATATAGTTGAGGCCAAAGGGCTCCATCATCTCGCGGCTGTTTACCTCAGTGGCGCTGGCCACCTGCCCGGGCACGAATCTCTTGCCCTTGAAGTCCGCTACGGATTTGATGCCCGACTCGGCGCCGGCCACCCAGTGCATGACGTTCGGGTAGAGGGTGAACATGCCCCTCATCTCCTTATAGGGAGCCTGTCCCTCGTAGGTTCCCGTGCCGGTGAAGGCGTAGTAGCAGATTCCCGTCTGGCCTATGGCCACCTGCACTTCCTCATCCTGCATAAGCTCGATGTTCTGAGGCGTGCCGGCGGTGGACTGGGCGGAAGCCCTCTGGATGTCCTTGATGTTCTTGGACCAGATCTGGGCCATGGCGTTGCCTATCGGATAGTAGGCTCCGCCGGTGGTGGCGGTGGCAATGTTGATACGGTAAGTTTTTGCCTCGGCGCCCACCGTCATGGGCCCAACCGCAAACAGGAGCGCAAGAACCACGATCGCCGCTATGATACTTTTTTTCACTTGTTTTCCCTCCTCCATATTATTTGGACCAGCAAATAGACTCTCCGGAAAAGACTTTTCTGCCGGAGCAGTTAAATTCTCGCCACCCCCGTCTTTCTCGCCGCTTCGGCTACAGCCTCCGCAACTGCGGGAACCACTCTCTTGTCCATTACTTCGGGAATTATCCAGTCCGCCTTCAGTTCTTCGGGGGACACAAGATTAGCCAGGGCATGGGCCGCCGCCAGCTTCATCTCCTCGTTAATGACCGACGCGCGGACGTCCAGGGCGCCCCTGAAGATGCCTGGGAAGCCGAGGCAGTTGTTGATCTGATTGGGGAAATCGCTCCTGCCCGTGGCTATAACCGCCGCTCCCGCCGCGGCCGCTTCGTCGGGGTAAATTTCAGGGGTGGGGTTGGCCATGGCAAATACTATGGCGTCCTTCGCCATGGTCTTTACCATGTCGGCGTCCACGCTTCCAGGGCCGGAAAGACCGAGGAAAACGTCGGCGCCCTTCATTACGTCGGCGATGGTTCCCTTTTCCCCGGCGGGGTTGGAGACTTCCGCGATCTCCTCCTTCGCCCAGTTCATGCCCTCAGTCCTGCCCTTGTAGATGGGGCCCCTGCGGTCGCAGAGGATTACATTCTTCGCACCGGCGGACATGGCAAACTTGCTGATGGCGATGCCCGCGGCGCCGGCGCCAGCGAGGACTATCTTAACGTCCTCAAGCTTTTTGCCTACTACCTTAAGGGCGTTAAGCAGACCGGCAAGAACTATCACGGCGGTTCCGTGCTGGTCGTCGTGGAAGACGGGGATGTCGCAGATCTCCTGGAGCCTCTTCTCAATCTCGAAGCACCGGGGAGCGCCTATATCCTCCAGGTTGATGCCGCCGAAGGAGGAGGTAATCAGGGAAGATACCCTGACTATTTCGTCGGGATCCTTGCTGTCGATGCAGATGGGGAAAGCGTCGATATCGGCGAAGGATTTGAAGAGGACCGCCTTGCCCTCCATAACGGGCAGCGCCGCCGCGGGACCGATGTCGCCCAGGCCCAGAACCGCCGTGCCGTCGGTTATTACGGCCACCATGTTGCCCTTGGAGGTTACTTCATAGACCTCTTCGGGATTCTTGTTGATAACCCTGCAGGGCTCGGCCACTCCCGGCGTGTAGGCCAGGGCCAGCTCCGCCATGGACGTTACGGGCATCTTCCCCGTAATGGCTACTTTGCCCCGGTTTTCCCGGTGCAGGGCTAGGGCGCGGGCGTAAACATCTTCTTGTCTCAAAGTGCATTCCTCCCTGTTTTGTAAAAATCCCCGTCCCCGGTAAAAGGAACGGGGCCGATGCTACAGAGTATTATATATCATGCATTAAGGCTGGCTAATAGCTTCCCTCAAAGGAGTCGGATACCTGGGGCCGATAGTCGCCAAAATAGGCGGAGAAGTCCATATCAAGATACTCGCACATCTCTAAAACTTCCACCAGGGTGTTGTCGTTTATGGGGATGCCATCTTTCATCATGGCCTCCACTGCGGCAACCTCCTTTTCGCCGTGGGTGTAAATTCTGTCCTGGCCGTCGGCCTTGGGGCTGTCCCTAAGCTCCTGCAGGAAGTTTGAGAGATGGGCCTTTATCGCGTCGCCGTCGCCGAAGATAGCGGGGTTAATGGCCAGGAAGCCGTGGCAGATGCCGCCCTTGCTTCCCTGGGAGGTGTGGTTGCTGGTCATTCCCAGGGAGAGGACGGAGGAGAAGATTTCGCAGAGCATGGCGAAGCCGTAGCCCTTGTGGCTGCCCAGTTCCTCGCTGCTGCCTCCCAGGGGCATGATGCCGCCCCCCTTCTTCGCCACGATATTTTTAAGAACGTCAGAGGCGTCGGTGGAGGGACGCCCGTTCATGTCCAGGGCCCAGCCGTCGGGCAGAGGTTTGTCCATCTTGTTGTAGACCTCCAGCTTACCTCTGGTAACCACCGTGGTGGAGGCGTCGTAGAAGAAGGGGTAGGGGTCGGCGGGCATGGCGCAGGCTATGGGGTTGGTCCCCAGCATGGCCATTTTGCCGAAGGTGGGCACCATGATGGCTGTCGTGTTGGTGAAACTCATGCCGATAAGGCCCTCGTCGCAGGCCATCTTGGCAAAGTAGCCGGCAATGCCGTAGTGGTTAGAGTTGCGGGCGGTAACTATACCCACTCCCGAGGCCTTGGCCTTCTCTATTGCCAGGGTCATCCCCCTGTGGCCGATTAACTGCCCCATGCCGTCATGGCCGTCGATTACCGCAGAGACGGGAGTCTCGAAGACCACCTCCGGCTTTGCTTCAACTTTAATCATGCCCTTTTTGATGCTGTTGTAGTAACGGGCCATGCGCTGCATTCCGTGGCTTTCGATTCCGTAAAGGTCGCTCAGGAGCAGAACATCGGTTATAACGCCCGAATCTTCTCCGTTGAATCCGAATTTGCGGAAAGCGTCGTTGCACAGCTTTACCAGAGTTTCATATTTCCACCTCGTGTAACCCATCGTCGCACCCCCGAAGAAATACGTAAATTTGAAAACGTTCATACCATACCACGGGGCAAGTATGGTTATCAAGCGAAAACGATACTTGATTTTATATAATGCAGGAAGCGGGAATTCATGTTTTTTCTGTTGACTTGCGGCTCTTTTTGTCGTTTCATTATTTTCAGGATCGTTCGTTAACTCCACATCAAAGGAGGTTTTATCATGACCGGCAAAAAACTCGCAGCCCTGTGGCTGAGTTTTGTGTTTCTGTTTGGGATTCTTCAGTATGGGGAGGTCCCGGCGGGGGCCTTCACTCCTCCCCCTCTTCCCGGCGACGAGGAGGAGATCACCCCTCCGCCTCCCCCCGTCTTCGGAGAGGACGACCGGGAGGTAAAAAAGCCGGAAAAGGAAGAGACAAAACCGAAGCCGGAGCCTGCCGTCAAGCCTGAGCCCAAACCCCAGCCTCAGCCAAAGCCTCAACCTAAGCCTGTGCCTAAGCCCGAGCCCAAAGTCAAGCAGGAAAAAGCTCCCAAAGAACCCTCCTATACGGTGGATCAGCTCTTTCGAATGGGGATGAACGCCTACAAAGGAGAGAACAACACATCCAAAAGCTTCGCAGAGGCCCTGAAATGGTGGGAGAAAGCGGCTGCTAAGGGGCACCAGGTAGCCTGGTACAATCTGGGGATAATGCACAAAAATGGGGAGGGTACAAAAAAAGATTACGCAAAGGCCAGGGACTGCTTCCTCGAGTCGGCAAAGAAAAAGTACGCAAACTCCCAGGAACAGCTTGGGCACCTGTATTACGAGGGACTTTTGGGCAAGCCCGACTACCCGGAGGCCTACCGCTGGTACGAACGGGCGGCGGAGCAGAAGAAGGCGTTCTCCCAGTTCAGGCTGGGGCTCATGCACTACAAGGGCCAGGGCAGGGCCAAGGACGCCATGAAGGCCTTCTACTGGTTCGACGAGGCGGCCAAGAACGGTTTCATCGACGCCATGGTAAACCTTGGCGTGCTTTACGAAAAGGGCGAGGGGGCCGTTTTCAGCAGGGATAAAGCCATCTACTGGTATCAGCAGGCCGCCGACAAGGGCTCGACCCTGGGCATGGCCTATCTGGGAGAGGTCTATTACCAGGGGCGGGGAGTCGCAAAGGACGCTAAAAAAGGCATATCCCTTCTTGAAAAAGCCGCGGCCAGGAACCAGCCCTACGCCCAGAAAGCCCTTTACAAGATCGACGGCATAAAATACATGAAATACCGCAACGTAAAATAGGATTCGTCGTTAAAAAAGGGCCCCCGCGGGGGCCCTTTTGCTATGGCTTCAGGGCGGGCGCGTCTCCTCCGCCTTCCTTTTCCTTGAAAAGGATGAACCGGGAGAGAAGGGATCTCATGTGCTCCGCCATGGCCGCCATGGATGAAGCCTCCCTGGCCACTCCTTCGGACGCCGCCTCCGTCTCCCCCGAGGCGGCTCTTATGGCGTCCACCCTCTGGACAATATCCACCGTTGCGTGGGAGACCTGGTCGATGGCGCCAGCCATCTCCTCCCCGGCGCAGGCCTGGGATTTCGAGAGGTCCGCCATGCGGACTATGTTTTTTTCAATACCGCTGATGCTGGAAAGCACTCCGGAGAGCCTCTCCTGGGCGTCCGCGGCTTTTTCAACGACGGAGACCATTACCCTCCCCGCCTCCTCCGTGACCGTTACGGACTGCCTGGCGTTTTCATGAAGATCGCCGATAAGGGCCGCCACTTCCCGGGCCGCCCTGTTCGACTCCTCGGCAAGCTTTCTCACCTCGTCGGCCACCACCGCGAACCCCCTGCCCGCCTCCCCCGCCCTCGCGGCTTCGATGGCGGCGTTCAGCGCGAGCAGGTTGGTCTGATCCGCGATGGACGTAATTACCGATACAAATCCGGAAATATTCTCCACCGAATCGGCCAGAGATTTTATTTTAGCAGCGCTCTCCTCCGACTTGCCGCCTACTGTTCTGACGTCTTTTATAACGTCGTCCACCGCGCTTACGGCCCCCCGGGCCATGGCGGCCGTAGCCTCCGCCGCCTGGACGCCGTCGTCGGTGGCCTTTGCGGCCGCCTGAGCGCCCGCCGCCACCTCCTGTACCCCGGCATTGGACTCTTCCAGGGCGGCGGAATTGCTCTCAGATATGGATGCCACCTGCTCCAGAGCGCCCCTGATCTCCTCCGCCGAGGAGCTGGTCTCCCGGGACAGGGCCGCAAGGTTCTCAGATCCCTTCGCCACGGCCTCGGCGGCGGCCACTATCTCCCGAAGGGCCTCCGCCTGACTGGACGTCATCCCTGCCAGGGCGTCCGCAAGGGCGCCCACCTCGTCCGCCGACCTGTACCGGAAGTCCTCCCGGGTAATGGTGAGGTCTCCCCCTCCGGCCCTCTCCGCAAGCATTACGGCCCTTCCCAGCGGGCGGGTGATCATCCGGGTGATCACCGCCGCTACCGCCATACCCACAAGCACCGCCGCGGCGACGGAGATGAGCAGCATCCGGGAAACGTCTCCCGCCTCCTCCGTGACCGCGCCGGCAATTTCAATAGTCCTCTCGAGGCTGTGCTTCATGACTGCCTCCGCTGCGGCGATAACGGCCTCTCCGGCGGAGGAGCGCTCTTCGCCCACACGGTCCAGTTCTTCCCAGGCCTTTTTAAAATCGTCCAGGGCCTTTTCGTACTCCCCGGCGTCGTTAACGGCCCTGCGGATGTTCCTGAGCATCTTCTCATCCCCCGCGGTCCCGGCCAGTTCATCCAGATGCTCTCCGGCGTCTTCGAGCTCTTTTTTGGCCTCCGCTACCGCCTCCATCTTTTTATCGCCCATGGCGGTCAGGGAAAGGTACTCCGCCTTTTGTACCGTCTCCGCAAGCAAAAAGAGTGTGTCCATGCTGTCAAGCCTTGTCCGGACGTCTTCGGCGGAGTCTGATTTTTTCAGGGCCTTTTCAAGGGCATCTTTTTCGTCATACAGAAGATCGTAGACTATGTTCCTCAGGGAGAGGCCCGCTTCGGCGGCCCTGCGGCGCTGCCCTGCCATGGCGGCGATAATTCCCTGGGACTCATCAAGTAACCGACGGTAGATTTCAGTCTGTTCTTCCGCTCTTTTAACGCCCTCGGCCAGCCTTTCAAGGCCGGGGTAGACCCCGGCGTGACCGGCAGCTTTTTCAAGGGCTTCCTTCAGCTCCTCAAAGCCCTTCAGGGAATTCTGCAGGTCCTGGTAGCCGGCCCCCATGACGTAGGCGCGAACGTTGAGCATAAGGGAACGGGCAAGGCGCTCTATCACGCCGGCCTGCTCAATCCCCGGCACGTAGCCGTTCTCGATCGTCTCCATCCCGGCGCCGACTCTGTTCATGTTGTTCCACGCAAACCACCCCGAAAGAGCAAAAATCACCAGAACCGCGGCAAAACCCGCAGCCAGCTTGCCCCCTATTTTCATTCTCCCTAACATGCCCGTCACCTCCGAGTGATAATGTCGAATCGAAAACGATCCCCGGCGCTTTCTTCCTGTAAAGATGAACGGCGGAGGCTCTTAATCAGAAACTATACCATGTTTATTAAAGAGAGATCTTTTTTTGGCAGAAAGGCGGAAAGAGGAATATCATTGACACATCAGTTTCCTGAGCTTAGGATAGTCACCGTAAGAGAAGCGTTTTTTCTCCCCCGGGGAAGGCCGGTGCGAATCCGGCGCGGTCCCGCCGCTGTGTACCCGACAAGTCCGCCATACCACCGAAGTTTTCGGGAAGGGGCGGATAAGTATGACGGAAGCCAGAAGACCCGGCAAGAATAATTTAGGTTTGACGCCCGCGGGGATTCGGGTCGGCTTCCCTGAAGATTGCTTCTTTACCTGAAAAGAAGCTCGGAGGGCGGATCTCCCTTTGCGGGAGGATCCGCCCTTTTTTGAGGAGGCATACAGAGTTGACAGAAAAGAACGATCGATTTCTTTCTCCCGCCGCTATAGAAGAAAAAAGCTTCAGGATCCTTGAAGGTCTCATGAGCGGATTTTCCGCCCCGCCCCTGATCCGGGAGACGGTTATGAGGGTGGCCCACGCCACCACGGAGGTAGAATGGGCGAAGACCTTCCGATTCTCCCCCGGCGCTGTGGAGTCGGGGGCGGCCGCCCTCCGGCGGGGCGCTCCCATCATAACGGACGTGGAGATGGTCAGGGCCGGAATCAGGCGCTCCGCCGCGGAGCGCACGGGAAGCCCCGTCCTGTGCTTCCTGAACGATCCTGACGTGGCAGAGGACGCCAGGCGTGGCGGCGCTACCAGGGCCAGAGCCGCCATGCGAAAAGCCCTGCCGCTCCTGGACGGGGCCGTTGTGGCCATAGGCAACGCCCCCACCGCCCTCTTTGAGGTGTGCGACCTGGTGATGAAAGGGCTCTGCCGCCCCGACCTGATCGTGGGGGTTCCCATAGGGTTCGTGGGAGCTGCGGAGTCCCACGAGGAGCTAATGACCCTGGACTGCCCCTGGATTACCGTCCCCGGTCCCAAGGGCGGCAGCGCCGCCGCCGCCGCCGTGGTAAACGCCATCATCCGCATCGCCGGAAGGAACGGGGAGCCGTGACCGGGGGACTGAGAAAAGGCTTCACCACGGGGACCTGTGCCGCCGCCGCCGCCAGAGGGGCCGCAGAGGCCCTGGCAACGGGAACATTTCCCCCGGCGGTAACCATCGCTCTTCCCGAAGGGCAAGACCTCACCCTCCCCCTGGAGGAGTGCTCCTTTACCGAAAGAGGGGCCCGGTGCGCAGTAAGAAAGGACTCCGGCGACGACCCCGACATCACCAACGGGATGCTCATCTTCGCCGAGGCCAGATTTCTCCCGGCTCCCGGCGTCTCCCTCTCAGGGGGGCCCGGCATAGGACGGGTCACCCGGAAAGGGTTGCCCGTCCCACCGGGACAGTGGGCCATAAATCCCGGCCCCAGGCGCATGATAGAGGCCGCCCTGGAGGAACTGGACCTTAAGGGCCGGGGAGTGGAGATAGTCCTGTCCGCCCCTGAGGGAGAAGAACGGGCAAAAAAGACCTGGAACCCCAGACTGGGCATTGAGGGAGGCATCTCCATCCTGGGGACCACGGGCATAGTGGAGCCCAAGTCCGAGGCCGCCTATCTGGCCTCCATAGACGTCTACATAACCGCAGCCCTGGCCTTCGACTCCCCCAGGCCGGGCGCAATCTTTCTCGTCCCGGGCTACGTGGGCGAAAAGTGCCTCCTGGAGAGGTTCGGCGCCCCCCGGGAGCTTCTTGTCTCCATGGGGGATCACGTGGGGCACGCCCTGGAGAAGAGCGCGGAGGAGGGGGCCGGCGCAATCTTTCTCTTCGCCCATGCGAGCAAGGGCGCCAAGATCGCGGCGGGGCTCTTCAACACCCACTGCAAAACGGGGGATGCCCGGCTGGAGACCCTGGCCGCCTGCGCAGGAGCGGCTGGAGCTACAAAAGAGCAGATAGTGAAGCTCCTCTCCCTGCCTCTGGCGGAGGAGGCCGTCTCCCTGCTCCGGAAGTGGGGACTTGACTCCGCCTTCGACATAGCCGCGGAGAGGGCCCACTGGCGATGCTCCCTGCTTCTGGGAGGGGCCGTTCCCCTGGGGGTGGCGCTGCTCACCCTGGAAGGGGAGGTCGTCGGGAGCTTCCCCAAGATAGGAGAGGAGGTCCGCTCATGGAAAGAATTGCCGTCGTCGGCGTAGGGCCCGGATCGGAAGACTACCTTCTGCCCGCCGCCCGGGAAGCCATAGAGGGGGCGGACATGCTGGCGGGAGGCCCCCGTCACCTGGCTCCTTACAAAAATAGCGGCAGGGAACTCATCCCCCTTGAGGGCAGCCTTGACCCCTTTCTCGACCTTCTGGACCGGAAGCGGGCCTCGGGCAGAATAGCCCTCCTTCTGTCGGGAGATCCCTGCTTTTACAGCCTCCTCGGCAAGGTCTCATCCCGCTTTACCCCAGACGAATACGAGGTCTTCCCCGGCCTGAGCAGCTTTCAGCTGTTCTTCGCCAGACTGGGCGTCCCCTGGAGCGATGCGGCACTGGCGAGCCTCCACGGCCGCCCTCTTGAGGACGTCCTTAAACACATCCGGGAGGACCGGGATACCCTCTTCTTTCTGGACATACGCAACACCGGCCCCCGGGTAGCCTCCTTTCTGAAGGAGCGGGGCTTTCCCGACCGGAGGGCGGTGCTGGCGGAGAACCTGGGTTACAGGGACGAACTTATTACTGATACTACTCTCTTTGACCTAGCCGCCATGTCTGGCGAGAGCCGGCTGGCCCTGCTGCTTCTGGAGGCGGGTCCTCTGCCTGACTCGGCTGTCGGCGTGCTCCCCGACGACTGGTTCGTCCGGGCGCCCCGGATCCCCCTCTCCAAGGCGGCCTGCAGGGCCGTGGCGGTCTCCCTCCTCCATCCCCTGGAGGGAAGGGAGATCCTCGAAGTGGGAACAGGGTCGGGAGGCATCACCGTGGAACTTGCAAGACGGGCCGGGAGCGGTACTGTCCACTCGGTGGAGAGATCGGGCGAGGCCCTGGCCGTAGCCAGGGAGAACGTGTTGCGGGCGGGAGTCTCGTCGTCGGTGAGCTTCACGAAAGGGAATGCTCCGGAAGCCCTCCTCCCCTTGCCCCCCTGCTCCCGGGTGGTGGTGGGCGGCCACGGAGGCAGTGCGGCGGCGGTCATAGGCGCGGCCTGGGATAAACTGCTGCCGGGGGGAAGAATTCTCGTGACGGCCAACATGCCCTCCACCGCGGACTACGCCTGGAGAGAGCTGAAAAGCAGGGGGGCCTCGCCGGAGATAGTTCACCTGGCATCCTCCACCTCGGCCCCGGCGGGGGATTCATGGATGCTCAAAGGCGCCAACCCCGTATTTATTATCTATGGAGACAAGGACGGTAAAACCAGTGAAGGCTGATAACTACACGATTTTCTTCGTCGGAGCGGGCCCCGGAGATCCGGAGCTGCTCACCATAAAGGGCAGAAAGGCCCTTGAGGAGGCGGGGCTGGTCCTCTACGCGGGCAGCCTCGTGAACCCCCTCATCCTCGACTTCTGCGGCAAAGGCTGCGTCAAGGCGGACTCCTCGGGCCTGACCCTGGAGGAGCAGACGGACCTCATGGCAGACGCTGCCGGGAGAGGCCTTAAAGTGGTGCGCCTCCATACGGGGGACCCGAGCCTCTTCGGGGCGGTGGCGGAGCAGAAGAAGCTCCTGGAGGACCGGGGCCTAGCCGTCCGGTTCATCCCCGGGGTGAGCAGCCTCCAGGCCGCCGCGGCGTCCCTGGGGATCCAGTACACCGTGCCCGGGGGCAGCCAGACCGTAATCTGCACCCGCCGGAAGGGCAGGACCTCCGTGCCGCCGGAGGAAGACCTCAGACTTTTGGCCGCCTCAGGGGCTACTATGGTGATCTTTCTGAGCGCCGACCAGGCTGAGGCCGCGGCAGCGGATCTCATGGCCGGGGGCTTTTCGCCCGACGCGCCGGCGGCCTGCGTCTACAGGGCCTCCTGGGAGGACGAGAAAATCATCAGGAGTCCCCTGGCGGAACTGCCCGCCCTCATGAAGGAGCAGGGGATAACCCGCCACGCCCTGATAATCACCGGGGAGTGCCTGGGAGAGGGCGGGGAACGGAGCCTTCTCTACTCCCCCCATTTCTCCCACGGCTTCAGGGAGGGAGCAGAATGAGGGGTACATTTTTCTGTTTCTCCTCCCGGGGGGAAGACCTGGCCCTCCGCCTGGCAGAGAGGGCTGAGGACAGAGTTGTCCGGGTTGGCCCAGGAAAACTGGCGGAGGAGACGGCCCGATGGTGGCCCCAATCGGGCTTTCTTGTCTTTATCTCCTCCCTGGGGGTGACTGTGCGGGCCATAGCCCCTCACCTGGGGGACAAGGAGACCGACCCCGCGGTAATCGTGGTCACCGAGGACGGAACAACGGTCCTTCCCGTGGCGGGAGCCCACCTCGGCGGCGGAAGAGAACGGGCCGAAAGGCTGGCCGAAAAAATAGGTGCATCAGTGATTCATACAACCGCCAGCGACCGGGCCGGCCTCACCGCCCCGGACCTGCTTGCCTCCCGTCAGGGCTGGAAGCTGCTGGGACGGGAGAGCCTGCCTGCCGTGAACAGAGAGCTTATCGAAAAAAGGCGCCTCTCCTGGTGGTCCGACGTTTCGTCCCTCCTACCCCCCCTGCCAAAGGAATATCTCTCTTCATCATCTCCTGAAGAGGCGTCGGCGCTCCTCTCCCCCTTCATAAGGGTTCT
>CAZXOD010000039.1:0-4266 GCA_964642285.1 uncultured Synergistaceae bacterium
CGGGTGTCCGCCACGTACCGGTGGGCGTCGGCAAAGCCCATCTTGATGGCCTCGATCTGTCTGTGAATCGTAAGAGGATCGTCGTGGGAGGAGAAGTCAAATCCCCGGAGGATGGAAAGGGCTATGAGGGCCACAATGCCCTGGCCGTTGGGGGGGATTTCCCATACGTCGTAGCCTCTGTAGTTAACCCCGATGGGGTCCACCCACTCCGGAGCGAAGGAGCCCAGATCCTCGGCGGAGAAGTAGCCCCCCGTCTTTTGGGCCGCCGCCACTATTTTGTCGGCAATCTCCCCCTGGTAAAACTCCCGGGCTTCGCTTGCGCCGATCAGCTCCAGCGTTCTGGCGTGGGCCTCGGAGGCCCATATTTCCCCTGCCCTCGGGGCGAGACCGGAGGGGGCGAAGGTGTCAAACCAGGCCTTGAACTCCTCCCCTTTTTCCTTGATATATTTTTCGTAGGCCAGCTTCCAGTGGTGGGCGGTGGTCACCGATACGGCGTGGCCGCCCCGGGCCAGCTCCACCGCCGGGGCCAGGTTTTCGGCCAGGGAGAGACGGCCCGCCTTTTTTGTCAGCTCAGCCCATGCGGCAGGGGCGCCGGGGACGGTGGCGGGAGTCCAGCCGTAGGTGGGGAGATGGCCGTCCCTGGAGGGGTCGGTCCAGCCCTTTGCGTCCGCCAAGTCCATGGTTAGGGCCCTGGGGATGGGGCCGCTGGAGTTGAATCCCTGCAATTTGCCGTCCTTCCACATGATGGCGAAGGCGTCGCTTCCGATGCCGTTTGCCGTGGGCTCTACCACTGTCAGGGCCGCCGCTGTCGCCACAATGGCGTCCACGGCGTTGCCGCCCTTTTTCATAACTTCAAGCCCCGCCTGAGCGGCCATGGGCTGGGATGCGCACACCATCCCCCGGGAGGCGTAGGTCATGTTCCTCCTGGAAGGATAGGGGTAGTAATGGGGATCGTATTTTACCGTCATGGCGTCCTCCTTTTTCACTTTACTTTATGGCACGCCACATAGTGGCCGCCTCCAACGTCCTCGAGAGGAGGCTCCTCCCTTGAACAGATATCCATGGTCCAGGGGCAGCGGGTATGAAATCTGCACCCGGAGGGAGGATTTATGGGGCTTGGCACTCCTCCCGTAAGTATTATACGCTCCCGCTTTCTGTTCAGCTTGGGGATGGGAACCGCCGCCAGCAACGCCTGGGAGTAGGGGTGAAGGGTGTTGCTGAAGAGCTCCAGGGAGGGAGACGACTCCACAATTTTGCCCAGGTACATTACGGCGATGCGGTTGCTTATGTGCTTCACCACAGAAAGATCGTGGGAGACGAAGAGGTACGTAAGCTTCATGGTGCGCTGCAATTCCTGCAGCAGGTTGAGTATCTGGGCCTGGATAGATACGTCCAGGGCCGACACGGGCTCGTCGCAGACTATAAAATCGGGCGAGAGGGAGAGGGCTCTGGCGATGCCCACCCTCTGGCGCCTCCCCCCGTCCAGCTCGTGGGGGTACTTGTAGAAGAGCCGGGGGCTTAGGCCCACCTGCTCCATTAGGGCGTCCACCTTCTCCTCCCGCTCTTTCTTCGACCCCATGCCGAAGATCTCCAGGGGCTTACCGATGGTCTCCCCTATGCTCTTTCTGGGGTCCAGGGAGGAGAAGGGATCCTGGAAGATGATCTGCATCTCCTTCCTCATGGAGTGGAGGGTTTTCTTGTCCATGGAGGCGATGTCCCGCCCCCTGTAGTGAATTTTGCCCGACGTGGCCTCGATGAGCCGGATGAGCAGCCGCCCTGTGGTAGATTTGCCGCAGCCCGACTCGCCCACCAGTCCCAGGGTCTCTCCCTCTTTGATGGTGAAGGATACGTCGTCCACGGCCCGGACGTTGCCCGCCGCCACGGGGAAGTATTTAACCAGGTTTTCCACCCTGATGAGATCAGCCACGGACGACGCCCCCCTTCGAATAAAGATGGCACATCACCCGGTGGCCGCCGTCGTCCGCCACTGAGGGGACCAAACGGCTGCATACTTCCATCCGCTCGGGGCACCTCGGGTGAAAGGGGCACCCTGTCGGCAGGTCAAGGGGGTCGGGCATTAGCCCCTCGATGGGCCGTATCTCGGAGGCGTCCTCCTCAATGTCGGGGATGCACCGGAACAGGCCCCTGGTGTAGGGATGCCGGGGGCCTTCAAAAATTTGCTCCAGGCTCGCCGTCTCCACAATCCGGCCGCCGTACATGACCGCCACGTGGTCGCAGACCTCCCCTACCACGCCCAGGTCGTGGGTGATCATGATCATGGCGGTGGAAAATTCCTCCTTGAGGCTGCGCATGAGCTCCAGCACCTGGGCCTGAATGGTGACGTCCAGGGCCGTAGTGGGCTCGTCGGCAATTATGAGGGCGGGGTTGCAGGCCAGAGCCATGGCTATAACCACCCTCTGCCTCATGCCGCCGCTGAACTCGTGGGGATACTCCCTGTACCGCTGCCCCGGAATCTGCACCTTTTCAAGCATCTCCCTGGCCTTGTTCTCCGCCTCCTGGTTGGTTAGATTCTGATGGGCGGCGATGGCCTCGGAGATCTGCAGGCCTACGGTCACCACCGGGTTCAGGGAGGTCATGGGGTCCTGGAAGATCATGGAGATGCTGTTGCCCCGGATTTTCTTCATCTCCCGCTCGGAGAGGGACAGAAGGTTCTGCCCGGCAAAATTTATCTCGCCAGAGGTAATTACGCCGGGGGGCGACGGGACAAGGCCCATAATAGCAAGGGCCGTAGTGGTCTTACCCGCTCCGCTCTCCCCCACCAGGCCCAGGGTGCGCCCGGGGGCGAGGGAGAAGCCGAGGCCGTTTACGGCGGCCACCGTTCCTTCATAGGTCCTGTACTCTACGTTAAGATCAGATACTTCAAGCAGACTGTTCATAAAATCCTCCTAGCCCGGGCTACTGACGCAGCTTGGGATCCAGAGAATCCCTGAGGCCGTCGCCGAAGATGTTAAGGGCGAGCACCACCACGGAGATGGCCAGCCCGGGGAAAAAGGTCAGGTAGGGAGCGTTCCTCAGAAACTGGCGGCCTGAACTGAGCATGGAGCCCCATTCCGCAGTGGGAGGCTGAATTCCGAGGCCCAAAAAGGAGAGGGCCGCCGCGGAAAGAATGGCCTGTGCCACACCCAGGGTGCTCTGAACTATTATGGGGGCCATGCAGTTGGGCAGGATGTTCTCGAGGATTATCCTGGCGTCGCTCGCCCCCACGGCCCTGGCGGCCTCCACATACTCCTGCCCCCGCACTGTCAGCGCCGAGGCCCGCACTACCCGGGCATACCGGGGAAGCTGGCTTATGCCCACGGCGATCATGAGGTTGAGCAGGCTCGTTCCCAGGGCGCCTACTATGGCGATGGCGAGAATTATCTGGGGGATGGCCAGCAGCACGTCCATGCACCGCATTAAAAAGTTGTCCAGCCGGCCGCCATAATAGCCGCCTATGGCCCCTATGACGCCGCCGAAGATGGCGCCTATGCCCACCGCCACGAAACCCACGTAAAGGGAGATTCTGCTCCCGTAGATTATCCGGCTGAGCATATCTCTGCCGAAATTGTCCGTCCCCAGGGGGAACTCCGCCGAAGGGGGCTGAAGGCGGGCCTTCATGTTGGTCTGATTCGGGTCCCGGGGGGCCAGCACCGGAGCCAGCACGGCCACCACTACCAGCACTATAATAACCGCCATGCCGGCCATGGCCGCCTTGTTCAGGCGAAGCCTCCGCCACACTTCCCACCATGGGCTCCGGCGCTTCTCCCGCTCTTCAGGCCTTACTGCCGGGGCAGTTATGTTTTCTTTATTCATATCGCCGCCCCCGTCATCTGGCCGCCCGGTACTGGGCCTTAATTCTCGGGTCAAGAGCCGCATACAGCATATCGACCATAAGGTTTACAATGCCTACGCAGAGGGCGAAGAACAGTACGCCCCCCTGCACCACCGGATAGTCCTGGGCCCTGATGGCGTCCACAATAAGCCGCCCCAGCCCCGGGATGGAGAAGATGGTTTCGGTGATCACCACGCCCCCCAGCATGTTGCCGAAGTAGAGTCCTGCGATGGTCACCACGGGGATCATCACGTTGCCAAGGATATGACGCACGAGCACCAGCCGGTCGGAAATTCCCTTGGCTTTGGCCGTCCTTACATAGTCCTGCCGGATGACCTCCAGCATGCTGGACCGGGTCATCCTGGCTATGACGGCCATGGTCTGTATTCCAAGCACTATGGTGGGCATAATGTAGTTCCGCCACGAGTCGAAGC
>CAZXOD010000039.1:4366-14496 GCA_964642285.1 uncultured Synergistaceae bacterium
GTCTGTATTCCAAGCACTATGGTGGGCATAATGTAGTTCCGCCACGAGTCGAAGCCCGACGACGGCAGAATGGGTATATATATGGAAAGCAGCAGCATGAGCATAAGACCCACCCAGAAGTTGGGTATGGAGAAGCCTACCAGGGCGAAAAAACTGCACAGGGCGTCCACCCAGGTATTCTGCCTCAGCGCCGCCAGAATTCCCAGGGGAAGGCCCACCACTATGGCAAAGATCATGCCCAGCACCGCAAGGGTGAGGGTGGCGGGAAAGCGGTCAAGAATCTCCTCCACCACTGGGGCGTTGCTCTTTATGGACCGTCCGAGGTCGCCCTTCAGGGTGTTGGTAAGAAAGATGCCGTACTGGACGTAGAGAGGCTTGGTAAGCCCCAACTGTTCCCTTAGGTTCGAGATCTCCTCCTGGGTGGCGCTGGGGCCGAGCATGACCTCGGCGGGGTCGCCGGGCGCAAGATGAACGATGGAGAAGATCATCACCGAGACGCCAAGAAGCACCGGCACAAGAAACATAAGTCTCTTCAGGAAGTAGCGCAGCATGGATTAAATCCTCCGAAAAAGCGGGCCCGGAGGCGAAAAACCGCCCGCCGGGCCGCCAATTTGATGTTAATCAGAAAGGGTAACCTTATGTACGGGGCTTATCATGTTGGGGTAAAGCTTAAAGCCCTTCACCTTTTTGGACGAGGCGCCCACGAGCTCCTGGCTGATCATAAACACCAGGGGACACTCTTCGTTGCAGGCCTCCTGGGCCTCGGCGTAGACCTTCCTCCTGGCGTCCAGGTCGAGGGTGGCCATTCCCTTCTCAAGAAGGGCGTCAATGGTCTCGCTCTTGTAGCGGAAGCGGTTGGACGAGCCAATGTTGGCCGAGTGGTATACGGGGGTGAGGCCGCCGTCGGCGTCGCCCGTGCCAGTCCATCCCAGCATGAAGCCGCCGCCAATGCCCTTAGCGGAGGTAGAGAGAAGGGCGCTCCACTCCATAAGCTCGATCTGGGCCCTTATGCCTACTTCCGACAAATAGGCCTGGATGAGCTCCGCGGCGCTGCGCCGCTCTGTCCTGTTGTCGGAGTAAATGGTCATGTCGAAGCCGTCGGCGTAGCCCGCCTGGGCCAGAAGCTCCCTGGCCTTATCGGGGTCGTAGGCGTAGGAGTCCTTCCTCTCGGGGTCGAATCCCCAGATTACAGGAGAGAGAGGACCTCTGGCGGGAGCGCCAAGTCCGAAATAGACGGCGTCGATGATGGCCTGCTTGTCCACGGCGTAGTTCATGGCCTTGCGGATCCTCACGTCGCCAAAGGGCTTTACTTCCGTGTTCAGGCCCATGTATAGGGTGGACATGGCAGGAACTCTGTAGGTAGCGTATTTGTCATCCTGCTCTATGTTGGCGAACTCCTGGTAGGGGAAGTTGCCGGGGATGAGGTCGATTCCGCCCGACTCAAGCTCCACCAGGCGGGTGGCGTCCTCGGGGATACCTCTGTAGACAAGCTTTTCAACCCCAGCGGGGCCGCCGAAGTAATCATCGTTCCGGACAAGGGTCACTTTGTCGCCCCTGGACCAGCTTTCGAACTTAAAGGGTCCTGTGCCTACCGCCGCCTTGCTGCCGTAGTCGGCCCCCGCGGCCTCCACTGCCTTCCCGTTCAGGATGGCCGTCTCGTACCGGGTAAGGCTCATGAGCATGGGAGCGAAGGGCCTCTTGGTGACGATTTTGATGGTGTTTTCATCCACCGCCTCCATGGACTCCACTTCCTTCAGGTGGGTGGCGCCGGGAGAGGCGGTCTTGGGGTCAAGAAGCCTTTCGAAGGTGTACTTGACGTCCGCCGCAGTGAAGGGCTCGCCGTTATGGAACTTTACGCCCTTCCGTAGGTGGAAGATCCATGTGACGTCGTCGGGGTTCTCCCAGCTTTCGGCCAGGTCGGGGACAATTTCCATGTTCTCGTCCACCTGCACCAGGTTGCTGTAGATCTGCCGGATGACGTTGGCGGAGTAGACGTCGCTCACTTTCTGGGTGTCCAGGCTTGATACGTCCGCCACCTGGGCCAGCCTGAGCTCCGCCGCGGCGGCGGGAAGGCTGAAGGCCAGCGCAAGAGCAAGACACAGCGCAATCACTTTGAATCTGTTCATTTTGCCACGCTCCTTCTCACTTTTTAAACTTCTGTCTATTTATAAAATCCCCGGCCCAAACGCCCGGCCGGTAGTTTTCTAGGCGGGAGACAGAATCCTTAGCTTCGTGGGAGAGGCGGCGGTTATTACCTCGCAGCCCTCCTCCGTAACTATTGCATCGTCTTCTATTCTAACCCCTCCCAGGCCTTCAACGTAAATCCCGGGCTCAATGGTTATAACTGATCCCGGAGCGAGCTTTTCTCCGTTCAGCCTGTTTACCGCGGGAAGTTCATGAAGCTCCAGGCCGATTCCGTGACCGGTGGAGTGGGTGAAGCAGTCTCCCCAGCCCTTTGAGGCGATATACTCCCTGGCCGTCTGGTCCACATCGCTGCCCGTCGCCACAGGTGACACCGCCGCCACCGCCCGCCTTCTGGCCTCCTCCACAATATGGTAGATTTCGGCCAGTTTGGAGTCCGGGTCGCCGAGGGCCACGGTGCGGGTCATGTCGGAATAGTAGCCGTCCAGGACGGCGCCAAAGTCCATGGTGATGAAATCCCCCCATTCCAGGAGGCGATTGGAAAATACCCCGTGAGGCCTGGCGCCTCTGGGGCCTGAGGCCACCACGAAGTGCCCCTTGGAAGGCTGCTGAGCGCCCCGCTTTCTCATCTCGTGGACGAGGTCGGCGGCGATTTCAGCCTCGGTGCGGCCGGGCCGTATGGCGGGAAGAAAGGCCTCAAAGGCCTCGGCGGCAACCGACGCGCTCCGGCGGATTGTGTTCAGCTCCCATTCGTCCTTTATCGCCCTCAATCTCATGGCAAGGCCGGAGGTCTCTTTCAGGGAGGAGACAATTTTCCCTAGGGCTCGACCTTTTTCAAGGGTGAGCCTGTCGCCCTCCACGGCGGGCTTCTCTATGGCCAGCTCCCTGATGGCCCTCGCCACGGCGGGCCAGGGATCCCGGTCCTCCATTTTAATCAGGGGGAGGAAAGATTCCTCCTCCGCCTGGAGAAAGTAGCGGGAGTCGGTCACAAGCCGCCCTCCGCTCCGGCCCAGAACCAGTACGGCGAAGGAGCCGGTGAAGCCTGAAAAATACTGCACCGTCGGGCGGTTATCGTACTCGGCGCTGAAGACCAGCAGGCCGTCGGCGTCGATCTTGCCGAGTTCTTCACCAAGCCTCCGGGCGCGCCTTTCAAAATATATGCTTTTGCTGCCGGACATATCTGGCCCCCCTTCCCTTTATTTAGGGTATTGTATCAAATCGATGATGTCTTAGGAAGGATTTGCCGTCCTCACGGCGACCTGGCTATTGGTTTTCCCACCACGGGCAGAAGGTCGTGGATAGTCTCCGTCTTTTCCTTAAACCCCTCAAGGGCCTCGAAGCTCAGTGCCCAAACGTCCATGGGCATGGCGGGGGCTATGAGGTCTTCGCCGAAGGGCGCTAGAAGTGACAGGCATGCCCGGACTTCCTCTTCCGTCGGGAAGACAAACACGAGCCAATTGACGGCGGCCTGGTCGTGGCTGTCCAGGTCCATATAACCCGGCAGGACCATTCTGCGCAGAACTTCGAGAGCCAGGTGACACCGGCCGATGACGCCAAGAAACCAGCCTGGGTTTTCCGCCTCCGGCGCGGGGGAGTCCATGCAGAAAAAGCGGTCCGCGTTTAGCAGCCCCCACCTGTCCCCCGGGAGGGGCGAAAAGGAAGTATAGGACTGAAAATCGTAGCGGCTCAGGTGAAGAAGATCCGCGCAAAAATATCCAGCCCCTCCCGCTTTCGTTAGCCAGCTTTCGGCCAAATCTTCCGGAGGGGAAGGACTCTTCCGGGCTGCCAGGCCTGTGAGGGACCAGTCAGACCGCATCCGCTCCACCACCGGCAGCAGGGGCCAAAGCCAGGACAGTTTTCCACCCGATAGGGAGAAAAGCTCCCCGTTGCCAACTTCGGGGATGGGAAATTGAGCCCCGGTCAGATACTCTTTCAAACCCCACCGCTGAACATGCCTGCTGTCGATAAGGAGCCTCAGACGGGTGCTGAAGAGCTGCCTTTTTTTATTTCCTTCGGCCCCTCCCGCCTTAAGGGGCAGATGCCATTCGGCCGCCGCCCTTTCGAAGGCCGCCGCTCCCGCCCCGGAGAGGGAAAAAACTCTATCCCGCTCCTCCAGCAGGCCGGCGCGGCATAATCCGGAAAGATGGCCGGGGTCCTCCCCCGCCAGCCTGATGAGGTCCTCAGTCCAGAAGGGGTTGTTCTCGTCAAAAAGAAGCAGAAGGTCTGAACTGTTCATATAGCTCCTCCCCTTTCTCAAGAAAAACTGTTCCGGGCTCTTCCGCGGATTGTCGCGGAGCCACGGACATAAACAACCGTGAGCGCTCCCGCCGGCGCTCCCAGCCACAAGATGTTAAAATCATGGTGGACGGCGGCTGATTGCCGTACCCGGTCTTCATTATAACCAAGATTCCAACCATGTGACGAAAGGGGTTCTCGATTGTGCGAAACGCGGAAGAAAAGGCGGAGTCCCGGAGGGCCGCCCTCGAAGAGCTTCACCGACTTGGTATTGACTACGAGATTATAGAGCACGAAGCGGCCTATACGGTTGAAGATATGGACCGGGTGGGCTTCGATGAAAAGATCGTGATATGCAAGAATCTTTTTGTCCGGGATCAGAGGAAGAAGCCCCGCCACTGGCTGGTGGTTCTTCCCAAGGACAGGCGGGCGGACCTGGACGGGCTTGCGGAGCAGCTTGGGAGCAAGCACCTGAGCTTCGCATCGGAGAACAGGCTGAAGACCTACCTGGGACTGGGCCAGGGGGAGGTAACCCCCCTGGGAGTATTGAACGATGCAGGCAGTTCAGTGACAGTGGTCTTCGACCGGGAACTCAAGGGCCAAAAATATCTGGGCGTTCATCCCAATGACAACACGGCTACCCTAATTCTCTCTTTCGAAGATATACTCAAGTTCGTATCGGAACAGGGCAATCCGGTAAAATACGTTACAGCCGGGGAATAAAACCGGCGGGTTTTCAGCTTATCTCCCTGGTAGTGTGGAAGGCTATTCCCGGCCACTTTTCTTCCACGTATTTCAGCAGCCACTCTCCTTCGGCCAGAAAGACCAGGCTTCCCTCAGCGTCCAGGGCAAGCTGGTTCTGCTGCGCCTGGCGGAACTCTTCGAGGACTCCGGGGCGGACGGCGGTCACCCACCGGGCCAGGCTGTAGTTTACCGGCTCGTAATCAGCCTCCACTCCGTACTCGGACTCCAGGCGGCCCATGGTAACGTCAAACTGGAGCGTGCCCAGGGCGCCCAGGATAAAATCGTTTCTCCCAAGGGGCCGGAAAAGCTGCACCGCTCCCTCCTCGGTGAGCTGCTGAAGCCCCTTTTGAAGCTGCTTGGCCTTTAAAGGCGACTGGAGGCGCACCCGTCTGAAGAGCTCCGGCGCGAAGCTGGGGATTCCTGTGAACTTCAGGGGCTCCCTGTCGGTGAAGGTATCGCCGATCTTGATTGTCCCGTGGTTGTAGATTCCGACTATATCCCCGGGCCAGGCCTCGTCGGCGGAAGCCCGCTCCCGGGCCATAAATATGACCGGATTCGCGGCGGTGATATCCTTGCCCAGCCGGTGGTGGCGCATCTTCATGCCCTTATAAAACCGCCCGGAGCACACCCTCATAAAGGCAAGCCGGTCACGGTGAGAAGGGTCCATGTTGGCCTGAATTTTAAATACAAATCCCGTAAAATCCTCTTCCTCCGGCGACACGAGCCTGGAAGAAGTCTCCCTGGGGCCGGGGGCGGGGGCGATCTCCACGAAGGCGTCCAGCAGCTCCCTCACCCCGAAGTTGTTGATGGCGCTGCCGAAGAAGACCGGCGTCTGGTTTGCCTTCAGGTAGTGCTCCATTTCAAAGGGATTTGCCGCGCCCTCCAGCAGCTCCAGGTCGTTCCTGAGCTCTCCGGCCTGAAAGCCCAGCGCCCTGTCAAGCTCGGGATCGTTTATGTCCCTTATGATTCTGCCCTGCTCCACTCTGGGGCTCCCGGGGGCAAACAGGCTGAGCTCCCTCTTGTAAAGACTGTAGGTTCCCCTGAAGCTCTTTCCCATGCCAATGGGCCAGGAGAGGGGCGCGCACTCTACCTGCAGCTTTTCCTCGATGTCGGCAAGGATGTCCAGGGGAGCCATGCCCTCCCGGTCCAGCTTGTTGATGAAGGTAATAATGGGGGTGTTCCTCATACGACACACCTCCATAAGCTTGCGGGTCTGGGTCTCCACGCCCTTGACGCTGTCTATGACCATGATGACGCTGTCCACGGCGGTAAGCACCCTGTATGTGTCCTCCGAGAAATCCTCGTGGCCAGGGGTATCCAGCAAGTTTATCTCGAACCCCCGGTACTCGAACTTCATTACGGAGCTGGTAACCGAAATGCCCCTCTCCCGTTCAATGGCCATCCAGTCGCTGGTTGCGTGGCGGCTGGCCTTGCGGGCCTTTACCGCGCCGGCCAGATTGATGACCCCTCCGAACAAAAGGAGCTTTTCTGTGAGAGTGGTCTTGCCGGCGTCGGGGTGGCTGATGATGGCAAAGGTCCTGCGCCGCTCTATTTCCCCTGAAAGGGTGCTTTTAATTTTTGGAACGTCAGAAATCTGAAGCATTATTTTTTATTCTCCCTGCTTGTATGCAGCCATTATTAAGGGCTGAGTCCGTCTTCCGGACGAAACGTCATATTTTACTCCAAAAAGGCCGGGGCGGCAATGCTGCCGCCCCGCCTAAATACTGAAGTTTGAAGGGCAGTTTTACCAGCCTCTGCCGCCGCCGCCGCCGCCGCCGCCACCCGAGGAGCCGCCGCCCCCAAAGCCGCTTCCGCCGCCGTAGGACGAAGACGAGGAGGACTCCGAGGGAGGGCTGTAGCTGCTCCTGGAATCGCCGATGCTGCCGGAGATGCCGTACACAATCATGGAAAGGTTTGTCCCGTCGGTGAAGCCATCGCTCCATTCCGGAACATAGCCCGCCTCGGAAAGGATGGAGCTGAAGCTATCCGCCCAGGTTTTAGTAAGGCCGAGGGCGAAGGCGTAGGGCAGAAGCTTTTCGAAGAGTTGGGGCGTCTCCTCCGGGGGGTTGACTATGGGGAGCCTGTATCTCTCCGCTGTGCCTATGTACATGGCCAGGCCCTCGATCTCCCTGGCCATCTCGGCGCCTTCTTTTGTGGTGGCCGCCAGGATCTTCCTGGAGAAAAAGAATGCTATGGCCGCAATTGCGATAATGCCCATAGTATAGGCGAAATCAGCGTCAAGCATCAGCCCAATAATACCAATAACCATGAGGCTGAGGAAGATCAGGATCAGAAGCTGAATCCACTCAAACCCTTTAATGCCGCCAATACCGTGTTTGAACAGACTCCGGAATCTTTGGCCGAAAGCGTAGACGAATCCAAGAAGCATCATAATTATAATTCCGGAGTAAAATCCCGCGCCGGCATCGTAACCGAAAAACTCCATAACGGGTCCTCCCAGCCATGAAGCAGCGCCCATGAGGAGAATCAAGGGGATCAGCCCAAGGACGGCCAGGGGTAGGTTTGACGCAAAATGAGCCTTGCCTCTTTTTACATAGGCGATCCTCAACCCCAGCTCCATTTCGTAAAAAACAGGGCCGCTGGAGTCATCCACCGCCATCTCTCTCCTGGCGGGCATCAGGCGATACACATCAGTCAGAGGGGGCTGCAGGTTAAGTTCATCTGCAGATTTCCCGGACGAGATTATCTTAAGGTCGTCCTTCTCTCCGGAAAACCGTATAGCTCCGTCCACGGCCAGCTGCAGGATATTTGCCGCCAGGACGTCTGTGGAATAGGCTCTGTCCCTGAAATACTTCACGTAACCGGCCTCCACGCCGGCTGGGGGGGTGAAAAGAGGGATAACCGGCCCCATGGGCTTGTCCCGCCCTCTCCACAGCCACGCGGCGGCGTAGTAAAGAGCCGTAAGGACGACAAAGAACGCTACCACCAGGTCCCGGTTGAAATAAAACATCCGTTCAAGCTTTTCCATCAGAGGAAGAGGGGGAGTTTCCACAAGACCTTTCTCCCAGGCGACGGTTACTGTCAATCCCTCACCCTTCTTAAGATGCCTCGTAGTTTCGAAAGATCCGTCGTCAAGCCGGGCGAAATCGACGCCCTTATCTCCCCTGTAACCGGTAAACCCGGCGGACTTCAGTATGGCGCCCCCTTCGGGCAGGACCACCCGGTAGACAGCCTTCTCAATGGGGAAGATCCAGTCGTTTCCCGTGACGTTCCAGTAAAACTCGTCAAATTCGTCCCTGAAGGCAATCCATCCCCTGGTTTTGTAGGTTATTTCGTAGACGTGTCTCCCCCGCTCCAGTAGGACGTCGCTTGAGCCCAGCCGTATCTCCAGGCTGCCTCCGTCTCGGCTGAGGTGGTTTTCTACCGGCCTGCCGTCCAGGTTGGTCGAGATCAGCTCAAACCCGGTACGAACCGTTCTCCCATCCGTCCCCTCGTAGTCCGTGGGGAAGACTCTTATTATGCCTCTGCTGATCTCCTTGCCCAGGGCCGTGAGCTCAATCCGCTCGGTTACCGTGACAAAGCCTTCCCTTTCAACAGCGGCGGTTACATCGAAAAGATGAATAACTTCTTTTTGCTGGGACATTTTGACAAGATCGGCAAAGGTTCTGCCGGAGGACTGGGCCGCTGCTCCGACCGGAAGCGCTAATAATACAAGCAGAATAAGAAACAGATACAGATATTTAGAAGAAAAGAATCGTTTGCCCATTATGGGGTCCCCTTTCGCCAAGGATAGATTTGTAGCAAATTTATAGTATACGGACAATCTTTAAATGTCCAGTTGCGAAGCCATCTTAATCTGTCTGACTGGGAGGGAGAATTGCGGCTGAGGGGGATTTTACTCCCCCCAACAAGGCAATCGCTGACTAAAGGGCCTCAAAAAGAGAGGCGAATTCCGCCAGAGATCGTCGGTAGTTGCCATCTCTGCCGGTTACCGGTTCCGCTCTCACCATGGAGTTGAGCACAGCCTCCTCCACAGCCTCCGCTACTCCCTGAAAGGCAACGTCCATGTGGTTTTCATTGATCATGGCTATTTGCAGTACAGGCTCCGTTTCGTGATGGCGGAACCGGTTTGCGGTGGTAAAGGCCAGGGCTATCTCGCCGCTTCCGCTGCTGATAAAGGCCCCCGTTCTGGTTATCCCCACCGACGCTCTTCGTGCAACCCTGCCCAGCTGCCGTTCCGTAAGAGGCATGTCTGTAGCGATTACGACTATTATGGATCCGTCTAAATCCTGCGGCGGGGCAATTTCGCATATTTCAGGCCCGATAAGCTTTCCTCCTACTCTAAGCTGTTCGATGAGGCCGTAGTTGGAAAGGACAAGAGCTCCCAGAGTAAAGCTATGTCCCTCCACCGTGATTATTCTGGAGGCAGAGCCTATCCCCCCTTTTAATTGGTAGCAGGACATTCCCCTTCCCGCCCCCACCGCTCCCTCTTCGAAATCGGAGGAAGCGGATTGGATAGCCTTCACAACATGCTCTCCGGCGATGGAAAAAGTGCGTATGTCGTTTAAAAATCCGTCGTTGCATTCACAGACTACCGGGTTGACCGTACCGGATTCTCTGCCTATATCGGCGTTGTTCTCAAGCATATACCCGATAAGAGCCTGGGAGGCGGGGCCCACGCCAAAAGTATTGGTAAGGATTATGGGCGTCTCTATGGTTCCGAGTTCTTCAATCTGAATAAGCCCGGCCGACTTGCCGAACCCGTTTATTACATGGGCGGCGGCAAAGACTTTATCCGCGAACATATTGCCTCCATGGGGCAGAACGGCGGTTACCCCCGTCTGTACCGGGCCGTCTGAAAGGGTTGCGTGCCCTACCAGCACTCCCCCGACGTCCGTAATGGAGTTTCTCGCCCCCTTGGGCAGCGTGCCAATGTTAATTCCGTAGTCAGAAATTCGTTTTTTAAAATCTGCTGTCATTGATTTTCCTCCCGCTTTTTCACTTATCCCGGTTCTAAAATTACCATTTTTATCATCCTGGCCAAAGGG
>CAZXOD010000040.1:0-14244 GCA_964642285.1 uncultured Synergistaceae bacterium
GAAAACCTTGCTTACTGGGAAGTCGGATTCAGAAATATGACAAACAACGTGCGCCCTGTCAATTCTCCTGAAGATATGAAGGGGCTTAAAATCCGCGTCCAGGAATCGAAAATCAAGCTGGAGCTGATAAATAGCCTGGGAGCAATTCCTACGCCTATTGACTTTGGCGAGTTGTACTCGGCTCTGCAGCAGAAAGTTGTTGATGGTCAGGAAAACCCGGTTGCTACCATCTATTCGATGAGATTTTTTGAAGTTCAGAAGTATTTGACCCTGACTTACCATACATACGAACCAGCCTTAGTGTTCGCTAATCCCAAATGGTTTAACTCCCTCTCTCCTGAAAATCAGCAGATATTAAGGGAAGCAGCTCAGGAGACCGCCGTTTATCAGAGAGCCAAGCTTGCTGAACTGGATGCGGAGCGTATGGACACTATGCGGAAGGCCGGAGTGGTAATCAACGAAACCCCTGACCTCAAAGCTTTCGCCGAGGCCACAAAGGATCTTTATAAAGTCCTTGGCGATGCAATCCCCGTTGAAATCATGGAGAAAATCAGAGATATTCCGCTGGAATAGCATCAGGTCATAACTTGAGCCGGGGTCTCGCAAAAAGGACCCCGGCTTTTTCAGATGTTGAGAGGAGCGGTTGCCGTGCAAATCATCAGGAATCTGTTCTCAAGATTAGGTGGCATCTGTCTTGCCGGGGTATTTTTTATTACGTTTGCTCAAGTCATTCAGCGGTACGTCTTCCAGCTTTCAATACCCTGGGCGAACGACGCAATACAAATTCTGTTTACTTATTCAGTTTTCTTTGGGATGGCTGTTGGTGTTTTTAGTAAATCGCACCTCAACGTAGACGTTCTGATTCAAAATTTATCCCCGGCGGGCAAGAAAAAAATCGATATATTAACCAATTTAATAGTGCTGGTCTTTTTGAGCGCCGTGTTTTTCTACTCCATAAAATTTGTGATGGATAATATGGATCAGTATATGACGTACTTAAGAGCTCCCATGAGCCTTTCTTATGGCGCCATCACTTTAACAGTTTTTTTTATGATAATAAGTATCGTGCTGGATTTGATTAAGCAGCTGAAAGATCTTGGAAATAAAGAGGATAACGATATCCTGAGGGAAGGCCGGTGATCCAGCTGTGGTTTGGATAGTTGGACTTTTTGTGGTTTTTCTTTTAAGCGTTCCCATAGCTTTTTCCCTTGGCATAGTAAGCTTCATTGGCCTTTGGGGTACCCAGCTTCCTTTACAGGTCATAGTGCAGCAGATGTACGGTGGGGTCAGCAATTTTGCATTCATAGCAATCCCGCTTTTCATACTTGCGGGAAACCTTATGGCTGTTGGGGGTATTTCACGGCGGATAACGGATTTTTCCGAGTCTGTGGTTGGCCATTGGCCCGGAGGCCTGGGAATGGTTGTTGTTGTGTCATCAATGATCTTCGCAGCCGTAACAGGCTCTGCTATTGCTGCTGCTGCAGCAATAGGAGCTCTTTTAATACCGCCGATGCTGGAAAAGGGATATTCCAGGGAATATGCAGCTTCTCTGGTTGCTACGTCCGGCTCCATCGGGCCGATTATTCCTCCCAGCATTCCCCTTGTAATTTATGGTGTTATTGTAAGCACTTCTATCGCGAAGCTTTTCATAGGTGGAATCTTGCCGGGCCTTTTAATGGGCGCATCTCTTATGGTAACGAACTTTTTGGTGAGCAGAAAAAGAGGTTATGTTGGACATACTCAAAAAGCATCGGGTAAGGAGATTTATCAGGGATTTAAAGACGCCATCCTCGCCCTTTTCATGCCTGTTATTATTGTAGGAGGCATTGTGGGCGGAATATTCACCCCTACGGAGTCCGCAGCTATTGCAGTAGCATATGCGCTTGTTCTGGGCTCTCTTGTTTACCGAGAACTAACTTGGGCTTCTGTTAAGAAGGCATTTATTGATGCCGCTATTACCAATGGAATAATTTTGACGGTGCTGATGACAGCCCGGCTCTTCATTTGGTTTTTAACGGTAAAAATGATTCCTCAAACTGTGGCTCAGACACTTCTGGATTACATAACATCGCCATGGATGGCCTTTATGGTCATAAATGTTATACTGCTTATCGCAGGAACGTTTATTGATACAACGAGCGCTATTACAATCTTTGTCCCGCTTTTCCTTCCACTGGTCAAGGCATTTAATATTGATCTCATTCACTTTGGTCTCGTAGTGGCCGTAAACCTTACAATTGGCATGTGTACGCCTCCGTTGGGAGTCTGTTTATTTGTTACTTGCGGGATAGCGAAAACCAGTCTCAGGGAGATGTTTCCAGATCTTTTATTATTGCTGATTCCGTTGTTGGTTGTTTTATTGATGGTCACATATATTCCAGGTCTGGTAACGTGGCTTCCAAATTATCTTGGATTGTAAATAGTAATTAAAAGGAGGAAATCTTTATGGCGAAACAGGAAATTGAATTCAGCGATACTTTTTTGCTGGGGCAATGGCGGCAGGTTGAAGGCGCCCCGGAGGGGATATCGGAAAAAATATTGTCTCACGATTCCGAAACTGGAAATCTTAC
Organism: uncultured Synergistaceae bacterium; assembly: GCA_964642285.1. Classification (GTDB taxonomy): domain Bacteria; phylum Synergistota; class Synergistia; order Synergistales; family Aminobacteriaceae; genus Aminivibrio. The sequence goes on from CAZXOD010000040.1 coordinate 2,571, forward strand.
CCGGCTTGTAAGGTTTGCACCAGGTGTAAAAATTCCCGATGTTCAAGTTCATGATTTCTGCGAAGAAGTTTATATCATGGAAGGTTACATGATAGATACCGGAAAAAATGTGATTGCACCTGAAGGCTACTATGCTTGCCGGCCAGTTGGAATGGTGCACGGCCCTTATGATATCCCCGTCACCTGTCTTTGTTTCGAGACCCGCTACCAGGATCCGGCCCGCCCCATAAATCCGGATTGTTCCCTTTTAAAGGTGAAACCCTAAGCCACCCGCAAAAGCCGCCCCGGATTTTCCGGGGCGGCTTTTTTGCAGGTGATTTTCCCGTGTATTTATCCCCCTTAGGAACGTATAATGAGCTCCGTAGAAATTGCTATCGAAATTGAAAGGACGGATGACCGTGCCCCGGAAAAAATACGAGCACGAACTGGAGCTGCGCCAGTTTACCCTTGAGGACTATGATGAAGTCAAGCAGATCATGGACAGGATTTATCCCAAAATGGGAGGAGCCTGGGACAAAGAACAGTTTCAGGCTATGATCTCCCGTTTTCCCGAGGGACAGCTCTGCATAGAGGATAAGGGGCGGGTTGTGGCGGGCGCCTTCGCCCTGATCATCGACTACTCCCGGTTCGGCGACAGACACACTTATGAAGAGGTCATAGGCGACGGCACTTTGAAGAATCACGACCCGGAGGGAGATTACCTCTATGGCATCGATATCTTCGTATCGCCGGACTACAGAGAAAAAAGGCTGGGAAGGCGCCTATACGATGCCCGCAAAGAGTTGTGCGAAACCCTTAACCTCAAGGGAATCATCATCGGCGGGCGCATCCCCGGGTACGCCGAGTGGGCGGACAGGAAGACGCCCCAGCAGTACATCAGGATGGTCAGAAACAGCGAGGTCTCCGACCCGGTGCTTACGTTCCAGATAAGCAACGAATTTCACTACAAAAAAATAGTGGAGAGGTACTGGCCCGAGGATTTCAGTTCGAAAGGATTCGGGGTAATCCTGGAATGGAATAACATTTATTACGAAGAAAAGAAACGGCTTATCTCCAAAGTAAAAACCTATATGCGCCTGGGCGTGGTCCAGTGGCAGATGCGTAACTTCGAATCTTTCGATGACTTTCTGCAGCAGGTGGAATTTTTTGTGGACACCCAGGCCGGTTACAACACCGATATAATGCTGTTTCCGGAGCTGTTCAACGCACCCCTGCTGGCCAGGTTCGACCAGGAGGACCCGGCCGAGGCTATGCGGTCCCTGGCGGGCTATACGGCGGACCTGCGGAAAAACCTGGTGGAGATGGCCGTCTCCTACAATATAAATATTGTCTCGGGCAGCGTCCCTGAACTGCGGAACAACCGGCTCTACAACGTATCCTACCTCTGCCGGAGGGACGGGACGTGGGACCAGCAGTACAAGCTGCATATTACCCCTGACGAGTACCGCTACTGGGGCCTCCAGGGGGGGCACGACCTGCAGGTGTTCCAGACGGACGTGGGCAAGGTGGGTATCCTCATCTGCTACGACGTGGAGTTTCCCGAGCTTTCAAGGTACCTGGCCATCAAAGGCATGGACCTGTTGCTGATTCCCTTCTGGACGGACACTAAAAACGGCTATCTCAGGGTAAGGCGCTGCGCCCAGGCCCGGGCCATTGAGAACGAGTGCTACGTGGCCATCGCGGGGAGCGTGGGAAACATCCCGAAGGTGGAAAATATGGATATCCAGTACGCCCAGTCGGCCATCTTCACACCGTCGGACTTCGCCTTTCCTCACGACGCCGTGGCTGCGGAGGCCACGCCCAACACTGAGATGGCCCTCATTGCAGATCTGGACGTGGAGCTTTTAAAGGAGCTTAGGCTCCAGGGAAGCGTCCGCAATCTGTCCAGCCGCAGAACGGACCTCTACTGGATCGACTGGTTCAGAGAAAAAGAAAGGGAAAAGGAAAAGAGCGGCAACTAGGCAAAGAGGGCGGATCCTCCCGAGATCCGCCCTCTTCCTTCGTCTCCGGGGGCTATTCTGACAGGCTTCCCAGATGCTTTGCCAGGAAGCGCTCCATGGCCCGGTAGAATTCGAACCGGTTTTCCTCGTTATGGAAACCGTGCCCTTCGTTGTCCTTAACCATGTATTCCACATCCACGCCCCGCTTTCTCAGGGCCTCCACTATCTGGTCCGATTCCGCCTTCTTCACCCTGGGATCGTTGGCGCCCTGAGCCACAAACAGGGGCGCCTTTATTCTGTCGGCATGAAAAACGGGCGAGGCAGCCCTAAGAAGTTCTTCGTCCTTCACTGGGTCGCCTATCTGCTCGTAGAGCATCTGCCTGCCCAGCTCCCAGTAGGGCGGAATGGTCTCCAGCAGAGTAAAGATGTTGGAAACTCCCACATAGTCCACGCCGCAGGCGTAGAGGTCGGGGGTGAAGGCGAGCCCCGCAAGTACGGCGTAACCGCCGTAGGAGCCTCCGTAAATCCCGATTCTTTCAGGGTCTGCGATTCCCTGTTCGATCAGCCACTTTACTCCGTCGGTTATATCGTCCTGCATGGCCCGTCCCCACTCTTTGAAGCTCGCCTCCCAGAAGGCCCTGCCGTAGCCGGTGGAGCCCCGGTAGTTCATCTGGAGCACCGCGAGCCCCCGGTTGGCCAGAAACTGGGCTTCGCTGTTGTAACCCCATGAATCTCTGACCCAGGGGCCGCCGTGAGGGTTGATTATCACCGGAAGATTTTTGCCTACGCTCCCCTCCGGCAGGGTCAGGTAGCCGTGGATGGTCAGGCCGTCCCGGGAAATGTACTGAACGGGCTTCATGGAGGCGAGCCGTTCTTCCGGAAGCCAGGGGCTTAGGTCCGCCAGTTTTTGAAAGTCCTTCGTCCTGGTATCGTAGAAGTAGTAGGCGCCCAGAGTTTTGTCGCTCCCGGCGTGAAGGAGGACCTTGTCTTCGTCCTTGTTCATGGACGTCACCGTCACTTCGTACCCGGGGAGTCGGTCTTCCAGCTCTTTTTGAAGGGCAGCCCTCTCTTCGTCGAAAAAGTGATAGTGGAACCGGTCGGTAGTAAAGCCCGTTCCGGTTATTACTTTTCGCTTCCTGGAGCGGAACAGGGAGGATACGTCCACCTCGGGGTGCTCGAAGATAAGATCCTCAAGAGTCGCGGTCTCCGGATTGAAGATATAGATGGCCGACGTGTCTCTCCCTAGGTTTGATGCCACATAGAGCTTCTTGTTGTCAAAGGTGAAGAAGAGAGGGGAAATGCTCTCCCTGAAGTCGGTAGTTATAAGGGTTTTGAAAGGCTGGCTTTCGTGGCCCCGGTAGAGCAGGGAGTTGTTTACCCCGTCGGTCCGCACCGCAGCCCTGAGCCCACCCTCGTGGTCGGTGAGCCACCCTTCGATGTCGCCGGGGTTTTCCTCGACAAGGGTGAGTTCTCCGGAATCTATATTAAGCCGGAAAACGTCGAAAAGCCGGGGATCTCTCCTGTTGAGGCCGATAAGGACCTCGTCGTCCCTATCCTCAAGCCGGTCCACAATTCGGACCCTGACGCCGTCGAAGGGGGTGAGGTCTCTGGCCTCCGACCCCCCGGCTTCCACAGCGTAAAGGCGGTAGTTTTCATCTCCTCCAGAGTCCTGGAGGTAGAGGATTCTGTCGTTGCCCGACCAGAAATAGGCGGGTATATCCCTCTCAGTGGCGGAGGTGATCCGCACCGCCGTCTCTTCGCCGATCCTCTGAACGAAGATGTTCATGCGGCGGTTCCAGGGCGCCCTGTAGGAGATGCGGGTCCCGTCAGGAGATATCTGGAAGCCGCTCTTTTCAGGATTTTTAAAGAAATCCTCCAAGGGTATGAGCTTCTCTGCCGCAAGGGCGGGGAAGGCTGAAAACAGCGTCGCCATCAGAGCTGCGGTCAGGGGCAGAAAGGTCTTTATCATGGATTTAAACCCCCATTACCTTTACTACGACGCGTTTTCTGCGCCTGCCGTCGAATTCGGCGTAAAAGCACTGCTCCCATGGCCCGAGGTCAAGTCTTCCGTCCGTTACGGGGAGGATCGCCTGGTGGTGTACGGTGATGCGTTTGAGATGGGCGTCTCCGTTGTCCTCTCCCGTGCGGTGATGGGCATAGTTCGGGTCCACGGGAGCAATCTTTTCCAGCCATTCCATGATGTCCTTGTGAAGCCCCGATTCATCGTCGTTGACTATGATTCCCGCGGTGATGTGCATGGCGGACACGAGAGCCATTCCGTCCTTAACGCCACTTCGCTTTACTATTTCATCCAGCCTGGGCGTTATCCGGACCAGCTCTTTCCTTGATTTTGTTTCAAACCACAGATATTCGGTATGAACCTTCATTAATTCTACCTCCATCAAGAGTATAAGCAGCGGGATTATGGTAGCATAAACAAGCGGAAGGGAAAGCGGCAGGCTTATTTAAAATCTGCGGCCGGGAGGAGAGGCTTTCATGGGGCGGGAAGAAAAAAGAGACGGCGCCGGAAGGGGAGGAATTCCTGACGGGATGGAGTTTCTTTTATCCTTTCTGGAGGCCTCTGATGACATTGTATCGGTTAAAACGGAAGATTTTAATATCATATATATAAATAAGGCCGGCGCCGACTATTTGGGGGTAAGCCAGAGGGAAGTCCTTGGCAGAAAATGCTATGAGCTTCTCCGCAGAAGCCTTCCCTGCGACGGATGCCTGGCCATGAAGGCGGTTCATACAGGGGTTCCCCAGTTCCGGGAGCAGTACATAACTGAAAATGACAACTGGTTCGAGGTCAAAAACTACCCCTTTCAGGGAGATGACGAAAGGCCGGTAATAGTCGAGGTCCTGCGGGACTGTACCGAAAAAAAGGAAGCCCTGGAAGGCCTCCGTAGGGCCTTGGAAGAACTGAGCGACAAAAACAAGGATCTGGCGGAAGAGAGGGCCAGAGCGGAAGGGTGGGCGGAAGAAGCCAAAAAAGCCGATCGATTGAAAAGCGCCTTTTTGGCCAATATGAGTCATGAGATTCGAACTCCCATGAACGGCATAATCGGTATGGCCGACCTGCTTCTCGACTCCCCGTTGACTCACGAGCAGAGAGAGTCGGCGGAGATAATAAGCAGAAGCGCCCATCATCTGCTCTCTATGCTTAACGACCTGCTCGATATGTCGAGGATAGAAGCCGGCAAGCTTACGGCCGAGTCGGTCCCCTTCAACCTCAGGGAGCTTGTAGAGGACCTTGCGGCAGAGGCGGCCGGACGGGGTGTGAGAAAAGGCCTGGACGTCGGATATTTCATGGACGCCTCAATCCCCGCCCTTCTTCAGGGCGACCCCGGGAGGACAAGGCAGATACTGGTTAATTTCCTGGATAATGCAATAAAGTTCACCCCCTCCGGAGAGGTGAGGCTTCACGTCTCTCCGGTCCGGATCGGACTTACCCATATAATGACAAGATTCGAAGTCTCCGATACGGGAATCGGCATACCGGATGAAGACCGGGCGTCCCTGTTCAGTCCCTTTTACCAGTCCTCCTGGTCCGGCCCGGAGATTCGCCGCGGCGCCGGACTGGGTCTGTCCATCTGCAAAGGGCTTGCGGAGGTCATGGGTGGCGACGTGGGAGTTATGCCGGGCGAAGGAGAGGGAACGGTCTTCTGGTGCGAAATACCCTATGGCAGGGTAGCCTATGGCGAAGCGGAGGATCTGCCCGTCGATCAATCCCTCATGAACCTTGCGGTGATAATCGCAGGCGAGGGCAGGCTGTGGCAGGAAGAGGCGTTGGCCCTTGCCGGGTGCTGGCTGTGCTCTGTTCGAAACGCGAAAACACCCCATGAACTAAGGGTTCGGCTGGAGGAGAACGCGGAAGGAACCATCCCCGGCGCCTGCGTCGTATTAATCGACGACGACGATATAGAGGGGGATGAGGGTTGGAATCCGGCCCTGCTGCCGTCCTGCCTTCAGAAAAGCGCCGCCTTTTATGGGGTCAGCGCGCCAGGCAGATTCAGGAGCGACGAGGACCTGGCCGAAAAAGGGCTGACCGGCAGAGTCAGCAGGCCTCTGCGCCGATCGGTTTTCAGGAAGCTCCTTCTTTCAGCCGCCGCAGGTCAGCCTCGTCCTTCTTGGAGCATTCCCGCCGGTGCGGAGCGGGAAAAACCAGTTTCGCCCCCGAGGGTTTTGCTGGCGGACGACAGCCTCGTGAACAGGAAAATAGAGGCAAGAATGCTTGTAAGGCTGGGGTGCTCCGTGACGGAGGCAAAAGACGGCGGGGAGGCTCTGAATCTTCTTGAAAAGGAAGATTTTGATATTGTCTTTATGGATCTGCAGATGCCGGTAAAGAGCGGCATCGAGGTAACAAAGACCGTCAGGTCGCCGGGGAGGGAGGGCAGGAACAGGGATATACCCATAATTGCGGTAACCGGCCAGGCCCTGTCAGGTGACCGGGAAAAGTGCCTTGAGGCCGGTATGGACGACTATCTGGCAAAGCCCGTCGTTTTCAGGGATCTTGAAAAGATGCTTCACAGCAAGTTGCCGGGATATTTTCCCCGGAATACTCACGATTAAAGGAAGTGGTTTTTTGTCACGGGTTCCTTTTTCATCTTTCAGAGCATACCTGATCAAAGTATCCAACGGGATGGCCCTCGGTCTGTTTTCATCTCTTATCATAGGGCTGATCTTCAGGCAATGCGGGATAATGATGTCAATTCCGGAGCTGGAATTTTTGGGCCGCAATGCCCAGCTTTTAATGGGACCCGCCATAGGCGCCGGGGTGGCGTTCGCGGTAGGAGCCCCTCCTCTCGGGGTTTTTTCTTCTCTTATCGCCGGAGCCGTGGGAGCGGGGACCTTTTCTGGCGCCGCCGCTACCGTGGGAGAGCCCGTGGGAGCTCTTGCGGCCGCCTGGGCGGGCGCTGAGGTTTCCCGTCTGATCGTGGGGAGGACGGGAGTGGATATTGTGGCGGTTCCGGCCGCGACCATTGCCGTGGGAGGAATGGTCGGCGTAGTTGCAGGGCCCGCCGTGGCGGGGGTTATGTACTGGCTTGGCGGAATCATAAACGGGGCGACTACCCTTCATCCCATTCCCATGGGAATTATCCTGTCGGTTGTCATGGGAATGATCCTGACCCTCCCCTTCAGCAGTGCCGCCCTGGCCATCTCCCTGGGGCTCTCGGGGCTTGCCGCCGGCGCATCTACTGTGGGTTGCTGCTGCCAGATGATCGGCTTTGCAGTGGCCGGGTACAGGGAGAACGGCGTTGGGGGGCTTATTTCCCAGGGGCTTGGCACATCCATGCTTCAGATGCCCAATATTATTAAAAATCCCTGGATCTGGGCGCCCCCCACCATCGCGTCGGCCCTGCTGGGGCCCCTTTCAACCACTATATTCCGGATGGAGAACAACTCCATAGGCGCAGGCATGGGTACCAGCGGCCTGGTGGGCCAGTTCTCCACACTGGAGGTTATGGGCCCCTCTTCGTGGACCGCGATTATCATCCTTCACTTTCTTCTTCCCGGACTGCTTTCCCTGCTCTTTTGTTCGCTGTTCAGGAAGGCGGGGCTTATCCGGGCCGGCGATATGAAGCTGGGAGGCTGATTCTAGGTCCGCCCGGTCTTTTTCCCGCCTCTCCTGAAATGTCCCGAAAACGCCGGGATCATGAGAAGAAAGGTGATGATCCAGAGGAGGATGCACAGGGGCCGCTCAAAAAAGATCAAGGGCGAGCCCGATGAAATAATCAGGGACTGGCCGAATCCTACCTCGGCTATTGGACCCAGGATCAGCCCAAGGACAAGAGCGCCGGTGGAGAAGCCCCCCTTATCCAGGAAGTAGCCCATTATCCCGAAACCGACCATGAGCCAGACGTCAAACATATTATTGTTGATGGCGAAGGTTCCTATTACGGAGAGTACCGCTATGCCCGGAATAAGCAGGGCATTGGGAGTCATTGTTACCTTGGCGAAATAGGGGGCGAGATAGAGCCCCAGGACCAAAAATACGATGTTCGCCAGGAAAAGGGAGAGAATGAACCCGTAGGTCATGGCGCCGTGTTTGGTGAAAAGCTCAGGCCCGGGAATAAGACCCTGGATCATCAACCCTCCCATTAGAGCCGCCGCCACGCTGTTGCCGGGGATGCCCAGGGTCAGCAGCGGGATGAGGGAGCCTCCCACGCAGCCGTTGTTGGCGCTCTCAGCGGCCGCTACCCCCTTGGGGTTTCCCTTGCCGAAAGTTTCCGGGTCGGAGGAGCTCTGTTTGGCGAAATTGTAGGAGATAAATGCCGATATAGTGGCGCCGGCGCCGGGAAGCATGCCGACTATGGTGCCTATAATGCCTCCCCGGGTGATGGTAGGGGTCAGACCCTTGGGAATACGGCTTCTCTTAATAGAGGCTATTGCCTCGTCAAGATTATCGACAATGTGCGTCTCCGCGGTAAGGTCCAGTATCTGGCTTATGGAGAACAGCCCGATCAGTGCCGGCATGAAGGGGATGCCGTCGTACAGGTCGACGATTTTGAAGGTGAACCGCATATAACCCGATAAGTTATCCATTCCTACAGTGGCCAGAATAAGGCCGATGAATCCCGAAATGAGTCCCTTCACCATGCTGCCCTTAGTCAGTGTTACTATGCTGGACAGGCCCATAATCGCCAGGACAAAGTACTCGGGGGGTCCGAATCTGAGGGAGAATTTAGCCAGGGCCGGGGCCATAAGCAAAAGGGCCAGGGTGGAGATAATGCCTCCCCAGAAGCTCGCCCACGTGGCTATCGACAGGGCGGTTCCGCCTTTTCCCTGTTTTGCCATGGGGTAGCCGTCGAAGGAGGTGGCGGCGGCGGCGGGAGTTCCCGGCGTGGACAGCAGAATTGCAGAAATGGCCCCGCCGAACATCCCTCCGCTGTAAACGCCGCCCATCAGCGACAATCCTACCAGAGGCGCCATGCTGAATGTTACGGGGATCAGCAGGGCTACGGCCATGGTGGCGGTGAGTCCCGGGATGGCGCCTACAATTATCCCGATCAAGGTACCCGAAAAAATTGCTATAAGAACCGACGGGTTCATGAGCTCTGAAAGAGCAGGGAGAAAAAATTCAGTCATAATCTACTCCCCCCAGATTCCCATGGGAACCGGTACCCCAAGGAAATATACGAATACGATATAGACAAAGCCAAGCACCAGGATAGAGGCCAGGATAATAAACGCGGGGCGCCGGAAGCCCAGCATCCAGGATAGGGCGGCGATAAAGAGAACGCTTGACGGGAAAAACCCGATATAGGGCGTAACGACCACAAAAATAAAAAGAGAAATGATGGTTAGCGTGAAGTTTCTCCGAGATCTTATCCAGGTTATGGCAGGGTCTGATGAAGGGACATTCTGAAAAAATAAGATAAGGGACAGGACCGCCAGCATTCCGGCCAAAAAAAAGATATACCGGGCCGCATCCGCGGCCCGGTCGGGAAAACTGTTTGCCCCAAGAAACAGGACAGCGGCCAGCCCCAATCCTCCCGCCGCGAAACCACGGTTTACGGAAGATCGGGCCATGGGGTAGTCCCCGCCTTACCAGGGTTCCTTCTCGTAGGCCTTGTTGGTGACTACAAGAAGGTTTTCCAGATATGTCCTGTACTCCTCGGGATTGAGCATGTTGACCTGGAGCTGTTCTTTGGCTACGGCCTGGAATTCTTCGTCAGCGATGACTTTTTCAAAGACGTCCAGTATGAATTTCATAGCCTCCTCGGGGAAGCCCGCGGGAGCGGCGAATCCTCTGGAAGAGTCGGAGATGACCGAAAAGCCCAGTTCCTCAAATGTGGGGATTTCAGGCACGTTGGGATGCCTTTTTTGGGTCATCATGGCCAGAATCCGAATTTCTCCGGCCTTTACGTTGGATTCGACCTGAGAGAGGTTCATGAACCCCATGGAGACGTGTCCGCCCATTACCGTGGCTTTGGCGTTGGAGGACCCGGTTGCGGGGACTGCCCTCACCGCGCAGCCCGTGGACTCGTTAAATTGGGAGAGGGCAAAAGCGTCGTCGCTGCCGGGGCCCGAGGTGGATCCCGTCAGCGAGCCGGGGGCCAGTTTCTCGGCATCGATGATGTCCTGGACTGTCCTGAAAGGGCTGGAATCCGGCACAACGAGCACCCCCGGATCCGTCACAAAATTGTATAGAGTCTGGAAGCTGTCCATTTCATAGCCGGCCCTCTGGGACGAAATGTGGGCGGTGAAGTGAGGAGTGTAGATCGTACCTATGGTATATCCGTCGTTTTTTGCTCTTGCCAGGGCGTCAAAACCCCTCTGGCCCCCGGCGCCGTCAATGTTATTGATTACAAAAGGCTGGGGAGAATATTTTTCAGCGAACTTGGCGAAAATGCGGGCCATAGTGTCGGTGCCTCCCCCGGCATTGGAGGCGACTATAATGGTAATCGGCTTGCCCGGGTAGTCCGCCGCAAAGGCCGCTCCCGCCCCCAGCGCGACGCACAGCGCCGCTATAACCAAAATAGCTCTTTTCATTTTCTCGTCTCCTTTCAGTAATGGAAATGCTAAAAAGTACCGCAGTTTCTTCCCGCCGCGCGCAATATATGAGAAGAGTGCAACTGCGAAAGCTATTATAGTAACTACGCTAAATTCGTGGGAATGTCAAGAAGACGGAATGTGTTTTTTGTTAATTTCAAGAAAAACAGTTTTATTCTTCTCTGTGGTAAAATAATTTCCCAGTCTATCCAGGCGAACTATATAAAGCGGAGGAAATATTGATGATAACGACATTCGCGCGGTGCGTTACAGGAGGCGTCAGTGAAACTGTGCTTCTGGAAAACGGAGTTGCTTACCGGTTGGAAGGGGATATGTTCGGCGAATTTACAAAGGGGCCTGCTCTGTGTTCCATAGATGAGGCGGAGCGGTTTCTTCCCCCGGTCATGCCGTCAAAAATACCCTCCGTGGGGTTGAATTACAGAGACCACGCTAAAGAAGTGGGTCTTCCCATTCCTGAGGAACCTCTGCTTTTCCTTAAGCCGCCCACGACGGTGATCGGCCACAAAGACACGGTTATCTACCCGGCCCATATGTCCGAACGGGTGGATTACGAAGCGGAGCTCGGCATCGTAATTGGCAGAAAGTGTTTCTGCGTCGAAGCCAAAGACGCCCTGAACTATGTGTTGGGCTACACCTGCGCCAATGACGTCACTGCCCGGGATCTTCAGACGAAGGACGGACAGTGGACGAGGGCAAAGTCCTTCGATACTTTCTGCCCCCTGGGCCCCTGCATTGTATCCGGCATCGATCCGTCAAATCTTGAGATAAGTCTGCTGCTAAACGGCAGAGAGGTTCAGCGTTCAAATACCTCCAATTTTATCTTCCCGGTGGAAGTGCTGGTGAGCCATATTTCGAAGGTTATGACCCTCCTGCCGGGGGATGTGATAATCACCGGCACCCCTTCGGGAATAGGCCCGGTAAAAAAGGGCGACGTAATGGAGGTAAAGATTGAAGGAATAGGGGTGCTGGAAAACAGCATAGGCGCATAGACTCCATGATTTTTAATTTTCTGCTGAAAAAATTGCTGCATACCCAAATCTGTAAAGAAATATGCTACAATGTGCAGATGGTCGGGGAAATTCGCCCGCTAATGGCGGGTGCTTTTATAAGACTATGATGCCCGCAAACAGGGCGGACTATCTTTAGAGGGAGGTTTCTTCACAATGGCAAAGGAAAAGTTTGAGAGGTCCAAGCCCCATTTAAACATAGGAACGATA
>CAZXOD010000041.1:0-14218 GCA_964642285.1 uncultured Synergistaceae bacterium
GCACGCCGCCGGAGTGGTCATCACCCCCATGCCCATAACGGACCTTGTCCCTGTGAGAAGAATCGGCGACGGCCAGATAGTTACTCAGTACTCCATGGAACCCATTGAGAAGCTTGGCCTGGTAAAGATGGACTTTCTGGGCCTCAGGACCCTTTCAGTGATAGAAGAAGCCCTCGAAAATATAAAAAAGGGCGGAAAGCCCGTGCCGGACATGGATAAAATCCCCCTGGACGACGGGGGAGCCTACGATCTGCTACAGAAAGCCGATACTCTGGGCATCTTTCAGCTTGAATCCTCAGGGATGCGGGCCCTTCTTAAAAAACTGCGGGTGGACTGCTTCGAAGACGTCATAGCCGTTCTTGCCATGTACCGTCCCGGCCCTCTGGGCAGCGGCATGGTGGACCAGTATATTCAGTGCAAGCATGGCAGGGCCAGGGTTGAATATCTGCATCCCCTGCTGGAGGATGTGCTTAAGGAGACCTACGGCGTGGTTCTGTACCAGGAGCAGGTAATGCAGTGCGCCGCCATTTTGGCGGGCTACTCTCTGGGCGAGGCCGACCTTTTGAGAAGGGCCATGGGAAAAAAGAAGGCGGACGTTATGGAGCAGCAGCGGGCCAAGTTCGTCGAAGGGGCAAAGGAACGGGGCATCGACGAGAAGAAGGCCCAGGAGATCTTCGACATTATCCAGGAATTTGCCGGATACGGCTTCAACAAGTCTCACAGCGCCGCCTACGCCATGATCACCTACCATACCGCCTGGCTGAAGGCAAACTACCGGCCTGAGTTCATGGCCGCCTATCTCTCCAGCCAGATCGGGTCAAAAAAGGAGGATCTGGCGTCCTATGTGAGAGACGTCCGGAACTCCGGCATCAACGTCCTGCCTCCCGATGTCAATACGTCCCACGCCAGCTTCACGCCCGTGGGGGAGGTAATCCGTTTCGGACTTGGCGCCGTCTCCAAGTGCGGGCATACCGCCGTGGACGCCATACTGTCGGCGAGAGAGGCGGGAGGCCGCTTTGAATCTCTGTGGGATTTCCTGTGCAGGGTGGATCTCAGGGTAGTGAACAAATCCGTCGTCGAAAATCTTATAAAGGCCGGAGCCTTTGACAGCCTCAATGAAAACCGCAGGCAGCTGGCGGAAGGGCTGCCGGAGCTTATATCCACAGCCTCCAGAAAATGCATGGACGACAGCCAGCAGTCTCTTTTTGACTTAACCGAGGATGTCTGCGGCGGGGATGGCCCCGCCCTTCCGGAAGTTGAGGATTACAGCCTGAGGGAGAGGCTGGATGGAGAGAAGGAGGCCACGGGCCTGTACATCTCCGGCCATCCCTTTGAGCAGCATGAAGCAAAAGTAAGATCCTACAGCAACTGCTCCATTGCCGACCTGAAGCTCTGGAAGGGCCGTAAAAACCCCCTTCTGCTGGGAGGCATGATCCTCTCCGTCAAGGAACGGACTACAAGGAAGGGCGATCCCATGGGGACCATTGAACTGGAGGACGGGGAGGCCAAGGTGGAGGCTGTCTGTTTTCCCAAGACCTGGGCCCCTCTCCGGGGGAGACTATCTCCGGGACAGCTGTGCTTCGTTTCCGGCTTTCCTGAGGAACGGGCTGAGACCAGCGTCATCGCCAGAGTGGTATCCCCTCTGGAGGACGATGGAGACCCCGGCGCGGCGCCTTACCTGAGGTTTTCCGTCAATGCGGGCCCCATGGAGAAAATTTCAGTTAAGGAACTGTTCAGGGCATTAAAAGCCTACCCGGGAAAATCTCCGGTACTGTTTGAGATAAAGGACGGAGGAGACTCGGTTACCATGCTTCTTCAGGATGTAAAAGTGGATCCTGCCGCTCCAATTTCCGACGCCGTGGAAGAAATTCTGCCCGTCGGGGCTTTCTCCATAGGGTAAAATTGAATCCGGAAACGAACAGTCCTCTCGTTCGGGCCGTTGTTTTAGAAGGGAATGTTTTAAATGACTAAAGTGAAAATTGTATGTACTATAGGTCCCTCCTGTTCAGACTACGAAACTCTTTTGAATATGGCCAGGGCCGGAATGAACGTAGCCCGCTTCAACTTCAGCCACGGGGCTTACGAGGGGCACCAGGAGATGTTTAGCCTGGTACGGGCCGTGGAAAAAGAAGTTGGCGGCCCCATTGCCACCCTCCTTGATACTAAGGGGCCGGAGATAAGGACCGGCAAGGTTGAAGGCGGAACGGTCAGCCTTGAACCCGGAAGCTCCATAACCCTTACGACAAGACAGTTGCTGGGAAACCCTTCCATAGTGACCGTAAATTTTGATCCCCTGCCCAATGAAGTGGTACCAGGACAGGAGATCTTCATCGACGACGGAACTCTTCACCTGAAAGTTGAAGAGATTGACGCTCCCGATGTACGGTGCAGGGTCATAGTAGGCGGTCTGCTGGGCGATTCAAAGGGCGTGAATATCCCAGGCGCCGAACTGTCGCTGACCGCCCTCGCAGATAAAGACAGAGAGGACATCCGCTGGGGCATTGAGCGGGAGATGGACTATATCGCCGTCTCCTTTGTAAAAAACCGCAGGGACATCATGGAAGTCCGGAGGGTCATGGAGGAGTACGGCGGCTCCATGAAGGTGATAGCAAAAATTGAAACCCGCCAGGCGGTAGTGAATATTGACGAAATAACGGACGTGGTGGACGGCGTCATGATAGCCAGAGGCGACCTTGGCGTGGAGATCCCCACCGAGGATGTCCCCCTGCAGCAGAAGAGGATCATCAGCATCTGCCGCCAGAAGGGCAAGGCCGTCATAGTGGCCACCCAGATGCTGGATTCCATGATACGGAATCCCCGCCCCACCAGAGCGGAGGCAAACGACGTGGCCAACGCCGTGCTCGACGGGGCCGACGCGGTAATGCTCTCGGGAGAGACGGCCAAGGGCGCCTACCCCCTGCGCTCGGTAGAGACTATGAAGCGCATTGTCGCCAGAGCGGAGAGCGAGATCGAACTCTGGGAGAGGCCTGTCCCCGCCGGAACGGCCGTGGGAATTCCGGACGCGGTCAGCAGTGCCTCCGTAATGGTGGCAAGGCAGATGAAGGCAGCGGCCATCATCTCCATGACCCAGAGCGGAAGCACCGCCCAGATGGTAAGCAAACACAGGCCGCCGTGTCCTATTCTTGGCGCCACACCCTCCGTAAGGACCTGGAGGGAGCTTGCCCTTTACTGGGGAGTGATCCCCCTTTTAAAAGAAGAGATGGTAGACCAGAATACTGCCGTCGATTCGGCCATCGCATCCTGCATCTCCGCCGGGCTTATCAGGGAGGGAGATCTGGTGGCCGTCACCGCCGGGGTTCCGCTTGGAACTGCCGGAACCACCAATATGCTGCAGGTGCACATTGCCGGCAGGATTCTTTTAAAGGGGCTTTCCCTTTTGAAAAGAGAGGCCCGGGGGCCTGTCTGCATCGCCTCCTCCGCGGAGGAGGCAAATAGAAAAATGACTCATGGCGCGGTTCTCGTGGTCAGGGCTACCGACAAAGAGTACCTGCCGGCCATGAGGCTGGCGTCCGCCATTGTAGCTGAGGAGGGGGGGCTCACCTGCCACGCCGCCATTGTATCCCTTGAGCTTGGAATTCCCTGCGTAGTAAGCGCCGCCGACGCTCTCTCCCTGCTCTCCGACGGAATGATTGTGACCGTAGACGGGTACAGGGGCCTTATCTATCACGGACAGGTGAAATTAACGGCATGACCCCATCCCTGCCCGATTGCGACGCCTGGGAACAGAGGTTTCATGAGGTCTTCGTCTCTCCGGTGGACCTCGCCTGGGAGCCCGCCGACGGAAAGAATGGCGACAGTGCCGTTCTGGTTCCTATTTTTTCCGGTCCTTCCGGTCCCAAACTCCTGTTTCTGCGCCGGTCCGCAAACCTGCGCCACCATGCAGGGGAGATCTGCTTCCCCGGCGGCATGAGGGAGGCCTATGATTCCGGCCCCGTCGCTACGGCTCTGAGGGAGACGGAGGAGGAGACGGGCATATCTCCGTCGCTGGTAAGCCCCGTTGGAATAATCGACCCGGAGTACGCCGTGGTCTCCACGGTGCGGGTTCTGCCGGTAGTGGCCCTGGTGAAAGGTTTCGATCCGAAAAATCTCAGGCTTTCGGCCGATGAAATTGACGACGCATGTTTTATTGAAATTGAAAAATTACCCTCTTTTCCAGTATCTAAAACTGTAATTTTAAATGGGATCAGCCATGAATACCCTGAATACCGCCTCGACAACGGATGGCTCATCTGGGGCGTGACCGCCCGTATACTACGCAGATTCCTCGCGAGGCTGAAAGGTGGGGAGCCCTGATGCCGAAGATAGGCGCCCATGTCTCCATTGCGGGGGGACTCGAAAAAGCCTTCGCCAGAGGAGAGGAGTTCTCCTGCGAAGCAATACAGATATTTACCAAAAACCAGCTTCAGTGGAGGAGCGCCCCCATCTCCCAGGGAAGGGCGGAGAGATTTCTGAGGGCTTGGGGAGAAAGCTCCGTAGAGGACGTAGTCGTACACTCCTCTTACCTTATCAACCTTGCGGCCACCGACGCCACTGGCGAAAAAAGCGTCGCCGCCCTTGAGGATGAGATAGAGCGGTGCGATATTCTGGGCATTGATAATCTCATTCTGCATCCTGGTTCGTCGAGGGGGAACCCGGTGGAACAGTCCCTGGATCTGATGTCGGAGAGATTAAGGGGCGTGCTGGACCGGACGGCTCACAAGCGGGTGAACATCCTCCTTGAGACCATGTCCGGACAAGGCAATCACCTTGGGTCCGATTTCAGCGAGCTCAGGAGGATTTTTGAAAATCTCGACTGGGATCCCAGGCTGGCGGTATGCCTGGATACCTGCCACATGTTTGCCTCTGGACTTGATTTTCGCACCGAACCCGCCTACCGCAGGCTGATGGGGCACATTGACTCCGCGGTGGGGCTGGACAGAGTTTTGTGCTGGCACTTTAACGACAGCGCCCATCCCCTCGGGAGGAAGCTTGACCGGCATGCCCAGATAGGAGAAGGAGAACTGGGCTCCTACCCCTTCTCCCTGATATTGACTGACCCTCAGTGGGAGGATATACCCTGCATCTTGGAGACCCCTCTTGAGGGCGCCGGCCATGGAAGAGATATTGCCATTCTCCGAAAGCTTAGGGGAGGATAAAATGGTAGAGTCATGGCCCCGCCTGACCGTTGATCTGGCCGCGATTGAGGAAAACGTTCGCCGCACGGTGGATAAATGCGCCGCCGCCGGAATCGGCGTATGGGGCGTTACCAAGGGGATGGCCGCAAGGGAAGAGATCGCCCGGGCGATGGCCGGGGGAGGCGCGGAGGGCCTTGCGGACAGTCGCGTAAAAAACCTGGCCAAACTCAGGGCCATGAACACGGGGCTGCCCCTGACGCTGCTTAGAATTCCCATGCTCAGCGAACTGCCGCAGGCGGTTGAATACGCCGACCGATCGCTGGTGAGCACCCCTGAAACAATCACGGGCCTTGAGAAAGCCTGCTCCTTTGCGGGGAAAACTCACGAGGCGATCGTCATGATAGACCTTGGCGACCTCCGGGAAGGAGTGTGGATGGACGACGGGGAGATGCTTGCCCGAATTGCCGGGGCCCTAAAAAGCTGCTCCAGGGTCAGATGCGCCGGCGTGGGAGTCAACTTTGGCTGCTTCGGAGGGAGCCTCCCCACCCGGGAGAAACTTCTCCTGCTTGAACATATAGGGCAAGAGCTGGAAAGAGAATTGGGCTACCCCCTTGACATCATTTCCGGGGGAAGTACGTCGTCCCTGGCCCTGCTGGAAGAGGGCGGAATCCCCCCCGGGGTCAACAACCTGAGGATCGGTGAAGCCATCCTCCTTGGCATTGACGTAACCCATTCCAGGTCCATACCGTGGCTTAAGCAGCGGACTATGAGGCTTGAGGCCGAAATAGCTGAGGTCATGAAAAAGCCGTCCGCTCCCGAGGGTCCCTTCGGCTCTGACGCTTTCGGCGGGAAGCCGGTCTTCGAGGACAGGGGGCCGCGGCTTAGGGCCATCGTCGCAGTGGGAAGGCAGGATGTCAGAATCGAGGGACTGACCCCCGAGCTGGAGGGGGTAGTTATTCTGGGGGCGTCCAGCGACCATATGATCCTCGACGTGGAAGACTGCCCCGTTCCTACCGCCCTGGGGGATAATCTTATTTTTTTCCCCGATTACGGCGCTATGCTTGCCCTGGCGACCTCCCCCTATGTTTCTTTTAAAATGGTATAGTATTAGCCGTTGGGTCTTTAAAACTAAAATCGGAGCATACCATGCTTGATTATTTTCGCTGGCAAGACGTCATAGATATACTCGTAATATCCGTCATCATCCACAGACTGTTGTTGCTTATCGTGGGAACCAGGGCCATGCAGCTTGTCAAGGGACTGCTGGTCATGGGCGCTCTGGCCGCGGCGGCCAGCATCTTTGACCTGAGAACGCTCTCCTGGTTTCTGGGCAAAGTGCTGGGAGTGCTGGTGATAGCCATACCCATAGTCTTCCAGCCGGAGCTCCGCAAAATGCTGGAGGAGCTGGGCAGGGGAGGAAGCCTCTGGCGGACTAAAAAGGCGGGTAAGAAGGCCGAGCTTTTCAGCCAGGAGGTGGCCAGGGCCATCGGCTATCTGAAGGGACAGAAGATCGGAGCCCTCTTTGTCCTTGAAAGAGGCACCGGCCTCAGGGATTTCTGGCGCACCGCCATAAAGCTGAATGCCGACATTACCCAGGAGCTGCTCATATCTATCTTCTGGGAAGGAAACCCTCTCCATGACGGAGCCGTTATTATGGACAGGGACACGGTAATAGCGGCAAGCTGTTATCTTCCCCTCACCGAGAACACCGACCTGTCCAGGTGGATCGGCACAAGACACCGGGCGGCCCTTGGAGTTACGGAGGTTTCCGACGCCATCTCCCTGGTGGTATCCGAGGAGAGGGGGGAAGTTTCCCTGGCCGTAAACGGCCACCTCTCCAAAAACCTTAAAGACAGTCAGGTACAAAAACTTCTCCTCCATTATTTCAGCGGCGAGGACGAAGAAAATAAACCTCTGCTGGACAGGCTTCAGGATGACATTCGTACTCTATGGTCATGAGTTTTTAACGAGGAGGCCCGGCCGAAATGGCTGAAACGCCTAAAACCGATGATATAATATCCTCTCCCATGTTTCTCAGGGTGATAGCGGTGGCAATTGCCTTCGCCTTCTGGTTTTACGCCCCGGGAGCCAGGGTAACGGAGGCCACAAGGACTCTGTCCGTCTCCCTTGAGTACCTCAACGTCCCCCCCCAGACCACGGTCAAAGGGGCGGTGAAAAAAATGGAAGTCACCCTCTCCGGCGCACCGGGGGTTCTCTCCTCGCTGTCGCCGGATTCCGTTGTCTGCGAGGTGGACGCCAGAGGGCTGGGAGTGGGTAAATACAGACTTGCCGTAAGGGCCATAACGCCCAAGGACGTCATGCTTGTCGATCTGGTTCCCACTCATGTGGATATTGAGCTTTTAAGGTACGTCGACAGGCTCATTCCCGTGGAGGTGGCGGTGGAAAAGGGACTCCCCCCGGGCCTTTTCCTGGACATGGTGGAGATAATTCCCCGGGAAGTGAGCGTCAGGGGCAGCGAAAAGGACCTGGCAAAGATCGGCGCCGCCCGCATATCCCCCACCCTTGAGGAGCTTAAGGCGGGAGGGGAGCTTACTCAGACGGTGGAGATAATAAAGTCGGAAGAATTCGAGGAAGAGGTATCAGTAGAGCCCGGGCGGGTGAAATTTAACGCCGTCCTCGCCGAAGGAGTGCCCAAGAAGACCGTTCCGGTCAACGCCAGGATAATTGGAAATCCCGTGGAGGACTTCCGCCTTAAAGCCGTTATTGTAGAGCCGGCGGTAATCACGATCGAGGGGCCCCTGCCGAAGCTGGACAGCGTAACGAAGATCGATACCGAGACCATAGATATAACCGACATCGCAAAAGAACAGAATATGGTGATTCCGCTGAGGTCTCCGGAGGACAGTCTCGTGAAGATTGTCGGATCGCCTTCTGTAAGGGTTAACGTGCTGCTGGCCCCTTTCACAGTAACCCGTCTGCTCTCCCGGGTGGGAGTGGAGGTGGAGGGCAGAAGCGTTTATCCCGGCTGGAAGGTTGAACCCACGTCGGTAAACATTACTGTGGAAGGCGTGCCCTCGGAGGTTAACTCCCTGGATGAGACTGAACTTCCCATCCAGCCCTTTGTCAACGTCACGAACATTGTTTCCAGGCGGCTTACTGTTCCGGTGCAGGTCAGGAACAGGACTGAAGGAAAGCTTAAGGTGGTAAGAGTGGAGCCCTCGGGCGTAAACGTCATTGCCGAGGTGCAGCAATAATATTCAACTGCTGGGATGGTGAGGCGACATGACTATCAACCCCGAAAGAGTGCGCTGCCTCTTCGGTACCGACGGAGTGCGGGATGTAGCCAACAGGGGTGATATGACTCCGGAAATGGCTCTTCGCCTGGGACGCTCCTATATCCTTTACCTTGCTGAAAGAGGCGTCCCCCGGCCCCGCATTGCCGTGGGAAGGGACACAAGAAGGTCGGGCCCAATGCTTGAGTCCGCTCTTGCCGCCGGCATGACAAGCGCCGGGGCGGACGTATGTTCGCTGGGCATTATACCCACGCCCGGTGTGAGCTTTGCGGTTAAAAAGAGCGGAATGCAGGGAGGGGCTGTAATCAGCGCCTCTCACAATCCCGCCGAGTACAACGGCATCAAATTTATGGACGGCAACGGCTGCAAACTGTCCGATGATATTGAGGCCGCCATCGAAGAGTACATGGGGGATAACCTCACCGACGACTGGCGTCCTACGGGCGCCTCCATCGGAGTGCTCAGACAGGCCTGTGAACTGACGGAGCAATATGTGGACTGGCTGGCGACCCTCTGGAAAGAAAATCTCTCCTTCCCTCAGGAGGGCATCATGGACTGTGCCCATGGCGCCGCCTACTGCGCCGCACCCTCCCTCTTCTCCAGGCTGGGAGGCAGATGGACAGTGGTGGGCAACGAGCCCGACGGGCTGAACATTAACGAAGGCGTAGGAGTCATGAAAATGTCCCACCTCGGCAGCCTTGTGAAAGAGAAGGGGCTCTCCATAGGGATTGCCTATGATGGCGACGCTGACCGGGTTCTGTTGTGCGACAGCAGGGGAAGAACTCTGAACGGGGACATCATGCTCTGGGTGCTGGGCCGCTGGCTGGCCTCTGAAGGCCGGCTCGGGAGCGGAGTCGTTGCCACGGTGATGAGCAACATGGCACTGGAGGAACATCTTCTGAAGGCCGGCATTGAAGTGTACCGGTGTCAGGTTGGCGACAGATACGTAATGGAGACCATGAACGATAAGGGCGCGCAGCTTGGAGGAGAGCAGTCGGGGCACGTTATAATGTCGTCGGTGGCTAATACAGGAGACGGCATCTGCACAGGACTCTGCTTTTTGGAGGCGTGCCAGGCCCTGGGCGAGGATATAGACACCCTGGCGGACAGGTTCAGCCCCTATCCCCAGGTCCTTAAGAACGTCTCCATTCCGAGAGATTTAAAGGCGGACAGTGTTTTTGTAAGCGAGCTTGCCGCCGAGACAGAACCCATGCTGGGAGGAGCGGGGCGAATATTCATACGTCCTTCCGGAACGGAGCCCCTCATGCGGATTCTCGTGGAGGCCCGGGACAGAAAGCTAATGGAGGAAGTTGCCAATTTTCTGGTAAATATTATAAGGGAAAGATACAGCTGACCGCAGCCCGGAAGAAAGGAGACGGCGCCAATGAACGAGCCCATACGAAAATGTCTTTTCCCTGTCGCCGGCCTGGGAACCCGCTTTTTGCCGGCCACCAAGGAAATAGCCAAGGAGATGCTCCCCCTGGTAGACCGTCCCATCATTGCCTACGGAGTGGAAGAAGCCCTGGCCGCCGGGTGCAGGGAGATGGTAATGATTACGGGCAGAACAAAAAAAGCGATCGAGGACTATTTCGACCGTTCCTTCGAACTTGAAGAGATGCTGAAGGCAAGAAACAAGACCAGCCTCTACGACGAGGTCATATCCCTGTCGGAGATGGCCGATTTTATTTATATGAGGCAGCACAGACCCCTGGGGCTGGGACACGCCGTCCTCTGCGGCGAACCAGTATGCGGCCGGGAGTATTTTGGAGTGATTCTGCCCGATGACGTCATGATAGCCGAGCCTTCAGTGCTGGCCCAGATCATGTCGGTTCATGAAAAATTGGGAGGCAGCGTCATAGCCCTGGAAGAGGTGCCTCCTGAGGAGACCTCAAGATATGGAGTGGTCAAGGCCAGGGAGGAATATCCCGGGATTTTCGCCATCGAGGATATGGTCGAAAAACCCGCGCCTATGACCGCCCCGAGCAACCTTGCTATAATGGGCCGTTACGTGCTGTCCCCGGCCATTTTCCCTATTCTGGCCCGCCTCGGGGCGGGAAGGGGAGGTGAGATTCAGCTTACCGACGGAATCAAAGAACTTCTTAAGGAAGAACCTGTATGGGGGGTTATTTTCAAAGGCAGGAGGTATGACTGCGGCACCCAGCCGGGATGGCTCGCGGCCAACATACAGCTTGCCATGAATCACCCAGGACTTCGGGAGGTGGTGCTTAAAGCCATAGAAGAAATTCAATGCTCCAATTAACGCGCCCCGAATCCAAGCGCCTGCGCCGGATTTTCCGGCGGACGAGGACGGAGGAGTATCGAACAATCGGCGGATGCCTCCGGGGCCGCGAAGACCGGCCCGCCAAGCCTTCAAGCAAAAGCGGGGAGCAATCCCCGCCACAAAGGGGAAGGCAGTTTTCTTTTTGTAAAGATAAGGCGGTGCAGCCAAAGTGACAGAAGTTAAAATTAAAGTAAGCGAAAAAAGTTCTTCCCAGGACGACATGGGGGGGTACCCCCATTACATGCTGAAAGAAATAAATGAGCAGGCAGCGGCCCTCAGAAACACCATGGCGGGAAGAGTTTCCCGCGGAAGGGCGGATATGTCGGCAGAGCTTCCCTGGACTGAAGAAGAAGCCGGAGCCTGGAAAAGACTTCATATAGTAGCCTGCGGAACTTCTTACTACTCAGGCCTCGTGGCAGAGCGTTTTTTTGAATCCATAACGGGCTTTGAAACCAGAGTGGAGGTAGCGTCGGAGTACCAGAGCCGCAGCCTGCCCCTGGGGCCCGATACTCTGGCGGTCTTTGTCACCCAGTCGGGGGAGACGGCGGACACCATCGCGGCGGAGAGGATGGCCCGCGAGAAGGGCGCCCGGTGCCTGGCCATAACAAATGTGGCCGGATCTACCATCGCAAAAGAGGTTCACGACGTACTGCTTCTGAACTCCGGACCCGAGATCGGCGTGGCGGCCACCAAGAGCTTTACCGGCCAGCTTACGGTTCTTTATCTTCTCGCCCTTCATCTGTCCAGGCTTCAGGGCAAACTGCGGGAGGAGAGGGAGAAGTTTTTTATTGACGAGATGGAAGCCCTTCCGTTCAAGGTAGAATCCGTGCTGGAACGGCAGGAGGATGTTCTGAATGCCGTTTTGCCTTACGCTCAGTCAAGAGACTTCCTTTTTCTGGGAAGGGGACCGTCCTACCCGGTTGCTCTGGAAGGAGCCCTTAAGCTTAAGGAGATATCCTACGTTCACTCCGAGGCCTTCGCCGCAGGGGAGCTGAAACATGGTCCCATAGCCTTGCTGGACCCCACTGTTCCCGTAATAGTAATAGCACCAAGGGACGGCCACCACGGGAAGAACCTCTCAAGCGTCCGCGATATAAAGGTCGGAAATTCCCCGGTCATTGCTATAACCACAGAGGGGGACCGCGCTCTGGAGGGAGTGGCCGACCACATCCTCTCCGTGCCCGAGGCGGCTGATTTTTTCACGCCTTTCCTTACCGTGCTGCCTTTGCAGCTTTTTTCCTACTACTTCGCAAGAAATCTGGGCCGGAATATCGACCAGCCCAGGAATCTGACCAAGAGCGTCACTGAGTAATAAAAAAATCAGCGTTTTTGCGGCTCCTCTGTAAAGGGGCAGTAGATCCTGAGGTGTGTAACCTTCGAGAGGGCAAAGTCCTGTTTCCCTCCCGCCTCGGGAAGCTTTACAAAGGGGCCGCCGTCTATTCTGCACATAACCAGCGGCTTCCTGCCGTAAGTGGACCACATATCCCACAGCCTGTCCCGGAGTTGCGATCCGGGCAGCAGGTTTCCCAGAAAAAGGGGCGCCGTACCCGGAAGGGGCCTTTCTGTTTCTGAGGCTACTATAAGCCACTGAGTCGCACTCCAGACGCCCCCCATCTCCTTTGACTTTGAGTGAAGAAAGGGGAGAACCTGAAGCCCTCCCACTACCCCTCTGGGGGCGGTGCTTATGTCTATGACTCCGGAGTGATTGGCCCTTATTCTGCCGGCCCCCTGAAATTCCGTGCCGCCGAATCTGCCCACCCCGCTAACGGGCCTGATCACCCTGGCCAATACCCTGGGCCCCTCCCCGTACCAGCCGATAACCCTTCCTCCGGGCCGGTTCTCTATGTCGATAATATAGGGCCTCTCCTCCTCACTAACCAGGAAGACAAGCGTGTCGCCGGGGGAAGGAAGCCCCGTCTCTTCGAGAGGGAGCCGGGATCCGTCCGTCTTTTCAACCATCACCTTCGTCCCCGCCGGAGGCGCCCAGCCGCCGAAAAAGGAAGTTCCCGCCGGAACGTTCAGCGTAATGTAGGCCTTGTCTCCCGCCGCGGGCGCCACCGTATGCCGGGGAAGCACGCTCAAAGTCCTCCCCGCGCCCTGTTCCACCGAAAGAGTCAGGTGGACGGCGTTTACTGCCGAGGCGGCCACTGTGCCAGGCGCGGCCCATTTTGAGGCGGTATACCCGGGCCACCGGGTGGCCGTAGGGAGTCCCGCCACCCTTCCCAGAGGAAATACTCTGCCGTCGGGAAGCTCCGCCACGGCGTCTTTGCCCACCGTCAGGGGAATTTTTATTTCGAACAGGACTCCCGTCCCGGCAAAGGCAGGAAAAATGGGCGGTACCAGAAAAATCGCAAGAATTATCGCG
Organism: uncultured Synergistaceae bacterium; assembly: GCA_964642285.1. Taxonomy (GTDB): domain Bacteria; phylum Synergistota; class Synergistia; order Synergistales; family Aminobacteriaceae; genus Aminivibrio. Next base: position 13,036 of record CAZXOD010000041.1, read on the forward strand.
GCAAAGCGAGAAAATTTCACCGTAAAGTCCCCCTTTTACAAGTTTTTTAAAATCGGGGATAAAACCAGACAGACCAGATGTTGCCGGCCCAATGGTATAAAATCGCCGGGAAAACTGACCCGTGGCGCTCTCTCAAGAATCCCATAATCAGCCCCGGAAAGAAAGCCAGGAGAGCGAAGGGGGCGTAAGGCGAAGCAAGGTGAGCCAGTCCAAAAAGTGCGGAAGCCGTAAAAATTGCCCCAAAACGGGAAAGTTTTTTTCTAAGTAGCGTCTGCATCCAGCCCCTGAAAAAAGTCTCCTCCGCGACCGCGGCAGCCAGGCCTGAGAAAATTGATGAAAAAACTGCATGAAGACCTGGCTCTGGAAGTGCTGAACCAAAGAAGTAAAGGGAAACCACCGTCAGGGGGAGGAGGGTTAAGACGGACACCAGGGCAACGTCACTGAGAGCCTCGCCGCCGGCCTTCCAAATCAGGCCGAACTCCTCCCGGGGCGCCCGAACCAGGGCGCACCAGCCGTAAGGGAAATAGAGAAACAGCGCAAAAATTGCAAGGGCCTTCATGGGTCAGAACTCTTTGTTTTTTTCAATAAGACGGCTACAAGAGCGGGAGCTATCAACACGGCCCCTGCCCCGAGAGGGGAATTCAATAAAAGGAGAAATCCGGATAAAATAAGAAAAAAGAGAAAAAAAGCAACAAAAAAGTATACCCTCTTCCCGGTTCGACCGGAGAAAATCATAAACGCCCAGAGAAAAAGCAGCAAAGCCGCCAGAGGGAGCAGGAGTCGCAGGTATGAAAAATCAAAAAGGGCAGCTATTTTCAAAAAAACACTCCCTTAAGCTCCGAGAAAGCAGAGTTTGGAAGAGACCGCCGCATAATCGGTTTTATCGTGAATCGGCATTTCAAAAGAATTCGGCCTCTACGTCCGGAATTAGGAAATGATGGTCGCGCAGCAAGCTCTTAAACTCTTTTATTCTAAATGCATCCCGTTGAATATGCAAAGGTTTTACGACGATAGTACTTAAATGAGGATTATTGATTTAAAAGGGGCGGAAAATTCTTTCTTTGAGCTAAAGAGTTGACCGAAGGCGCATTTCCTTATATACTATCCCTCGCGTCGGAGAAACACCAGCGGGCGGATAGTTCAGCGGTAGAACACCTGCCTTACACGCAGGGGGTCACAGGTT
>CAZXOD010000042.1:0-14191 GCA_964642285.1 uncultured Synergistaceae bacterium
CCTCTATGACGGAGATGGTGGCCCTCCACGAGCTGGTCTTTGACGAAGAGGGCCGGCCCGCGGATTACAAAATCACGGGCTGCAACGAGGCCTTCACCGCCATGACTGGAATTCCGGCCGAAAAAGCGATGGGACGTCTTGGCTCGGAGGCCTACGGCGCGCTGAGAGCTCCCTACCTGGACGAGTACGCCCCCGTCGCCCTTACGGGGAAGCCCCGTTCCTTTGAAACCTACTACCCGCCCCTGGGCAGGCATTTTCGTATTTCCGTAGTGTCCCCCGGTAAGAACAAGTTTGCCACGGTCACAGCGGATTTTACCGATATGAAACGGGCTGAAGAGGAGCTTCTGGCGGCCAACAGGGAGGCGGAGCGACTCAGGTTCGAGGCCGAGGCCGCCAGCAGGGCAAAGAGCGCCTTTTTGGCCAACACCAGTCACGAACTGCGCACCCCCCTGAACGGGGCCATAGGCTTTTTGGAGCTTCTGGCCGATACGCCGCTGGACAGCCGCCAGAGGGAGTACGTGGGCTACATATGGTCGTCGGCCGTATCTCTGCTGGAGGTCGTAAGCGAGGTGCTGGATATATCCAGGATCGAGGCCGGCGAGTTCCGCCTTGAAGCCGCCCCCGGCGACGTAAACGATATAGCCCGCCAGGCCCTGGACGCCGTTCGGGGCAACGCCCTGGAGAAAAACATTGACCTGGGGCTCCGGCTTGAGGAGAGCGTCAGCAGCTATGCGTCCATAGACTCCGCCAGGCTGAAGCAGGTTCTGGTAAACCTCCTGGGGAACGCCGTCAAGTTCACCGAGAGGGGAACGGTAGAGCTGACCGTTCAGGCCTCGTTCCCCGAGGACGGCCTGTGCGACTATACTTTCTCCGTGCGGGACACGGGCATGGGAATCCCTCCTGAAATTCAACGGGAGATCTTTGAGCCCTTTTTTCAGCAGGACGTCTCCTTTACCAGAAAGCACGGAGGTGTGGGGCTTGGGCTCCCCATCTGCGACTCCATTTTAAGAAAGATGGGCAGCCGCCTGGAGCTTGAGAGCGTCCCCGGGGAGGGTAGCCGGTTTTTCTTCACCCTCAGGGCGCGCTGTTCTCCTCCGTCTGGCCAGGCCGACGGGGAAAGAGCCGGGGACAGGGGAACTCCGTCGCTCATCCCCATCGCCACCAGCAGGCCCCCTTCTGTCCTCATCGCCGAGGACCATAAGTTAAACCGAAGGCTGCTCAGGGTAATGGTGTCCAAGCTTCTCCCCGGGGCGATAGTTCATGAGGCTGCCGACGGCGTAGAGGCGATGGAGGCCTTCCTGAGGGAGTCCCCCGACATTGTGCTGATGGATCTTCACATGCCGGTGAAGGACGGCCGCCAGGCCGCGGAGGAGATCAGGGCGGCGGAGAGGGAGCGGGGCAAAGCCCGGACGCCTATAATCGCCGTCACCGCAGACGTGCAGGCTGAGACGAAAAAAGCTTGTATGGAGAGCGGGATGGACGGCTATATTGCCAAGCCCCTGGAGGCGGCGAGCCTGCGGGCCGTACTGGAAGAAAACCTGAAAGAATTTTTGTCATGAAAAAGGGGGGCTAAAGCCCCCCCCTTTTTACCTAAGATGCGACGTTTAGTTCAGGGGCCCCTTCGGGTAGAGGGGGAAGGGCTTTATCAGCTCCAGGGCCTCCGCCCTGCAGCGGTCAAGCGCGGCCTTGTCCTGCGGCGCCTCCGCCACCCGGTTCATAATGGCGGCAATGCGGCCTATCTCCGCCTCCTTCAGGCCCCGCTGAGACACAGACGTGGTCCCTATGCGCACTCCGCTGGTGACTGAAGGCTTCTCCGGGTCGCCGGGGATCATGTTCTTGTTAACGGTTATTCCCACATACTCCAGGGCGTCCTGGAAGAGGCTGCCCGTTATCCCCTTGGGACGAAGGTCCACCAGCACTATGTGATTGTCCGTGCCGCCGCTTACCACCCGGAAGCCGAAGCCCGCCAGCTCCGCCGCCAGGGCTTTTGCGTTCGCGACCACCTGCTTCATGAGGCTTCTGAATTCTGGCCCCGCGGCGTGCTTGAAGAGCCACGTCTTGGCCGCCATGATGTTCAGGTGGATAGAGCTCACCGCCCCGGGGAAGACTCCCTTGTCCAGCGCCCTGGCGTGTTCAGCTTTGCACAGGGCCATGCCTCCCCGGGGGCCGCAGAGGGTCTTGGTGGTGGAGGAGGTGACGAAGTCGGCGTGGGGCACGGGGCTCGGGACAACGCCGGCGGCTACCAGCCCCGCCACGTGGGCCATGTCCACCATCAGCAGACCGCCGGCGGAGCGGGCGATTTCGGCCATACGGCCGTAGTCTATGAGCCGGGGGTAGGCGCTGCCGCCTGCGATGATCAGCTTCGGCTTGTGCCTGTCCGCCAGGGACTGCACCTCGTCATAGTCTATCAGCTCCGTGTCCTCGTTAAGGCCGTAGGAGTGGAAATTGAAAAACTTACTCATGAAGTTGGCGGGAGAGCCGTGGGTCAGGTGGCCGCCGTGGTCGAGCCTCATGCCCAGCACCGGGTCCCCCGGCTTAAGTACCGCGGCGTAGACGCTGTAGTTTGCCGTGGAGCCCGAGTAGGGTTGAATATTGGCGTGGTCGGCGCCGTAAAGGGCCTTGGCCCGCTCCACCCCCAGCCGCTCCATCTTGTCGGCAATCTGGGATCCGGCCTGAAACCGGGCGCCAGGGTATCCCTCCGTGGTCTTGTTGGCGAAGACGCACCCTGAAAGCTCAAGCAGCTCCTCGCTCTCCGTGCTTTCGGAGGCAATCATCTCGATATTGTGCTCCTGCCGGTCCAGCTCCTCGGCCACTATGCCGTAAAGCTCGGGGTCCGACGCCCCGGTGTGTTTAAGCATCCTCCTGATACCTCCTGATCTGACGTAACCTTATTGAGATGAGAATACTCGAAGACCGCGCAGGGCGCAAGAGGCGCGGACGGTGATAAAATTATGTCGCAGACTCAGCCGGGAGGGATAAAAAATGCAGGCGGATTACTACTCGGATAAACTCAGCGGGGACAAGCTGTTTCAGGTGTATCAGTCGGACATTCCCCAGGTGCGGGCCTACCTTCGGTCTGAGACGGAATTCATCCGCTCCCGCCTCCGGGGGGATGAAAAGGTCCTGGAGCTGGGGGCGGGGTACGGCAGAATAATGAGGGAGCTTGCGCCCCATCTGGGGAGCATTACGGGCATCGACCTGTCGGAGCATACGGTCGGGCTGGGCAGGGAATACCTGAAGGACTTCCCCAACTGCGCGCTGTTGGTCATGGATGCCCACGCCCCCGTCTTCAAGGAGACCTTCGACGGAGTGCTCTGCCTCCAGAACGGCCTCTCCGCCATGAAGGGAGACCCTCGGAATCTGATCCGACAGGCTATGGGCCTGCTGTCGCCGGGAGGGAGAGCCTATTTCAGTACCTACAGCCCCAACTTCTGGGACTACAGGCTTGCGTGGTTTCAGGAGCAGGCCCGTAAGGGGCTGCTGGGGGAGCTGGACATGGAGAAGACGGGAGAGGGCGTAATAGTATGCAGGGACGGCTTTAGCGCTTCCACCTTCAGCCGGGAGGCCCTGGAGGAGCTAGGGAAGTTTTCCGGCCAGCCCTTTACCGTGGAAGAGGTTGACCACTCCAGCCTGTTCCTGACCATAGAAAAAGAGTAAGCCCCGCCAAGAGGGCGCTACAGGCAAAGGGGGACGGCCTTCGCCGCCCCCCGGCTGTCTTAAAGGCCCGCTTCGGCCCTCCGCACTCTTCGGATGGCCTCCGCCGACGCCCGGATGTCCTCGTCGTCGGTGGACCAGTTGGAGACGGAGATCCTCATGACCGCCCGCCCCTTCCAGACGCTTCCTCCCGCCCAGCAGGTTCCTTCCCTCTGCACCGCAGCCGTGACCTGCCTGGTGAACGCGTCGCCGTCCTTTGCGGGGGCGCAAAACCTCGCCAGAACCTGGTTTAGAGCCACGTCGTTAAGAATTTCTATATGGGGATCCTCCGCCAGCAGGGAGGCCATGAGCCTGGCCTGGCGGCAGTTCCGCTCCACTATCTCCGCTGCTCCCCTCCTTCCCAGGTTTTTCAGGGCGCAGTAGAGGGGGAAGACCCTGGCCCTTCTGGACGCCTCCGGGACCCAGTCTGATGGGTTCCTCCCCTCTCCTCCTGCCAGGTAGGAGGCGGTGAGCGCCATGGAGGCCCTGTGTGCCTCCCTGTGCCTGACTATGGCGAGGCCCGAGTCGTAGGGGACATTGAGCCACTTGTGGGCGTCCGCCGCCCAGGAGTCGGCCTCCTCCATGCCTCCGGTGAGGGAGGACAGGGAGGGAACCAGCCTGCCCCATATGCCGAAGGCGCCGTCCACGTGAACCCAGGCGCCCTTCTCTCTGGCGGCGGGGATTATCCGGGAGCACGGGTCGAAGGCCCCCGTGTTTACGTTGCCCGCCTGAAGGCAGAGGATCACGGGGCCCGGGGCTTCTTTCAGCGCTTTAATTGCCCCGTCGGCCCTTATCCTGCCCTGATCATCCGCGGGGACGGCAACTGTCCCGCCCCAGCCCAGCCCCAGCAGGCTAAGGGCTCCCGCAAGGGTGGCGTGGGCCTCCTCTCCGGCGATGACGGTAATGGGAGGCGCGCCCCGGAGGCCGTCCTTTTCGGCGTTCCATCCGAACCGACTGAGAACTTCATGGCGGGCGGCGGCGAGGCAGGTGAAGTTTGCCATCTGCCCTCCCGTCACGAAGCCCACGGAGGACTGCCGGGGCAGGTCAAGGAGGTCCAGCAGCCAGCCGGAAACTATCTCCTCAAGGGCGCTTACCGCCGGGGAGGAGATGGCCAGAATGCCGTTCTGGTCCCAGGCCGAGGTCAGCCAGTCGGCGGCCAGGGTAGCCGGCAGCGCGCCCCCCGTCACGAAGCCGAAGTACCGGGGGCCCGGGGAGGCGGTCAGGCCGGGCTCTATCGCCGACGCAAAGTCCCGCACTACTTCGGGGGCGGGTATGCCTTCGTCGGGCAGGGGCTCTTCAAGGGCTTTTATAAGCTCTCCGGCGGCAACCTCCGCCCCCGCCCTTCTGAGGGGCAGGCTCTCCAGCCACTCCAGAGCAATCTTTTTCGTCTCGTCCAGTAGCCGGGCGGTCTCCCGGCAACCATTGCTGTCTTCTGTCATTTTTCCACCCTGTTTCGTCCGAAATCATCACCCTGTTCCCCCTTGTGTTGCTGTGACTAAAAAGGCTGAGACAGTCTATTTACGCTGTGTATATGCCGATTTCCCGATATTTTCCCCTTGTCATGGATTTGCCTCAATAAGTGGAAGTTGATGCGGATATTTTTTCTCTGCCTGAGAGTGATTGGCATAGGTAGCCCAATCAGGAACGTATTCTTCAGCCTGATTGCCCCAAACGTCCCATCCTTTGCGGGGGCCTCGGGCAAATAGTTCAATGTAAGGACCTCTGCTGCATTTTTCTATCAATGGATACTGTTCGTCAGGTTTTCTGCTGTGTTCCCTTTTTCTTGCGGTTATTATGTTTTCCTGAGAGCGCCCCGGCTGTAAGGTGCGGGCATTTTTACCCCTTATTCCGAACAGAAGTATTTCCGTAACGTTTCGAAAATAAAAACCAACTCCCCGTCGGTCAGGGCCTCCGTCTTTGCGCGTCTTATACCAGATCAGATTCGTTTTATATTGAAATCCCCATGCCTCCAGCACAGAGAGGCCTTCGGGAAGAAGGGCGTTTGGCACCCAAAGGTAGAGGTGGGAAGTTTCGTCGATTATTTTTTCCACCGGAAGCTGACAGATTTCTTCCAGCGGCATCGTCGGGTAGCGATTTAGTCTCTTGTGTTCCGGCGCCACCTTGCCGGTGCGATTGGTAAATTGCCAGGGAGGGTCGGCAAGAATGGTTTTATATTTTTTCCCGTTAGCGAATTTCAATAAATCTTTAAATTGAGTTCCCATTGTTCTCCTCCTCATAGAGGCGCCTGGTTATTCCAAATATCAATAACGGACACCCTCCTCCCCCGCCTCCTTCGATTCTTGGCAATAACTTGCCTATGTGGGTTGTGGATGCGCCGTAAGAAGAGCCCCTGCCCAGGTTGTTGAAAATTTCCTGAAGATCGTCGCACCTCGTTATAATTACTCCAACGCTGATAGCGCGCAGGTCAAAAAGAAGCCTGAAGTTGTTGAGGTCGCGGTCGAAAAAAGGATCCTTGTTATTCCACTCGATCTCTAAAGCTATTTTATTTTTAAAACAATCAACTTTATGCGTCGGAGACAGCATTGACATGCCGTCAACAACCATTTCGGTTTGAAAGTGTTTTTCAACCCAGCCCCTTTCATAAAGAAAGGAGTCTATATATTCGGAGACCTTTGATTTGCGCCCGCCAGGGCGAACAATCCATGATTTTTTTAATCTGAAAGCTTCCAGAACAGCCAGAATATCCCGCCATTCATCAGGAAAATCTTGAGAAATAATGGCAATGGCGTGTTTCCATTCGTGGATTTCGTAATTTGTCCTTACGCTTTCAGGAATAGATTCCATCGACATTTTTTACCTCCGCAAAATACATCTTATCACATAGTAATCTGCCCCTCTTGATCTCCCAATAACGCGCCGAGTCACACCTTACTCTCCCTGTCCCGTGGCCTTCGACATCAGCTGGAATGTCCTGTTATCCCGGAGCAGCTCTTCGTAAGTTCCCCGGCCCGTTATCCGTCCCCGCTCAAGGATGTAGATTACGTCGCAGTCCCTCAGAGTATTGAGTCTGTGGGCGACCATCAGGATGGTCCGCTTCCCGGCGGAGCTACGCAGGGCGGCTAAAACCGCCTCCTCGGCGATGCCGTCAATGGAGCTGGTGGCCTCGTCCAGCACCAGGATCTCAGGATCTCCGTACAGGGCCCGGGCCAGGCCGACCCTCTGCCTCTGCCCGCCACTCAGCCGGACGCCTCTCTCCCCTATAACCGTATCGTACTTTTGGGGCAGGGTCTCTATAAAGCCGTCCAGGGCCGCCCCGGCGGCGGCTTTTCGAACCCGGCCGTCGTCGATCAGGCGCTCAGGAATTCCGAAAGTTATGTTCCGCCGCACCGTGTCGTCGCACAGGTAAATTTCCTGGGGGACGTACCCTATCTTCCGCTGCCACCGGCGGATGTTTTCGGGGCCAAGGGAGACGTCGTCCACTTTGATTCTCCCCTCCCCGGGCGAGTGAAGCCCAAGTATGACGTCCACCAGCGTGGTCTTCCCCGCGCCGGTGGGGCCGGCGAATCCCACGACGCTCCCCCTGGGGATTTCGAGATTGATTCTGTCGATGACGGGCGGCCTGTCTCCCCCGTAGCTAAAGCTTACGTCCTCCAGCAGGATGCGCTCCCTGAAGATAAGCTCCGGGCCACTTTCCGCCCCGCAGTCGGGAGCATCCCCGGCCATGGCGGTGGGGGCCAGGTCCTCGTAAAACCTGTCCAGGACGGCCTGGTTGTAGTAGATCTGGGCTACGGAGGCGTAGATAGTCTGAAGGGCGGGCATCAGGCGCTTTCCCGCGAAGGCGAAGAGGCTAACCAGCGGGATTACGGCCGCCGCGCTCCCCTCCCGGGAAAGGGCGTACAGGACAAAGAGCACCAGGCCTCCAAGAACGGCGGTCTCCATTATATACTGGGGCAGCTGCCCCACCGCCCTGGCGTAGATATTAAGCCGGGCGAATAGGGCCGAATGCTCCCGAAATCTCTCCTGAAAGTAAGGTTCCGCCCCCGTGATCCTGGCGATCTTTATCCCGGATAGAACCTCGCTCACGTCCCGGTACCGCATCCGGTTGGCCTCTATCCGCTCGGCGCCCTTCTTTCTCAGTCTGCTCCTGGTGAGGAGGTTCAAACAGCCGTAGGCCGCGCCCAGGAACGCCAGCGCTGCCGCGGTGGCTCCCGGGTTGACCGAGTACAGCATAGCCACTATGGCAAGGAGGATCAGGAAATTGGTGACCATGTCAAATAGTGGCATGAGGAAGTCCATGGTGAGCTGTCTGACCTCCGCCAGGACGTTTTTTGTCAGGTCGCTCGAATTGTTCCGCAGAAAGAAGGAGTAGGGCCTTGCAAGATAGGAGGCCAGCAGCCGGTTGGACAGGGTGTGATTTCTGTACATTACAAACCTGGTCTTTGCCAGGGAGGCGAGGGCGCTTACCAGGTTGGAGAGGGCTATCGTCGCCACGACGGCTATGCCGAGGGCAAAGACGAAGTCGCCGGAGTCGGTGAAGCCCCACGCTCTGTAAATCCAGGAAAGCCAGTAATTTTCATGAACAAGGCCGGGGTCCATCATCACGGAGATGAAGGGATAGACGATGAAGACCCCCGTCGTCTGAGCCGCGGCGGCAAGAAGTCCCCCCAGAAAGACGAACAGAGACATCCATCGCTCCCGGGGGGTGAAAATGTGCCAGAGTTTTCGGGGCACTGCCATGAATCCTGTTGAAGAGCCGAGTTTTCTGTCCCCTTCCGCTCCCGCGTTTTGAAAAATTTCTTTGCCCATCGGAACGCTCCCTCTTTAATGTCCGGGGCCGACCCGTAAGGCCGGCAAAAGCCGCGCGCAATATGAATCGTCCCGCGTCGTCCCAGACGGCGCGGGTTCAGGCGGTCGGCCTCCTACTCCTCGGGCTCCTCTTCGAAAGTTATGTCGCAGGAGTAGTCTATCCCCACGTGGGGTTCGTCGTTCACCAGCAGGGTAAAGACGTCGGGCCGGGCGTAGTGGCCTATGGCGTCGAAGTCGTACCGGGCCTCGATGACGGCTGAAAGGTCCAGGTCGGCGATCAGTATCTCTTCTTTATCCCAGGAGGGGCCCGCCAGGTAGTTCCCCAGAGGGTCGATGACGGCGCTGCCGCCCCGGCACATGATCTCCGGCTGGGACTCCAGCTCGCCGTAGCATTTGAGGTCCCGGGGGTACATGTCCTTCGTGACGAACTGGTTGCAGGTGAGGACGAAGCACCGCCCCTCAAGGGCAATGTGCCTCATGGAGGACTGCCAGATCTCCCTCTGGTCCGCCGTGGGGGCGAGGTAGATGGCAGTGTTCCGGCCGTAAAGGGCAGTTCTGGCCAGGGGCATGTAGTTCTCCCAGCAGATGAGGCCGCTCATGACCCCGTAGGGGGTTTCCACCGCGGCGAGAGTGCTTCCGTCCCCCTGGCCCCAGATCAGCCGCTCGCTTCCCGTGGGGAGGAGCTTTCTATGCTTCGCCAGGAGGTCGCCCCCGGGGCCGAAGTAGAGCAGGGTGCAGTAGAGGGTGCCTCCGTCCCGCTCCATTACCCCGATGGACAGATAGGCGCCGCACTTCGCCGCTATTTCCCCCAGCTCTTCGGTCTCGGGCCCCGGTACGTCTATGGAGTTTTCGTAGTATCGGGCGAAGTCCTTCCGCCCCTCGGGGCTGCGGTTTCCCACCACCGTCCCGAAAGTGAGCCCCCGGGGGTAGCAGGGGATGAAGGCCTCGGGGAAGAGGATAATCTTCGCTCCCTGTCCCGCCGCCTCGAAGGCGAGCTTCCGCACAATCTCCAGAGTTCCCTTTTTATCCATTATGGCGGGCGCCGCCTGAACTACCGCCGCCCTGACAACTCCTGTTTTCAGGCCCATATCGTCTGCCTCCCGTTTTTTAAAATAAAAAAGGGAGAGGACGGGCCTCCCCCTTATGCATATGTCCTACAGCGCCTTGTGCTTCTCTGCGATGGCGTCGGCCAGCTGATCGAGGGCCGCCAGATCCTCCGCCCGGGGCTTGCCCTTGCACAGCACCGTTCCCAGCACCTCCGCCTTGAGGTTGGGAATCAGGCCGGCGATCTGTTCCACCGCCTTGGTGGCCCATCCGTAGGAGCCGATGATGGCGGCATATTTGAGCTTGGGCTTTAGCACGTTGGCCAGATTGACGGCGGAGAAGACCACGGGGTGGGGGCCGTAGTGGACGGTGGGGGCGCCTACCACGATAGTGGCCGCGTCCACCAGGTCGATGGCGAGCTTGCCGATGTCGGTGACGGAGAGCTCGTACTTGCAGACCTTCACTCCCCGCTCCACCAGGGCGTCCAGGAGGTGGTTCACCATAATCTCGGTGCTGCCGTGCATGGAGATGTAGGGAATGGCCACGAAGTTGTCCACCTTGTCGGAGGTCCAGTCCCGGTAAGCGTCCAGGATGAAGGAGGGCTTGTCGTAGAGTGGACCGTGGCTCGGGGCGATGAGGTCGATGTCGTATTCCTCCACCTTGGCGAGATTTTTCTTCACGATGGGCCGGAAGGGCATCATGATCTCGGCGTAGTAGCGCTTGGCCCCCTCGTAGATGGCCGGGTCCTCCCCCGCGTACATCTCGGAGGTGGCCAGGTGGGAGCCCAGGAAGTCGCAGCTGAAGAGGATTTTATCTTCCTGGAGGTAGGCGCACATGGTCTCGGGCCAGTGGACCCACGGGGTATGGATGAATTTAAAGGTTTTGTTCCCCAGGGAGAGGGTTTCGCCGTCGTCAACGGCGTCGATCAGGGCCTCGTCGATGTGGAGGTGATCCTGCAGCAGCTCTTTGGCCTTGGTGGAGCATACGACCCGGGCGCCGGGGTATTTGTCCAGCAGAACGGGGATCATGCCCGAGTGGTCCTGCTCTGTGTGAAGGGAGATGATCAGGTCGATTTTTTTGACGTCCTCCAGCTGGGCCAGCAGCACGTCCCCCAGGGCCGGATCTGCGGTGTCGATGATGGCGGTCTTTTCGGAACCCTCCACCAGGTAGGAGTTGTAGCTAGTGCCCTCGGGAAGGGGGATGAGGGAGTCAAAAAGGCGGCGGTTCCAGTCCACCGCGCCCATAAGCCAGATGCCTTTCGTGACAAGTCTTTTTTTCATTTATAAATCTCTCCTTTCAGTTCTCAAAGGGCCCGGCGGCGCTCTGGGGCGGCCCGGGCCGGACAGGAACATCTCTAAAAATTATAGCCTTCCGCCTCCGGCGGGGCAAGGGACGGGGCGATTATGCTGTCGCGGTCCAGCCTTCCCCGGAGGAGAAGAGTCTTTCAAGATCGCCCGGGGGCGCATCCGAAACACATTTTGTATGGCTGTACGAGCGAATCTCCAGGCGGCATACCCTCTCCTGCTCCGGGGAAAGGATCGCGTTCGCAGGCCCGGTAAGGGTAACAGGAGAGCCTCCTTCGGCCAGAATTTCATCCCTTGCCCTGGCGGCCTCTCTTTCTGCGATGGCGCCCAGGTCCAGCCGTCTTCCCGCCGCCAGGTGGGGGGCGTCCCATTCGCTTTTTCGGAGGGCCACAGAGGCGGTCCGGGCCAGGATGCCCAGGGTCTCCCCGTCCATGGTGGACGTGCCCGCCAGCGGCTGCGAGAGGGCTATGAAGGCCGTCAGGTTCCCTCCGTCCCACAGGGGATAGATTCTGTCCATATCTTCCAGCCCCTCAACCTCGGCCAGATCCGGCGCGCCCCCTTTGCGGAAAATATCCCTCATCTCATCCTTGGAGCACGATTCCGGGCTGCCGCCTTCGGCAATAACCAGGGGGAATCCCGCGAAGGCGCCGATTTTATCCGTTCGTCCGTTTTTGCGGGAGGCGAAGTGAATGTACCCTCCGGCGGAGGGCTGCCAGGCTACGATGAGGGAACGGGGGGCCTGGGCCATTTCCGAGAAGATGTCCAGAACCCTGAGGAGCAGCTCCTCTCTTGACGTCTGCTCCATAAAGCTGAGGGCCGCGCCGTGAAGGGCGCTGAGCATGAAAGTCCTCCTGGAGAGCTCGGCGATATGGCTCTCCCGCTCTTCGCTGAGGCCCGCCAGGGAGAGGGCCTTTGACGCCACGTTGGCCAGCAGCTCCATAAAGTTGAAGGCCTCTTCGTCGGGCAGCTTCTCCCACCGGAGCAGGCAGAAGAGGCGGACGTTTCCTCCGGGGATGGGCAGCACTGCCTGCCAGTTCGGAGCGATGAGGTCAAAAACGGAGGGGCCTATGAACTCCCTGTGGGACTCCTCCACCCTGACGGGAACCGGGGACAGGATGGCCCGGCTGAAGAGTCCCTTCCTCGGGGGCGGCTCCGTCTCGTCCCCCTCCAGGACCGAGAGAGCTCTTCCGTCGTCCAGCAGCAGGGAAAACTTTGAGGGAAAGAGGCTTTCGCTTATGACGTCGTAGAGAAAACTTCCGAAGTAGTCCAGCCCCATGGGCTCGAAAATAGAGGCCAGAGTGTTTTTGGTGGCCAGAATCATATAGGCCGTCCGGGAGAGCCGCTCCTCCGCCCCTCCGCTTTTCTGGTGAAGCTGCCAGTGGCCCAGCAGTCCGGCGAAGGCCGGCATCTCCTCCATGAGCTCCGGAGAGGGTTCCTCTCCAAGGAGAATATAGAAACACCATCCCTCTCCCCGAAGCCGCACAGCCCAGGGCCACTCCCCGGCCAGGGGGGCAACCCCAACGTCGAAGGCCGTCTTAAGGGGGGGCGACGGGAAGGCTCCGACGACGGAAGCGGCAGCTTCCTTTAGAAACAGGCTGTCCATGGGCGTCCCAAAAGCGTCGAGGATAGCGAGGTCGGCTCCTTCGGCCCTGACGATCAGTCCCCTGGACGCGCGGACGGAGAGATGATCGGAAAGAAGGGAGATAACGCCTCCCTCCAGCAGGTAGCTGGTACTCTCATAAAGTTCCTTCATGCCTTCTCAACTTCCCTTCCCGGGGGTGAAAAAAACGCCTTGGTCCGATGTGGCGTAAAACCATCATCAATGGTATCGTAAAGAACAAAAGAACGCCACTATAAACTGATAATCGCGCCTCTTTGGGCGGTTTCCGGGGAGGGCAGTCCGTGAGCGGAGGAAAAATGAACGAGAGATCTGTATCGACAGCCCTTTCGGGCGCGGAGAGGCGGCAATTTTTCAGAGTGGAGTGCAATATGAAAACTGAATTCAAACTGGCGGGAGGCCTCTGCTGGATTCCAGCGGAGGTGGTGGATCTGAGCGTGGCGGGCATGAAAATTCGTTTCGACCCCTTCTTTCGGGGAAAAACTATCCTGCCCGAGATGCTGGACTGGGCGGAGAGCGACTTCCGCTTCCCCGCCAAGGGCGGCTTTTTTAAAATAGAGGGGTATTTTCTTCGGGTGTATCTCAGGGAACCCGGACGGTTTACTGCGGGGGTGGAGTTCGACGAGCCCACGCCGGAGCAGCAGTTCAGGCTTGTGGAGCTGTACGGGGCTTTTCGCAGACAAAAGTAGCGTAGTATAATTTTTCCAAAGACGGCGTATTCCAGCTTGATACTTCAATAAGGAGATGAGCCAATGAAGTTTAACAGTTTGGGAGCAAGAATTCTTCTGGTTGTAATTTCCCTGCTGGTCCTCTCCGTGGGCGCCATCGGCTTTTATTCGGTAAGCGCCGGAAGTCGGGGCATAGGAGCGGTGGTCAACGACTACGAAGTCTCCATGGCTACGGGTATGGCCCGCGAACTGGAGGCGGATTTCAACCGGTTTCAGGGTACTCTCCACGCCCTCTCGGCCCTGGTCACCACCAGGTTTACTCCCCAGATGCTCAACGCCGAGGTGGGAGACGTGGTAATCCGCCAGTTCGGCGCCCAGAACGGAAAGTTCGTCAATGACATAGGAGTTCAGTCCCGGCACATCCGCAGCTTGTTCATCGTCTTCAATCCCGAGTTCTTCGGCACTAAAAATGTCTATATGATTGGCTTCAGCCGAAAGAGCGAGCAGGACGCCTATATGTATATGGATTCAGTAGGCCTGGAGGCAGCGGACCTGATAGACAGAAATAACCCCGCCTCCGCCTGGTTCTGGACGCCTCTGGATACAGGCGGGGAGTACTGGGGCGATCTCAGAAAAACGGAGGGCGGCAACGAGGTGCTCTACACCATGCCGATAAAACTTGAGGGGAAGACCGCCGCGGTGGCCGGGATCTCCTTCGACTTCAGCTTTGTCCATGAAATGTTGAACGCCGTAAAATTTTATGAAACCGGCTACGTGTTCCTTCTTAACAGGGCGCTGAAAATACTGCATCATCCTGTATTCAAATTTGAGGGACCCGGTTTCAGAGAGGTGGCGGGGGGGATCCTCGCTCCCTATGCTGATAATTTCCTGAAAGAGGAGAGCGGCCGTTTTTCGTACATCATGGGCGGCGACGAAAAAACCATGGCCTTCCGGAGCCTGGATAATGGCTACATTGTAGGCGTAGCCGCCACCTCGGCTGAATCCCTGGCCGCCGTCGGCTCCATGCGCCGGGCCATCTATATAGGCATAGCCGCCGTCCTTGTCGTCGCGTCGGCGGTAGTGCTGGTCTTCTCCCG
>CAZXOD010000043.1:0-13939 GCA_964642285.1 uncultured Synergistaceae bacterium
TCGGCTCCATGTCCGACTTCGTCGAGCACTTCGGAGCTTCCCCCGTCATGCTTCCCCACCCGGAGACCTACATGGCCATCGCCATGGGCACCCTGGACGGCAGCGGCACCGCATGGTGGCTGTACCGCGACCTCAAGCTCTATGAGGTTTGCAAGTACTTCATAGGGCCCGCATTCCAGGTACCCCAGGGGATGGAGCTCTGGGCCTCCAAGAAGGCGTGGGAAGAGCTTCCCGCCGACCTTCAGGCCATCCTGGAGACGGCCGCCCGGGCATTCAACGTGGACTACATGGACGCCGTCACCATGGAGGAGCGGGAGATGTTCAACAAATCCTTCCAGGAGTGGGGAACCACCTATATCGAGTTCAGCCCCGAGGATGTGGAGAGGATCACCAACGAATTCACCCTTCCCTACCTGGACAAGATCGCCGAGGAGCAGGGCAAGAAGGATCCCAGGGTAATCCAGTCCATCGAAATCATCAAGCAGTTCATGAAAGATTACGGCTACATCGAATAATAATACCAAACCAGACAGGCAGAACCCCCTCTCTTCACGGGGAGGGGGTTCTCCTTAAATTCCGAAGGCCCGGGCCTTCGATGAGGTGATGCTATTGCGGTTTTTATCCTGCTTTATAACGGCTGTCGACACCGTTGTTGATCGTATCGGCAAGATTGCAGGCTTTCTCATTTACCCGACAATGCTCGTCCTGGTTTACGAAGTTGTCATGCGCTACTATTTCGCGCGGCCGACCATCTGGGCCCACGAGACGTCCTGCATGCTCTACGGCGCTCATTTCATAATCGGCGGAGCCTATGCCCTCCAGAAGAACGCCTTTGTTAACGTAGAAATTTTCTATATCCGTTTTTCCAAGCGCACCAGAGCTTTCATCGACCTTTGTACCTGGACCTTTTTCTATCTTTTTGTGGGTGTGCTGCTCTGGATGAGCGTCCCCTGGGCCTGGGAGAGCTTC
Organism: uncultured Synergistaceae bacterium; assembly: GCA_964642285.1. GTDB lineage: Bacteria > Synergistota > Synergistia > Synergistales > Aminobacteriaceae > Aminivibrio. The sequence goes on from CAZXOD010000043.1 coordinate 970, forward strand.
AGCATTAACGAGTTCTCCGAAAGTACCTGGGGACCCTACGTTTGGCCCATCAAGTTTACCATTCCTTTCGCCGCTCTTTTGATGCTTCTCCAGGGCCTAACCAGGACCATTAAGGACGCGTATCTGGCCTTTACCGGGCGGGAACTGGAAACAGAGGTGACCCTATGAGTATCGAAATGCTTTCAATCCTGCTATTCGGCAGCATGCTTTTTCTGCTGATAGCGGGCCTTCCCGTCGCCTTCGTACTTGGCGGACTGGCCGTAGTGTTCACCGGCGTGTTCTGGGGCCCGGAATCGCTTTTCATCATTCTGGCCAGAACCTTCTCCATGATGTCCAGCACCACCCTTGTGGCGGCGCCCCTCTTTGTCCTCATGGCGGTGGTGCTTGAAAAATCGGGCGTGGCCGAGGGCCTTTACGAGATGATGTACCGCTGGTCCGGCGGCATCAAGGGCGGGCTGGCGGTGGGCACGGTTCTTGCCTGCACCCTCATCGCCGCCATGTCCGGCATCGCCTCCACCGGAGTCGTAATGATGGGCGTCATGGCCCTTCCCGAGATGCTGAAGAGAGGATACGACAAAGGGCTCGCCACCGGCTGCATCCTGGCCGGAGGCGTTCTCGGTCCCCTGATCCCGCCCAGCATCGCCCTGGTGCTCTACGGAACCATGGCTCAGGTGTCCATCGGCGCGCTCTTCGCCGGCGGAATGGCCGCGGGCCTGCTTTGCTCCGTTCTGATTATTGGCTATATCTTGATAAGGTGCTATATCAATCCTAAGCTGGGACCGGCCATTCCCGTGGAGGAGAGGGCCAACTGGGACGCTAAGGTCGCCTCTCTCAAGGGGGTTATCCTTCCCCTCCTCCTTATCGCTGCCGTGCTGGGATCCATCTACAGCGGCATAGCCACCCCCACCGAGGCCGCTGCCGTCGGCGCCCTGGGAGCCTTTATCTGCAGCGCCATTCACAGGCGGCTTACCTGGGACCTGATCAAGAGCGTGGCCTACACTACCATCCAGGTTCAGGGCTTCATGATGTGGATTCTCTTTGCCGCCCAGGGATTTGCCGCCGTCTACATGGGGCTGGGAGCCTCCAGGATGGTGGTCGGCCTAGTCCAGGAGTACCAGGTCGGCTGGTGGACCATGCTCATCGCCATACAGATCGGCTGGTTCCTCCTCGGATGTGTGATAGACGCGTGGAGCATCCTGATGATTACCCTTCCCATCATACTGCCCCTGATGCCCCTCTACGGCTTCGACCCCCTGTGGCTGGGAGTGCTGTACGCTGTCAACACCCAGACGGGATACCTTACGCCCCCCTTCGGCACCATGCTTTTCATGATGAAGGGCATTGCGCCGAAGGAAATTACCATGACGGATATTTACAAATCCATCGTTCCTTTTGTCACAACCCAGCTGGTGTGCCTGGCGCTCTGCATTATCTTTCCAAAGATTGTCACCTGGCTGCCGGATCTGCTGTTCAAGTAGCATGCAATATTTAAGAGGCGGGGTCTTCCCCGCCTCTTTTCCAAGGGCCATTATGGCAAATTACAATTCCATAGAGGAGGCAGGAATCCTATGAAACGTTTTTCAGCGGTGTTTCTTGCGGTACTTCTTGTTTTAGCGGCTACGGGCGCCTTTGCGGCGGAAGTAACCCTGAAGCTGGGCCATATTGCCGACCCCCAGAACCCCTACGCCATGGGGGCGGAGAAGTTCGCCGAGCTGGTCAAGGAGAAGACGGGCGGCGCTGTGGAGATTCAGATCTTCCCCAGCAGCCAGCTGGGCAACCAGAGGGACCTCATCGAGGGGCTTACCTTCGGCACGGTAGACCTCACCATGACCAGCACCGCGGTACTTGGCAACTTCCTCACCGAGGCGGCGGTGTTCGACCTTCCCTTCATCTTCAGGGACATCCCCCACGCCTATAAGGCCCTGGACACGGTGGGCATGGAGATCTGCAAACCCCTTGAGAAGAGGGGCATCAAGGTTCTGTCCATGTTCGAAAACGGCGTGCGCCACATGACCAACAACAGAAATCCCATCAGGAAGCCCGAGGACGTGAAGGGGCTCAAAATCCGCGTTATGGAGCAGCCCATCTACATCGAGATGATGAAGACCCTGGGCGCGAGCCCCACTCCCATGGCCTTCGGCGAGCTCTTCACCGCCATGCAGCAGGGCGTGGTGGACGGCCAGGAGAACCCGGCGGCCCATATCTACACCTCCCGGTTCTTCGAGGTGCAGAAGTACATATCCCTCACGGCCCATACCTACTCCGCCGAGCCCATGCTCATCGCCATGAGCGTCTGGGAGGGGCTGTCGGAGGATCACAAGAAGGCCATCCAGGAGGCCTCTGACGAGTCCAAGGACTGGCAGAGGGATCTCTGCAGGCAGCTGGAGGACGGCTACTGGGACAAGATCCGCGAGACCGGCGTGAGCGAGATCAACGACGACGTGGACAAGGCGGCTTTCATGGCGGCGACAAAGCCTGTGTGGGCCATGTTCGAGGACAAACTCGGCAAGCATAATATTGAAGCCATAGTCAACGTGGAATAGTCATTTTCAGGGGAGCGCTCTCAGGACCGCTCCCCTTTTTCATTTCTGCTACCTGCGACGAACGGAGGCGTATTATGAAAAAATGAAGAAAATACTCGCTCCCATGGAAAAATTATTTGCATTTCTAACTATTGTGGGAATGGGCCTTATGCTGGCAATAATATTTATACAGGTTATTTCAAGGTATTTTTTCAGCTACACAGCAAGCTACTCCGAGGAGCTCTCCAGGTACCTCTTCGTCTGGGTTACCTTCCTCTCCCTGCCCATTGTCTCCCGCCAGGGCGGACACATGGTGGTGGGGCTTCTCCTTGAAAAATTCACGGGAAAAAGGCTCCGCCGCCTCAGAATCACGGGCGACCTCTGCGGCATGGCCTTCCTGCTGATCATGATCTGGCAGGGCGTTCGCATGATCATGCTGGCCAAGTGGCAGGTATCCCCCGCCATGGAGCTGCCCATGTCCTATGTATATGTAGCCATACCTCTGGGCTGCGCGGCCATGCTGATGATTGTCCTTGACGACTTTATCGATCTTCTTGCGGGGAGGGAAGAGGCATGACCGATCTTACCCTTTGGCTGATGCTTTTTTTCTTCATCGCTATCTTGCTTACCGGCGCCCCCATCGGCGCAGCCCTGGGTCTTTCATCGGCCATAGTAGTGTGGGCGACCATGAAAGTGCCCCTCATAGTGGTGGCCCAGCGGATGTTCACGTCCATCGACTCCTTCTCCTTCATGGCGGTACCCTTCTTCATGCTGGCGGGCTCGTTCATGTCCCAGGGAGGAGTCACCAAGCGTATTGTTGACTTCGCCAACGCCCTGGTTGGGGCGCTGGCCGGGGGTCTTGCCCTGGTGGTAGCGGTAGCGGGCATGTTCTTCGCAGCCCTCTCCGGCTCCTCGGCGGCCACCACGGCGGCTATCGGCGTGGCCATGATCGACGAGATGGAAAAACGGGGCTACCCCAAATCCTTCGCGGCGGCGGTGGTAGCCACCGGCGGCACGGTGGGCATAGTCATCCCCCCCAGCGTCACCATGGTAGTCTACGGCGTCATAGCGGGCACCTCCATCGGCGACCTTTTCATGGGCGGCTTCGCCCCCGGCATCCTGATGGGCCTGGCCACCTGCCTTGTAAGCTGGGTAATAGCCAAGAAAAAGGGCTACCGGGGCGGGGAAAAGGCCAGCCTTAAAAAGATAGCCTCCACTTTCAGAGACTGCATCTGGGCCCTGCTCATGCCCTTCATCATCCTGGGCGGGATTTACGGCGGCATCTTCACCCCCACTGAGGCCTCGGCGGTGGCGGCGGTCTACGGCGCTTTTATAGGAATGTTCGTGTACAAGGAACTCAAGTGGAAGGACATCCCCAAGGTGCTTCTTAGCGCCGCGTGCAGCACCACCATGATTATGTACGTAGTGGGGGCAGCTAACCTATTCGGCTGGATTCTTACCAACGCCCAGGTGCCCCACAGGATAGCGGCGGGCTTTACAGCCATGACGGACAGTCCCCTGGTCTTCCTCATGCTGGTCAACCTGCTGCTGCTCTTCATTGGCACTCTTCTCAACGCCTCGGCGGCGGTGGTAATTCTCACTCCCATCCTGCTGCCCGTGGCCCTGAAGCTGGGCATCGACCCCGTCTTCTTCGGAGTGCTCATGGTGGTTAACCTCGCCATCGGGTGCATCACTCCTCCGGTGGGGCTCGACCTGTTCGTGGTCTCCAGCATCACCAAGCTGTCCATCGACAGGATTATGAGGGACGTAATGCCATACCTCATAGCCCTGATCGTGGTGCTGCTGATCGTCACCTGGTTCCCGGATATTATTCTCTTCCTGCCCCGGCTCATGAGGGGAGGCTAGAGCGGTTCCGCCCCGCCCCCTAGGGGGCGGGGCTTTTTTCAGGAGGTTTTTACAATGAACGAGACGATTAAGCGCCTTGCCAAAGCCCTTGCCGAATCTTCCTCCACGGTGGTATTCACTGGAGCGGGGATGAGTACCGAATCGGGCCTTCCCGACTTCAGGTCGTCGGAGGGGCTGTGGGGAAAGCACAGGCCGGAGGAGCTCGCCTCCACTGAGGCCCTGAACAGAAACTTTGAGAACTTCGTCACCTTTTACCGCAGTCGCATTGACTCCATGGGGGACGTGGAGCCCAACCGGGGGCACAGGATTCTCGCCGGATGGGAGAAGAAGGGACTGGTGGACGCCATAGTAACCCAGAATGTGGACGGGCTGCACCAGGCAGCGGGGTCGAAAAATGTCCTGGAGCTCCACGGCACCCTGAGGAAGGTCCGCTGCCAGGCCTGCGGCGCCGAATACCCCGCGGGAGACTACGCCTCCCGGACGGACTGCGCGAAGTGCGGAGGCAAGCTGCGCCCCGCGGTGGTGCTCTTCGGGGAGATGCTTCCCGAGGACGCTCTCTCGGAGGCCATGAACATTTCTTCCGTCTGCTCCCTTTTTATCGTGCTGGGATCTTCCCTGGCCGTGTCCCCGGCAAACCTCATGCCGGAGCAGGCCAAGCGGGGCGGCGGGGCCCTCTATATAATCAACAATACTCCCACCCACCTGGACGGCATTGCCAACGGCGTAATAAGGGCCTCCATCGGAGACGTTCTTGCCGCGGCGGACGATCTGCTGGCGGAGTCCTGAAAACCCCGCCGGGGCAGGTCCGTCCTAACCCTACAAGTTAAATAGGAGTATAATAGGGCAAAGTCGGAGGGGTGTTTCTGAAGCCCGCCCCGGCAATCACGGCGACCACGGCCGTCCATGACCGTTCGCCATGACGAGGAGGGAATTTCGATGAAAACTTATGAAGTGGGGCTTGTACCGGGTCCGGTTTCAGTCCCCGAGGAGTTCAGGAAGGCCTATCTGGAGAACTTTGCCAGCGCCGACCTGGAGGAGGATTTTTTCCTCCTCTGCGAAGAGAACGAGAGACTGCTGCGGCAGATGTTGAAGACGGAAAATACGGTTGTAATCCAGAGCGGCGAGGGAATGGCCGCCCTGTGGGGCGCCCTGAAGAGCTGCTTAGCCCCCGGCGACAGGCTTCTTGCCGTCTCAAACGGCATCTTCGGGCGGGGCTTCGGCGAGATGGGAGAGGGGCTGGGCATGGAGGTAAGGATTATCGAGGCCCCCGACGGAGAATTTCCCGATGTGGAGGAGATCCGCGGGGAGGCCATAGCCTTCCGCCCCCATATGATCACCGCCATTCACTGCGAGACTCCCAGCGGCCTGCTTAACCCGATAGCCCCCCTGGGAGAGATCGCCAGGGAGGCGGACGCCCTGCTCTGCGTGGACTACGTGGCAAGCGCCGGAGGGGCCGACGTTCGCACCGACGAATGGGGAATCGACCTCGGCCTTCTGGGCAGCCAGAAAGTTCTCTCCCTGCTGCCCGATCTATCCATAACGGCGGTAAGCCACAGGGCCTGGAGGGCGGCCGAGCGGGTAAACTATCAGGGCTACGAGGCCCTGCTTCCATGGAAGGACGGAGTGAAGAACCGCTACCTGCCCTACACCCACAACTGGCACGCCATGAGCGCCCTCAATCTGGGCCTTAAGCGCCTGCTTGAGGAGGGGCTGGAGACATCCTTCGCCCGCCACGAAAAGGTTGCCAAATACTGCCGGGAGAGGCTGGCGGCCATGGGAGTGAAGATCTACCCCAAAAAAGGAGAGCTTTCGTCCCCCACGGTGACGGCGGCCCTGGTGCCGAAGGGCTGGACCTGGGTCAAGCTGGACGGCGCCCTGCGGGAGCGGGGGATGGCAGTAGGAGGCAGCTACGGCCCCCTGGCGGGAAAGGTCTTCCGCATCGGCCACATGGGCTCCCAGGCGGACATGGAACTGGTTAAAAAGGGCATGGACATTCTGGAGGAAGTTCTGGGATAATTCAGAGACAGGAGCTATTGCCACTGAGCCGGTAACTTCTGTCGTCCCAAAAACCCAAAGGCAGATCCCACCTTCGCTTCGCTACGGATGCTGTGCGATCCTCCCTGCGGTCGTTCGGGATGACAAAATAGGGGCACCGTTACAACCGGTTTCTGTCGTCCCAAAAACCTAAAACCAGATCCCACCTTCGCTACCTACGGATGCTGCGCGATCGCATACGTTCGGGATGACAAAACAAGGCCGTCATTACAACCGTTTTTTGTCATCCCGAACGAGCGAAGCGAGGAGGGATCTGCCCCAGAGTACCCGATCGGCACAGCTGAAGAAGGACTTGGTAAAGGCTGCCGCAGTCAACATAAACCAAGAATCAGATCCCCCATCTGCGGTCGGAATGGCAGTCTTTTATGCTGATGTTTAAAAAAACTACTCAACCGCCAAAGGAGAGATCTCCCATGAAACTGCTCCGAAACAGACTTTTTGCCGCCCTTGCCCTCCTTATGCTGCTCTCCGGCGCCGCCTTCGCCTCCACCGCCCAGGTGACGCTGCTCTCCATGAACGACATCCACGGCCATATCTACCCCGAGGACGGCGTAGGGGGGCTCGCGAAGGCCTCCACGGTCATCAACCGCATCAGGGCCGAAGCGCCGGGGGACGTCCTCCTCTTCGAGATCGGCGACGTCAACGAAGGCCCTCTCTTCTTCTACTTCCACGGCCACGCCGAGATGAGGGGCCTCTCTCTGCTCGGGGTGGAGGCGGGGACTTTGGGAAACCACGAGTTCGATCTGGGGGAAGAGGTGCTCTTCGAGGCGGTCTCCCGGGCAAACTTTCCCATAGTAGTCTCCAACCTCCGGTATAAAGACGGCCGCCCCGCCCCCTTTCCACAGTGGGGCGCAAAGACCACGGCCAACGGTCTGAAGATCGGCTATTTCGGTCTGCTCCCCCCGGCGCTGGCGTCGGTGACCTCGGGCAGCGGCAGCTTCAGGGCGGGACAGGACCTTCCCTCCGAGGCGGAGCGGATGGTCTCCCTTCTTAAAAAAGAGGGGTGCGATATCATAGTGCTGCTGAGCCACTGCGGCCTTGAGGACGACCGGCTCATTGCCCGATCTACGGCGGGCATTCACGCAATCCTGGGTGGGCACAGCCACACCCTCATGGAAGGAGCAGAACTCATCGAAGGCCCGGACGGCTGGATGACTGCCGTCGGCCAGGCGGGCTCCTACGCGAGACACCTCGGCAGGATGAATCTGACTGTGAAGGATGGCCGGGTGGACAGAGAAGAAAGCTCATGGCAGGCAATCCCCCTGGGCAAGGACATCCCGGAAGATTTAAGGGTGGCCTGGCTTATTGAGCCCTTCAGGGAGAGGCTGAACGAAAAACTCGAAGTTCCCCTGGCGCCCCAGCCCGCAGATATGGACGCCCGGGCGGAGGTACTAAGGCGGAAAGAGGCGGCCCTGGGCAACTTTATTGCCGACGCCTTCCGGTGGAAGGTCGGGACCGACGTAGCTTTTATCGGCGGGGGAAGCATAAGGGGCGACAAAATTTACCTTGCGGGCTCCGTATCCTACGCCGACATTACAAATATGATGCCCTTCGGCGGCTCCCTGTGGAAAGGAACCCTGTCCGGGGAGGATCTGCTGGAAGTGCTGGAGACCAGCGCCTCAGCCCTGATCGCGGAAGGCGACGTGTACGACGGGGCCATGAGAGTTCCCACCGGCGGCTTTCTGCAGGTCTCAGGGCTCCGGTTCACCATTGATTCGCGCAGGCAGCCCCTGCTTATCGACAGCAACAGCGTGGTCCGTACCGCCGGCTCCCGGCTCGTAAAGGCGGAGATACTGCAGGCCGACGGGTCGTGGGGCCCCATAGATCCGCGGAAAGCCTATACCGTGGCCGTCACCGACTGGACCGGCGGCGGCGGCGACAAGCACTATATCTTTAAGAAAAACGCGCCCCTCTTCTCTTCCATGCAGCAGATGTACCTGGAAGCGACGGCGGACTATATCCGCTTCAGAGGAGAGATGGCGGCGGAAGAAGAAGGCAGAATCACCATACTGGAATGAAAGAGGGGGAAGTTATGGAAAGAACTACCATAGGCTATGAAAAGCTCCGGAGCTATCTGGCGGACATGCTCGAAAAGGGCCTGGGCTACACCAGGGAGACGGCGGAGACAGGGGCTTACGTCCTGACGGAGGCCGACGCCAGAGGACACGCCTCTCACGGCGCCGCCCGGGTTAAGCTGTACCACGACACTATCCAGGACGGCGACGCCGATGTAAACGGCCGGCCGGAGATAGTCCACGAAACGCCGGTTTCCCTGGTGGTGGACGGCCACAACGGCTCAGGCTTCGCGGCCTCTAAGCTGGCCATGGACCGGACCATTGAGAAGGCCAAAATATCCGGCACCTGCATGACCGCAGTCCGAAACTCGGGACACTTCGGCATGGCGGGGGTCTGGGCGGAGATGGCCGCCGACGAAGGAATGATGGGCGTTGCCCTTACAAACACCGTAAGGGCCGGGATACCCCTTTTCGGCAAAGAGCGGCTTTTGGGGACAAATCCCATCTGCGTGGCCATTCCCCGGGGAGAGAAGCCCCACTTCATGCTTGACATGGCCACCACCACCGTGGCCCTTGGCAAGATTGAGGTAGCGGCCCGCAGAACGGGTACCATGCCCCTGGGCTGGTTTGTGGACGAGGACGGGGAGGAGACCCAGGACGCCGTCAAAGCGGAGGAGATAAGCCGCTCGGGGACAAGTCCCTACGGAGGCATGACCTACCTTGGAGGCACCGACGAGACCATGGGCGGCCACAAGGGCTACGGCCTGGGGCTGCTTGTGGAGCTGCTGACGTCGGGCATCTCCATGGGGAATCCCACCTTTGATACCTACTCCGGCAAGGGAGGGCTCTGCCACTACTTCCAGGCCACCAGGCTCGACCTCTTCGGCGACTCAGGGGCCATCGAGGCCCATGTGGAGTATATCCTGAAGACCCTGAGGGACTCCCCTAAAGTTCTGGGCCGGGAAAGAATCTACATCCACGGCGAAAAGGAGCACGAGAACCGGATAAAATCCATGAAAGAGGGGGTCTTCCTCGACCCGGCCACCTGGAAGAGGCTGGACTACTACGCCGACCTCTTCGGCCTGCCCCACATCGAGCCCTGATCAGTCGGGGATACTCTTAAGATCGTCCTCCCACGGGGTTGCGCGGCCGTCGCTGGGCGCGCAATGCCCCGTTCTGGGGGAGAGGCTCCCCGCAAACACCGCCGGGCCGTCGGGGGCGCAGGAGCGCTTGAACTGGCTTGTCCCGAAAAACCTGCGGACAAAGACGGAGAGCCACTTTTTGATCTCCGCCAGGGAGTATTTTTCGCCCCAGGCGGCCCGGGCCAGAAAGGCGATTTTTGACGGCGAACAGCCCCGCTCCAGGGTATAAAAGAGGTTGAAGTCCTGAAGTTCATAGGGACCTATGGCGGCCTCGGTGCTCTGGGCGGGGCCGCCATTTTTTGCCGCTCCGGGCGCACCGGGCACCAGCTCCGGGCTGATCTCCGTGGCCAGGACGGCCTCGAAGGCGGCTCCGGCTGCCTCGCCCATCGCGGCCTCATCGGCGGCATGGCGGATTATGGCCCGGACCAGGGTCTTGGGCACTCCGCAGTTAACGCTGTAGTGGGACATATGATCCCCCACGCCGTAGGTGCACCACCCCAGGGCCAGCTCGCTCATGTCCCCCGTCCCCACCACCATGCCCCCCAGGTCGTTGGCAATTCTGAAGAGAAGGGACGTCCTCTGCCCCGCCTGGACGTTTTCAAAGGCCACGTCGTAGACCTTCTCTCCATCTGCGAAGGGATGCCCCATATCCCGGAGCATCTGCATGCAGCCGGGCCTGATGTCTATCTCCGTCCCCTCCGTGCCCAGAGCCTCCATAAGAAGGCGGGCGGTTACGGCGGTCCTGTCCGAAGTGGCAAAGCCCGGTAGGGAGAAGGCCTTTATGCTGCTCCTGGGCAGGCCCAGCAGATCCGCGGCCATGGCGCAGACTATGAGGGCCAGGGTGGAGTCAAGGCCCCCTGAAACTCCGAGGACAAGGTTTTTTATCCCCGTAGCCTCCATCCTGGCAGCCAGCGCCCTGGACTGGATTAGACAGGTCTCCCGGCAGGTTTCATTCCTCTCCTTCTCCTCCGCCGGGACGTAGGGGAAGGGAGGAACGGGACGGATGAGCCTTATGATGCCCGAGGGGGCCTCCAGGGGAAAGGATATTCTGCGAAAGGGCCGTCCCTCCGGGAGCAAGCCGAAGGAAGAATGGGTCGCCCTCGCGTGGGAAATCCGGCCAAGATCTATGTCTGACAGGGCCATAACGGGCCCGCGAGAGTACCGCTCCGACTCCGCCAGGACCTCCCCAGCCTCGGCGACGAGGCACTGACCGTCCCTGACGAAGTCGGTGGTGGATTCCCCCGCCCCCGCCCCGGCGTACACGAGGCCGCAGACCTGCCTTGCGGAGAGCTCCGCCGCCGTCCTCTTTCGCCGCTCTCCCCCGCCCGGGGCGGCCCGGGAGGAAGCGGGAACCGCCAGCACTGTCGCCCCAGACAGGGACGCCGCCGCCGAGGGAGGGATGGGCGAGAGCAGGTCGTCCCCTATCTCACAAAAGAGGCGGAAACCGGGGATGCCCTCCGCCTCGAAAATAAGGTCAGTTCCAATGGGAACCCCCTTCTGCCCCGGAAGGTCAATCCTGTCTGCTCCCAAGGCACAGGCGGGCCGGAACTGCCTGGGCGAGGCCGAATCCCCCGCGGCTGAAAGCCATGAGTTGGCCGCAAGGCCCAAAACCCTGCCGCCGCAGATAACCGCGGCGCAGTTGAAAATGCCGTCTCCAACCCTTAGGGGCACTCCGGCGACTACCACCGCGGGGACGGAGGCCGTTGCGTCTCTCAAGCCGCACAGGGCCTTCAAAGAAGCCTCCAGAAGGGCTTCCTGCAGGTAGAGGTCCCCCCCTGAACAGGAGGAAAGAAGGAGCTCGGGAAAGACGGCCAGAACGGCGTCCTTCTCCCGGGCCTCCCGGACCATCTCCGCCGCCGCCGCCCAGTTGGACGCCGGGTCGGCCACCCCCACCAGGGGCGAACAGGCCGCCGCCCTTATAAAACCGTGGCTGTACAAGTTTTCAAATTCCCTCTTCATGATGGAGCACCCCCCGCAACATAAACCACTTAACTGAATCTACAATACACCAAAGGCAGGCTTTTAGCATTATCCATTCGCAGTGAAGGAAGTATAATGGTTTTAAAGACTCGATAAATCGGGGAGTCCATGAACGGAAGAGCCCCCGGACAGGGGCCGCATTTACGGAAAAAATCTCAGGAGGTGCGTTATGGCAAAGATAACCTTCCCCTACGAGGGATTTGGCGATGTGGAAATCCCCAACGAAAATCTTATCGCCGTACTGGCCCCCAGGACGGCGGATCTGACCCCCGGCGGCGACATGAAGGAGGCCAGGCGGGCCCTGGAGAACCCCATCGGCTCGCCCAGGCTTAAGGAGATGGTGAAAAGGGGAGATTCAGCCCTGATCATCATCGACGACAACACCCGCAACACTCCCGCGGCAAAGCTGCTGCCCCTTCTTTTTGAGGAGCTGGAGGCCGGAGGGGTAACCATGGAAGACTCCGCCATCCTCATCGCCCTGGGCACTCACCGTGCCATGACCGACGAAGAGGTGAAACTCAAGGTGGGGGCGGACCTTCTGAAAAAGATCAGGGTCTTTCAGCACGACGCCAGGGACGAAGCTGGCCTTGTAAACCTGGGCACAACGGAACACGGCACCGAAATATGGGTAAACAGAATGCTCATGGACTTTGACCACGTTATAGCCCTGGGGCACATCACTCCCCACAGGGTGGCGGGTTTTTCCGGAGGGGCAAAGATGGTGCAGCCCGGAGTGTCGGGAGTGGTCACCACCGGCCAGACCCACTGGATAAGCGCTCTCTACGACGGTGAGGAGATTATGGGGACCAACGACAACCCAGTGCGGCGGGAGATGAACGCCGTGGCAAAAAAAGCGGGGCTGTCCTTCATCATGAACGTGGTGCTGGACAGGGACGAGAGGATCTACAGGTGCGTCTGCGGCGATCCTGAGAAAGCCCACGCCGAGGGCTGCGAAGCGGCCAGGGAGATCTTCGGCGCGCCCTACTCCGAGCGGGCGGACATAGTCATCACCGATACCTACCCCGCCGACAGCGAGCTCTGGCAGGCGGCCAAGGGAATCTACTCCGGGGACCTGCCCCTGAAGAAGGGGGGCGTCATCGTAACCATAACCCCCTGCCCCGAGGGAATCGCCCAGGGACATCCGAAGCTGAAGGACATGGGCTACATGCCCTTCAATGAGGCAAAGGCCATGGTGGACCGGGGGGAGATAGAGGACCTAACCCTGGCGGCCCATATAGTCCACGTGGGGCGAATTATCTGCGACAAGGGAAGGGGCGTAATGGTCTGCCCCGGAATAGGGCGGGAGGCGTCCGAAAAGCTTGGCTTCACCTTCGCGGACACCCCCCGGGAGGCAATGGAGCTCGCCTTTTCCATGGCGGGCCCCGACGCC
>CAZXOD010000044.1:0-13907 GCA_964642285.1 uncultured Synergistaceae bacterium
GCCTACCACCTGGCCCAGGTCGTCGCCGAAAATCTCGATGTTAAGGGGCTTGGCGCCAAGGAACATGGACTTGATGGGAGATGTTACCAGGACGTTGAGTTTTTCTATGCCCGGCTGGTCCTTCAGCCACTCCCTCAGAGTCTCCCCGATCTCAAAGGCGCTTCTCTCCCGTTCTTTTTTGTTCACCAGCTTCAGCCCGATGTTGCCTATGTTGGCTCCCGCCTGCTGCCCCGCCGCGATGGCAAATCCTTTTTCATCGCTGCCGTCGTATCCGTAGATATTAGTGGCCTCCGGCACGGCTCCTCTGGCAAACTCAATGGTCCTTAGAACTATCCTGTCAGTGGCTTCTACGTCCGTACCCTCAGGAAGGGTAACGGTCACCATAATCTCCCCAGTATCGGGGTCGGGGGAGAGCTCGGTGCCGATAAACCGGAATCCGGCAACGGTCAGAGCCATGAGGATCAGGGAGGCGCCCACCACTATTTTGCGATTTTCCAGGGACCAGCTCAGAAGACCCTCGTAACCCCTTTCCAGCCGCGAAATAACAGCGTCGCTGTAGCGGTGCAGCCTCAGACGGTCTTCTTCTTTCCGGAAGAAGACGCTGCCCATCATGGGGATAAAGGTAAGGCTCACAAAAAGAGAGGCCGCCACCGCCACCACCATCACTACGGTGAGGGAGGAGAAAAACACCCCTACCAGCCCGCTGATGAAGGCCAGGGGCAGCAGCACCACCACGGTGGTCAGGGTGGAGGCAATAAGGGAGGACTGCACCTCTACTGTGCCCACCACGGAGGCCACGTCCTTCCGGGTACCCTTTTCAATATGGTAGACTACCTGGTCGGTGGAGACAATGCAGTTGTCCACCACCATGCCGCTTGCCATGGCCAGCGCCGACAGAGTGAAGATGTTTATGGTGTAGTCCAGCTCTCCCATGAATATGAAGGTGATGATCAGGGAGAAGGGTATGGCGCCGCAGACGATGAGGGACGCTGAAAGCCTCTTGAGAAAGAGCCACGTCACGGCGAATACCAGGATAACTCCCGCATAGAGGGAGCTGGTCAGGTTGTTTATGGAGTTCATGATGAACTCCGACGTATTCATGCCTATGTGGTAGTCCACGTCGGAGGGGAATTCGGTTTTTTTCAGCTCCTCAAGCCGCTGAATCACTGCCTCTGTGACCTCCACAGTGTTGGCGTCGCTGGTCTTGAGGACCGCCATGATGACGGCCTCCCTGTCGAAATGATACCCCCGGAGGTCCCGGTCCTTGTAGCCGTCCATAATTTCGGCCACATCGGCAAGATGAACGGGCCTTCCGTTTGCCACGCCCACCACCGTGCGTCCTATCTGCTCCACGGAGGTATACCTGCCGGGGACCCGGACGTAGTACTCCGTATCCCCCTGCTTCAGGGAGCCCGCCGGAATGTTGAGGTTTTCCCCCTCCACCGCGGCAATGACCGACGCCACGGGAACGCCGAAGGCCTCCACCTTTTCGGCGTCTATTCTTATTTGGATCTCCCTCTGCCTTCCGCCGTAGACCAGCACCTGCCCTACTCCCGGAATCCGGGAGATATCTTCCACCACCGTCTTGTTGACAAAATGGTGGAGCCCCTCCCAGGACTGGTCGGCGTTAAAGGAGAGGGCGAGAAAGGGTATGGTGCCCGAAGTTATCCTGAGGATCACCGGCTCCTCGGCGTCGTCTGGAAGATCCCTTCTGGCGAAATTCACGGCATCCCTGATGTCCCCCATCTTTACGTCCAGGTCCACGCCCCACTTGAATTTGACCGACACAGCCGATATGTTGTCCAGGGATTTGGAAAAGATGGTGTCCACACCCTCGATGAGAGAGACCTTGTCCTCTACTATCTTTGAGACCCGCTGCTCCACGTCGCTGGCCGAGGCGCCGGGCCAGGTGACGAGGATGTTGACCACCGGCGGCTCGATCTTCGGAAGAAGGTCCAGCTTCAGGCCGAAGAAGACTATCCCCCCTATGAGGATTACCGCGAGGAAGACCATGAGCATGGAAACCCTGCGATTAACTGAAAGTTCCGGCAGGTTCATTTTTCAACCACCTTTACCGCTACTCCGTCCCTGATCTTTTCGGACCTGGCGGAGATCACGGCTTCACCCTGGCTCAAACCCGAGAGTACTTCAACAAAATTTTGCTGCTCCGCGCCCGCAGTAATTTTTCGAAGCCTTGCCCTGCCCTCTTCAATTACATAGCAGACCGACTCCCCCGTCCCCGCCAGCCCGCCCACTGACTCCAGGGGAAGGGCGAATCCCTGCCTGACCCCCGTGCCGATGGTCACCCTGGCGTACATCCCAGGCAGAAGAACCCCTTCCGGCGAGAGAAGGACATCTACTTTGCCGGTGCGCGTCGCCGGGTCCAGGGAGGGATGAACCCGGGAAACCGCTCCCTCAAACGCTTGGCCCGGCAGGGCGTCCACTGAAATCCGCGCCGTCTGCCCCGTCTTTACCAGGGTGAAAAGCCTCTCGGGAACCGACCCTGAAACTTTGACCTTTTCACCGCTCGCGATAATGAAGGCCGGAGACTGGGAGGCCGTGTCCCCGGGGTCCACGAAGCGGGAGAGGATGGCGCCTGAGACAGGGGCCGTAATTGTGTGGTAGCCCAGCATGATCTTCAGCTGATTGAGGGCCGCCCTGGCCTCCTGAACCTGCCTGGCCGCGACCGTGGCCTCTCCCTGGGCGTGATCGAACTGCCGTCGGCTTACCACTTCTTCGCCGTAGAGGGCGGAAATTCTTTCAAAATCAGCCTTAACGGTGGACGAATAGCTGGAAGCCCGGCCCAGAGCGGCCTCGGCCTGAAGGATCTGCTGCCTGAGAAGGCTGTCGTCAACTTCAGCGAGTCGGTCTCCTTCTTTTACCCGGTCGCCCTCGGCTACAAAGACCTTGAGAACGGTCCTTCCCGGAACTTTGCAGACCACCGCCGCCTTTTCCTCGGGCTCAATGCTCGCGGAGAAGGATATTTCATCCCGGAAGGAGAAGGGTTCGAGATAGACGGCCTCTACGGGAACAGCGTCCATGAGGGGAATCTCCCTTTCGGCGACGATCTTCTGATGCCACCTGTAGATGATTAGTCCGCCGAACAGGAGGACAAAGAAAAGAAATCCAAGCACTTTTTTCATTCAGAAACCTCCTGTCCAAGAGTTTTGCCTGTAATACCCAGAGCCCAGTCAATCTCGGCCCTGGCCTTTTTAGCGTCGTATACTCCCTCTACAAACTGATTTCTGGCGTTGGTCAGGGCCGCGGCCCCGTCCAGCACATCGATATTAGTTCCCACCATGGCCACGTATCGCTTCAGGGCCATGCGGTACTCCTCCTCAGCCGCGGCTACCATGGCCCTGCCCACCTCAATTCTCCTGAGGGAGGACTCAAAGTTTGAACAGGCCGCCGAAACTTCCAGTTCGATCTGCCGTTTCAGATCCTCCGCCTGAAAGAGAAGCTCTTCGGCGGCAGCCCTGGCCTCTCTGGCCTTTGACGCCGATTCCCCGCCGTCGTAAAAGGTCCAGCCCGCCATCAGGGTAATTTTCCAGTCATCCATTTTGGATGGAAAGAAGCTCTCATCCGCCCGATAGGCCTCCCCCATCAGAACAACGGTCGGCCCTCCTGATGCCCGGGCGGCTTTAGACGCGAAAAGAGCGGCTTGCATGGCCCTGTCCAGAGCTCTGGTCTCAGGCCGGGAGACAAGGGCAAGCTCCACCGCTCCCGGGGGTGCCGGAGGAAGCCCTGCTTCAAGCTCCTCCGGCCGGAGGGTGAAGGCGGACCGCAGGGATGTCCCCACAGCGCGCTCCAGGGCGTGCCAGGCCACGTCCACGCCGTTGGCGGCCCTTATATGGTTAAGCTCCGCCTCCGAGACGGAAACTTCCACTCTCAGGACCTCGTTTTTAGCGATCATTCCGTTCCTGAACATCGCCTCTACCTGGCGGAGATGTTCTTTTGCCAAATTCAGCATCTCCTCCGCCACGGAGAGCCTGCCCTCCGCCCGGCGAAGCTCGTACCAGGCGGAGGTAACTCCCCACTCCACTCCCTGGGCAGTCCGCTCCTCCGCCGCCTCCACCCCCTGGAGGGCCATCTTTCTGGAGGCGGTGGAATACTTGACCGCCCCGCCGCTGTATATAAGCTGGTTGAGGGTCAGGGCGGCCTTCCAGGTGTTGCGGAAGCCCGCCTGGGCATAGCCGACCTGGCGGCCGGCGATAAAGACGGGATGAAAGGGGTCTTTATCTGCGGTCTGATAGAGCAGGGAGACTCCCAGCTGGGGAAGCCCCGGCG
This sequence comes from uncultured Synergistaceae bacterium, assembly GCA_964642285.1. Lineage (GTDB taxonomy): Bacteria > Synergistota > Synergistia > Synergistales > Aminobacteriaceae > Aminivibrio. The sequence continues at coordinate 4,288 of CAZXOD010000044.1, forward strand.
CCGCCGCCTGATGGATCTTTTCCTTTGCCTGGATAATCCTCTGCCTGCCTGCGGCAATAACGGGGTTGTTCTCGCCTGCCAGGGACAGAGCCTTTTCCAGGGTGAGGGGCTCGGAAGCTTCGCCCGGAAAGACCGCCAAAAGCAGCGTCAGAAAAATCGACGGGATAAAAAGTCTGAATCTACTCACCGGACATCCCCCCAAGAACCGAAGCTATGAGAAGCCTCCAGCTGCGGATCGCTTCTTTCTTCGTGATGGTAAGCCCAATATTAAAGACTATGCCGCCCAGGACGCTCATGAACATGTTTACAAACTCCCTTTGGGATATCCCCAGGGCGGCAAAAGCGTCCTCGGGATAGGCAGTCTGGATCGCCGATACGACATCTTTGGTGATAGACGCCCTGAGGGAGGCATGAAAGTCCGCCATTTCGTCCTTTCCCCTCATGGCCTCCAGCTGGAGGTAGACAAAGAGAAGCCTGCATATGTTGTCATCGGCGAAGATTCCTATAAGCTGCTCCCCTCTGGTTAAAAAAAACTCCAGAGCCTCTCCCCGGGTCAATACTACTCCCGGAGGCAGGACTATTCGCTTCAGCCTCTCCGCCTCATCCGATATCACCGTCTTGTAGACCTCCCACTTTCCGGGGAAGTGCCAGTAAACGGCCCCCTTGCTGACCCCAGCAGTTTTTGTTATGTAATCCATGCTGGCGCCGTAATAACCCATTATGGCGAAGCCCTCCCGGGCCGCTTCGAGAATCGCCTTTCGGGAATCCCTGTTTTCTTCCGCCATCTGCACCCCTCCTGACCGTTCGGTATGGAGTAGCATATAACATACCGAACGGTCAGTCAATATGGGAAAATAAAAAAAGACGGGCCGAAGCCCGCCTTAAATTTAAAATACGTCTTTTGAATTTAACGCTTGGAGAACTGCCTGAGCCCTCTGGCGCCCTTCTGGCCGAACTTTTTCCGTTCCACCATCCGGGAGTCTCTGGTGAGAAGCCCTTCTTTTTTAAGGGCGGGCCTGAGGTCGGGGTTCAGCCTGATCAGCGCCCTGGCGATGCCCATTCTTACGGCCCCGGCCTGGCCTGTAAGGCCGCCGCCCGAAGCCCGCACGAAGACGTCCACTTTGCCCTCAAGGCCGGCGGTCTTCAGCGGCTGAAGCGCGCTGTTCTGCCATACGACTCTGGGAAAGTAGTCTTCTACGGTTCTTTCGTTAATTTTTATCGTTCCGTCGCCGGGACGGACCCTTACGCGAGCCAGGGCGGCCTTTCTTCTTCCGGTGCCCCAGCAGTATGGTGTGGTCTGCATGGTGTTTTCCCTCCCTGAATTACACTTCTATTTCAACGGGCTGCTGGGCGCCGTGAGGATGTTCCGGTCCGGCATAGACCTTGAGCTTCCTCTGGTGCTTGAGGCGCGTCTTGGGAAGCATCCCCTTGACAACTCTCTCCATCAGCTGAACAGGCTTTTTGTCCATCATTTCCCCGAGGGTAACGGTACGCAGACCGCCGATGTAGCCCGTATAGCGGTGGATAGTGGTCTTCTGCCTCTTGTTGCCCGTGAGCTTTGCTTTTTCTGCATTGATGATTATTACAAAGTCGCCGCAGTCCACGTGGGGGGTATAGGTGGGCTTGTTTTTGCCCATTAAAATTTTCGCTACCTGGGACGCTATCCGGCCCAGAGGTTTGTCCGTCGCGTCAACGACGTACCAGCTGCGCTCGACCTTATCTTTTACGGCCATATAGGAACGGCTGTCCGACATGGTTCTTCCTCCTTCATATCTTTCCTGGTTCGTTTGCGTATATATTAAAACACCGCTCCCGCGGCAGGCCGGCCTCATCTAAGGGGATGTGACAGGGGGTTCCCCGGGCCATGCCTTCATTCTTCCGCAGGGCGAAGTGTCCGTTTTGGCGGTCCAAACTATTATTTTACACGAACAAGCCGGTGATTTTCAATCCTTCCCGGCAATCTTCCTCTTTTTGCCACGGGCAGCCCGTCGATCTCCTTTATATCCATGGTCATATCGATGCTGCGTCCGTGGGCGATGTAGCTTCCCACGCCGAAAAAGTCGGCCCCCGCCGCCGCAAGTTCTCTGATGCGGCCGGGATTGAGACCGCCGGAGGCAACTATGCGGACATGCCTGTATCCGGCCAGGTCAAGGCGGTATCTTATTTCGCGAACCAGGTCGGCGGAAACGCCGCCCCTCTCCCCCGGAGTATCGAGCCTGACCGCGGAGAGTCTGTCTCCGAGGGCTTCCGCCACCCGGATGGTCTCCTCCGCCTCGTCCTTGAAGGTGTCCACGAGCACAATTCTTGAATCTCCCTCGGGCATGACGGCATCATAGTATCTCGCCAGGGCTACTGTGTCGCCTACGATGAGCACGGCGGCATGGGGAACTGTGCCGGTGGGCTCCGAACCCGCCAGGCGGGCGCCGAGAATGCAGCTGGAACCCTTGCATCCGCCCGCAACCACTGCTGTACGCTCCATGACGGGGGCTACGGCGGGGTGCAGATGCCTGGCCCCAAAGCAGAGCACGGGCTTGCCGCCGGCGGCGTCCACGCACTCCTTCGCGGCAGTGGCCCAGGAAGTAGCGGAGGCAAACATCCCCAGCAAAACCGTTTCGTACATGCCAAATTCGCCGTAGGGGCCCACAATGCGGGCCACCACCTCCCGGGGCGAGAATTCATCCCCCTCCCGGAGGGCCTCCACTTCCACATTCTTGTCCGTCAGAAGAAACATGGCCTCTTCCAGACCGGAGAAAACGCCCTCCTTGCGGGCAAAAAATTCCGCCGTCACAGAGGTGTCGAGGCGGCCGGCTTTTCTAAGGACGTCCCGGGCCTTGACAAAGTATACGTCTGTCGTCAGGCCGTTGAGGATTTCTTCGTGGGTAGCGGAGTGAAGCCTTTCTTTTCCGACAGCCAGCCTCCTGACGTCATCGTAGCAGTCGAGGGGAGAGCCGGAGTTCATTTCAGCCCGACCCTAGGATAAAACCAGAATGATGGACGTGACCATAAAAATTCCGGTCAAAACCACAGTTATCTTTGTTAGTCCCGTGAAACGCTGCCACTGACCGCTCATGTCGGCCTGGGTTCCTCCGCCGAACATTCCGGCGAAACCGCCCTGTTTTCTCTGCTGAAGGAGAACGACTCCCGAAAGGGCTATGCAGAGCATTATGTGAATTATACCGAGAAAGGTCTTCACCTGGCGCACCTCCTAAATATTGAAACCGGTTCCGGACAAGCAGTTATTTTATCATAGAACCCTTTGAAAGGATATCCAACATTCTGTATCCCGCTACCGCTCTATGGGAAATTTTCCTTTTTATCTCGTCGGGTATCTGGCCGAAGGTTCCGTCAAAGCCCTCAGGAGCAAAGACTGGGTCGTATCCAAAGCCTCTTGTTCCCAAAGGCGCCCCGGATACTCTTCCCTGGCAGGCTCCTTCTGTTATGATGCAAAACTGCCCGGAGGGGAAGTAAAGGGCAAAGGAGGCGACGTAGCGGGCGCATCTGTCGTCCTTGTCCTTAAGAGCCTCAAGCAGCCATTCCACTCTCTCCCCGTCGGTTTTGCCCATTCTGGCCGAATGGATCCCAGGCTTCCAATCCAGGGCCCTCGCCTCTATGCCGCTGTCGTCCGACAGGGCGGGCAGCCCCGTCTCCATCGCCCAGGCCCGGGCCTTGAGAAGGGCGTTGGACGAGTATGTGGAACCGTCTTCTTCCACGTCCAGGGACGCTTTTTCAGGGCCAAAGATGATGTCCGCCCCAAGAGGAGCGAAGAGTTCTTTCACCTCGGCGAATTTGCCCCTGTTGCCGCTGGCAAAAATAAGCCCCTCAGGAAAAAGCTTCTTCGCCGCCGGCAATGCCAAGGGCCTCCTTCTGGAGCTCAATTATCCGGGCGGTCCCCTTTGCCGCCAGGGCAAGGAACTCCCCCAGCTGAGGGGCGGAGAAGACGGACTCCTCTCCCGTTCCCTGGATTTCCACGTAATCGCCCAGATGGTTCATGACCACGTTCATATCCACTGCGGCGGCGCTATCCTCCTGATAGCAGAGGTCCAGAAGGATTTCACCTTCCACCAGGCCCACGCTGACCGCGGAAAGAAAAAATTTTATCGGTATTTTCGTAAAAACCCCTTTATCCCGGAGGAATCTCATGGCGTCAAAGAGGGCGATAAATCCTCCCGATACGGCGGCGGTCCTGGTTCCTCCGTCGGCATGGATTACATCGCAGTCTACGGTTATCGTCCTCTCTCCCAGGGCCTTCATGTCCACGCAGGCCCTGAGGGATCTGCCCACAAGACGCTGAATCTCCGTGCTCCTAGAACTGGGGCCGCCTCTGGGACCGAAGCGCTGAACCCGGGTAGAGGTGGACCTTGGAAGCATGCCGTATTCAGCGGTTACCCATCCTCTGCCCGACCCCCTGAGGAAGGGAGGCACTTTTTCCTCCACCGTGGCGGCGCATAGTATCTTTGTATCGCCAAAGGAGACCAGCGCCGATCCCTCCGCATACCGGGAGAAGCCCCGGATGAAGGAGACGGGGCGGAGTTCGTCCCTCCGCCTGCCGTCGGCGCGGCCGGACAAAAGACCGTCCGTCATTGGGGAAGCTGCCAGGGTACGGTGAGATCCACCGGGGCGCCCTCTGCGGGAACCGCGCCGTTTACCAGGAAGCGAACCTTGGTGAGAGGCGGGAAGTTCTCCGTCACCGTTCTGACTACGGCCGTAATGAAGAGGGCGCTCTCCTGCCCTCCCATTTTTGTCAAAGAGGCGGTGAAGGGAGGGTTAAGGTTCAGGAAGAGGGTGTCTCCGCTCCTGAATACGTTGAGGACCTTCAGATCCTGTGAAAATTTACCTTTGGAAAGAGAGGCGATTTTGCTGAAAACCTGGCGGATGTCGTCCTCCATGATGCCCGACAGCATCTCCTGCTTTTCAGAAGCCAGGCCGCCCTCGCTGGGGAAGTGGACGGTAAAGGACACCTTTCGGGCGTTTACCTTTATCTCCCCGCTGCCGGCCTCGATGGCGCCCTTTGCCTCTTCCCGGTCGGCCACCACGTCGCTTCTCAGCAGGATATCCTTTTTATTGAGCATCCTGAGGGCCAGGGAGGTGCCCACGTAGCCGGCGACAAAACAGAAAACAATAACTCCGGCCCAGGCAATAAGCCGTATGACCAGGGGGGCTTTTTTCACCTCGGGCTCGGACGATCTTCTCCTCGTTACAGGCCTTCTCTCTTCCCTGGCTTCCCTGATAAAAATTGGCTCTTCATCGTCGGCGGGCCTTCGCCTCACTTCAAATCCATCATCGTAGTCGTCGTATTTCCGGGCCATTTCTTAAATCTCCTCCTCAGCCTCAGAAGCGGTAAAATCAATTATCTGCCAAGTACTGGGCTATTCCTTTGGCAAGGGATGTCGCCATGGTATTCTGGTATTTTGCGCTGCCCAGCATGGCCGCTTCTTTTTTTTCAGTCAGGAAGCCTGTTTCTATCAGCACGGCCGGCATGGCGGCGCCCCTCAGGACAAAGAAGGGGGCCTGGGCCACTCTGCGCATCTTGATTCCGCCTTTGGAGCCTTCCTTGAACAGGTATTCGGCGAAATCGGTGCTGTCGTTTATCTTGGCGTTCTGCTGCATGTCTCCCAGGATGCTCAAAAGCATTCTGGTTTTCTTGTCGGCAGCCTTTGCCGACTCGGCTCCGTTGCCCTCCGCAAGCTCTCTGTTCTCGATAAGGGCCAGCTCCATGGCGTCCTTGTCAGTAGGAAGGGCCATGAGGTAAATCTCCATGCCCGTTGCGTGACGGCCCGGAGGCAGCGCATTCGCGTGAATGCTTACGAATACGTCGGCGTTCCACTTGTTGGCCAGGTCCGTCCTCTGCTGCAGGGTTAGATAGACGTCCGTGCTCCTGGTTAGGCGGGCGTCAAAACCCTGTTTTTTAAGATTTTGCGCCAGAAGCTTGGCAACCGCCAGGTTTATGTCTTTTTCCTTCAGTCCGTTTGCCACCGCGCCGGGGTCCTTGCCTCCGTGTCCGGCGTCCACCGCAACTATTTTGGGTCCGGTTTTCCGCGCGGGCGCTTTAGCCGGAACGGAGGCGGGCGTCGCGGGCGGGGCCTTTGCGGGAGAGGCGGTTCCGCCCTGACGGACGAAGTCAATTACAATCCGGGGTGGGCCTGTCAGGGGGATGATCTCTTTTACAGGGAGGGACGAAGAGAACTCCAGGGTTATCCTGTCGCCGTAGTTCACGGAGGAGGCCTTTACCTCTCCGTAAGGCGAAGAAAGGTCCGGCAGTCCGACCTTTCCCAGTAAAAACTCAGTTTTAACCGACCCTTTGCCCTCCTGAATTTCTGGGGGTTTGTCCCCTTCGTAGTCCAGCACCACTCTTATTTTGCCGTCGTCCATGCCCCATCTCACGGCAGACAACACTGGGCCGCCGGAGGACGGGATCGCAGGCTGAGGCGGGCGCGCCGGGGTCTGTGGAGAGACCGTCGCCGGGGTGGAAGGGGCGGTCGGAGGTCCGGAGGCAAGAGCCTGACCCCAGGCCAGGTTCCCTTGCTTCCCCGAGCGCACCAGAAGGGCGTTGAAGAGTTTTAGGGCGGAACGGCTTTCCACAAGCCATTCCTTCCCCTCCAGGAGGGTCGAGGCGGCAAGAGGGATTAGTTCCGCGTCCAGCCAGGCGGCGGCGGCCCCCTCCACTATCCGAATCTTGCTTTTGCCCGCGGATATGGTGAGAGTATCCCCTTTGACCCCAGTCTCCATACCGAGCATACCGGCCATGGAGAGGGCGGAAACCATCTGGTGGGAGCCCCGTTTTGCGGACGGCACTCCCCCAAGGTGGGAAGAGCCCGCATAGAGGCCCGCCTCCTCTCCCTGCGCCGCGGTCAGGAGCGACGGCAGAATCAGGGCCAGAGCCAGGAAGAGCCTAAGCGCCCGACGCCGCCACATCGCGAATCACCAGGGAGCAGGCTCCGGTGCTGCCGTAGAACCGGAAATCCTTTCCCACGAGATCTATATTCATCATTAAGTCCTTCAGGTTTCCCGCAATGGTCATTCCTGAAACAGCACCTCCCGGAGCGCCTCCTGAAACGGACGCTCCCTTTATGCCGAGCGAAAACTCTCCGCTCACAGGGTTTAAGGTATGAAAACCCATCAGCTCGGTGACATAAATCCCCGTCCCCACCTGGAGGAAAAGCTCCTCAAGGGAATGGGCGCCGGGCTCGAGAATGAGATTTGTTGTGTCCACATCGGGCGTGCCCGACAGAGAGCGGCTTCCGTTCCCCGTGGATTTTACGCCGTCTATAAGAGCATATTTAAGATTATAAAGCCACCCCTCCGCCACCCCTGAGGAGAGCAGACGGGTTCTTGTGCGGGGCGCCCCCTCGCCGTCGAAGGGCGAGGCGCCCAGGCCCCTTTTTAAGAGGCCGTCGTCGGTGAGGGAGAGCGCGGAAGAAGCTACCCGCTCCCCCAGCTTTCCCTTGAGAAAGGACTTGTTTTTATGGACGGACGAGGCGAGAAAGAGCTCTCCTATAACATCCACGAGGGACGCGGCCGCCTCCCCGTCCAGGACGAGGTCATATCTCCCTGTGGGAAGGGGCTTCCCGCCCATTACGAGGGCGGTGCGCCTGACGGCCTCGGCGGCGGCCTTTCGGGGATCCAGGTCCGATATGAAGCGGCTGTCGTCTCCGTATCCGCCCATTTCCATTATATCGTCCCCGGCGGCCATAACCACCGACACCCCGCACCCGGCGCTGGTGGCCTCGTACCAGAGGGAGAGGCCTTCCGAGGACCTGTAGTAACTTTCCCCAGATCCTTCTCCCCATGCGGCGCTTCTTACTGACACCACCGCGGGATCACCGTCCCGGGCAATTTTCCACATCTCCCTGCATACTTCCATTCTGAATTCCGGAGTTACGGCCTCAACCTCGGTATCGTACAGCTCCAGGTCCGCAATAGGAAAGGAGCAGCCGGGGGCCAGAGAGACATAGGGGTCGGGCTCGGAGGAGGCGCAGTTGTTAAGGCTCCACTGGGTCAAATCCTCCAGAAAAGTCCTTTCAAGGGAATTGACCTGGGCCGCCCCCTGCCTCCCCCACCTGTCTATGGTCCTCAGCCCTATGCCCACCGATGTTCCGAAAGAGTTTTTTTCAGTCTCCCCGTCCCTCAGGGAGAGAGACCCTCCCCTGCCAAACCGGTATACGGCGTCCGCTCCCGCCGCGCCTTTTTCAAGGGCCCTGCGGATCAGAAAAGCGGACGCTTCTTCAACGGCCTCCCGGGAGGGCCCTTTCCTCACTTGCCGGAGACCTCCCCCAGGATAATTTCAACGGCCTTCAATGCCTGCTCCCGGGAGACGTCGATGTGGGTGACAAGCCTTATCCTGCCTCCGGCGGCGGCGTTGAAAAGGAGGCCTTTTTCCGCGCACCGGACGTGAAGATCATCCCCCGCGGAAGTGGGAACGTGGAAATATACCATGTTGGTGGGGACGGAAATTTTCTCCACTTCCAGCCCACCCTCGGCCAGACCCTTTGCGAGCAAAGCCGCGTTTTCATGGTCGTCGGCAAGGCGGCCGATGTTGTTTTCCAGGGCGTAGATGCCCGCGGCGGCCATGATTCCCGCCTGGCGAAGGCCTCCGCCCAGTTTCTTTCTCCAGTGAAGCGCCCTGCGGATGTAGGCGGAGGAGCCGCACAGCATGCTGCCTATGGGCGCGCCCAGCCCCTTGGACAGGCAGAACTGGATTGAGTCGACCTGGGACGCGTACTCCTTCACATCGCACTTCCAGGCAGCCGCGGCGTTAAATATCCTGGCGCCGTCGATATGGACCGAAAGACCGCGCTTCCTCGCCCCATCGGTGGCGACTTTCATCTGACCGGGCGAGGCGGCAAGGCCGCCGCACTTATTGTGGGTATTTTCGATGCACAGCAGCTTAGCGGGGGCGAAGTGGACGTTCTCAGGCCGGCAGTTGGCGTCTGTCTCCGAAGGGGGTATCAGCCCCGAAGAGTCGTCGGCGGTAAGGGGGACGACTCCACCCAGGGCGGCAAGGCCGCCTCCCTCATTGATGTATATGTGGCTGTTGCTTCCGATGATAGCTCCCTCTCCCCGGCCGCAGTGGGCCAGGATGGCCGTCAGGTTTCCCATGGTGCCCGAGGGGAGAAAGATGGAGGCCTCCATGCCCATTATGGCCGCGGCCTTCTCCTGAAGCAGGTTTACCGTAGGGTCTTCCCCGTATACGTCGTCCCCGACTTCGGCATTGAACATGGCCTCCCGCATGGCCTTCGACGGCCGGGTGACTGTGTCGCTCTTAAGATCTATGGGATACATTGTTTATCCTCCTTGAAATCAGCTTTTTGCTCCACGGTATAATACCATCATTTTTTAAAGAGAGACGCCCAACCTGGCCCAGGGAATCATTCCGACGGGGACTGAGATCCCCAGGGGCGGAGCGGGACCGTTGCCTCCATGAAAATCGGTTCCTGCGGTGGGGAAAAGCCCCAGATCCGACGCGATGGAGAGATAGCGGAAGACCTGCTCTCCATCGTGCCTGGAAGTGTAGCATTCCATCCCCCAGAGGCCCGATTCTTTCAGGCTGCCCGCCAGGCTCCGAATCTTTTCATAGCACTGTGAGGTAAGAATCGGGTGGGCTAAAACAGCCACTCCCCCGG